>CAYHGN010000006.1:0-57387 GCA_964356005.1 uncultured Sphingobacterium sp.
AGGTTCATTACAAACAGGATACATGCGATCCAGGATTCCGACGTGCGGGCTTTCCTGGCCTGTATGTTATTGAGGTTGTATCCGTTCTTTCCCTGTCCAAACTTTCCCTCTATGTGGTTATGTTCGCCCAGTTCCTTTTTAAACTTTCGTTTCTGATACTGGGATTGTGAGATTTTTGAAGGCCTGCCCAGTGCTTTTCCCCTAAAACGAATATGCTGTTCTTTCAACCAGTCCCTGTTCAGCTTAGTGCCGTAAATGGTATCATCAATGACAACTTCAGGATAATGTCCATTAAGCTGGCGATAGGCCTCAACTTGTTTCTTTAGATCGCTGCTCTCATTATAGGCATCACAGCTGAGGGTATTAATCCAGACATAGCCATTCTACTCACTCACACCTAGCTTAGCGCCAAACTCCACCATGGCTTTTGCTTTTCCCCGAACAATGGCCCGCACATGGGGCTGGTAAATGTTAACAATCCGGCCTGAACAGCTATGGCTTTTATCCCAATGTCCCGCACGTGCGGGACTGGATGACCAGGTATATTTTATAATCCCTGCGTTTAAAGAATCTTCTGAATTTGGCCTGCTTGTATTTGCTTAATTTTTTATTGTTGAACGGTTTAGGGATTAATATTTCTGTTCCCCCGATCATAGTTTTTCCCTTGTAGCCACGGTCAACAGTAGCGCCCCGGGCCCGTTTCCCCCCAAGCTCTTCATGCTGCCGCAAGGCAGGTTCGAGCATATTATAGTGCAAAAATTATGCCAATAAATCAATTAATAACTTGATTATCAAATAGTTAATTGGTTTTTAAGGCTCGGCTATTTAAAAGAACTATCTAAACCTTGGAATAATTAATTAGGAATTGATGCATTCTTAGAGGAATTAATAATGAATCCAAAGATGGCAGCGGTGAAAAACATTATAATACTATAAATTACTGCTGGAATGCTGATTATGCTATTCCCAATAATTGAAAGAGCAATATAAATAGCTAAAGTCCCATTATGAATACCTGCTTCCATAGCGATAGCGATAGATTGCCTATGTTCTATTTTAAATAATTTGCCTAATGAGAATGCAAGAACCAAACTTATAATATTGAAAGTCAGAGAAGATAAACCAGCTTGTTTAAAATAGGCACCTATATTTTCTTTTTCTTTTAGAATAACTGCCACTATTATTAAAACCAAAAATAAAGCAGATAAAATCTTAACCGTTTTTTCAATTTTAAGAGTGATATTAGGTAATTGTGATTTGAAGAACATTCCAATAGAAACCGGAATTAAGACTATAAGAAAGATTTCTAATACTTTTTGAAATTCCATCGGAACAATTTGGCCTGATTTCATAAAATAGTGAATAGACAGATTTACAATTAACGGAAGAGTAAAAAGCGCTAATACACTGTTAACTGCTGTTAAAGTAATGTTTAAAGCTACGTCCCCATTAAAAAGATGGCTATATAGGTTTGCGGTAGGCCCACCCGGAGAAGCTGCAAGCAGCATTAAACCAACTGCCAACTCGGGCGATAAGCCAAAAGACAGCGTTAATCCAAAACAAATGGCTGGAAGCAGGATTAATTGACAACATAATCCCACAACCACTGCTTTTGGATATAACACAACTCTTTTAAAATCAGCAATTTGCAGGGATAAACCCAGACCTAACATAATAACTCCTAAGGCTATTGGCATTAATAAAGCAGTGAGTACTGATGATTCCATAATTTAATTAGTTTGAGGAGTTTTTCTTTGTAAATTAAGTAAGGGCCTATAACTGATGAGCTTAATATTTTCCTTTTCTAAAAGCTCCTTAAATTCCTTATCATTGGTAAAAAGTTGTGCTTCTTCAGCTCTGGTTTTTGAACTATAGGTAATGGATTTTAGCTCATCACTCATCTTTGAAGCATGAATATATAGCTCAGTTACACCTGGTTTTAAGTTTTTGACAATATCCGTCCAAAATGATTTTACCTCCTTGTAATTCTGAAGTTCATCATAGATGAAATAATCGGTAAATACCAGGCCTTTTTCAGAATATTCTTTTCTCAAATCCCCAAAACCAAATTTCTCCATAGTTTTTTGAGATGCCATACGTAGTGGAAGGTTGAATTCAAGAGCTAGTTGCAAATAAACTTTCATATACTCCGGATTTAATTGATATGTACCCATATGAGAGTCAATATGAGTAATCTTAATTCCAGCATCCAAAGCCCTTTGAATTTGAGCCCGACCTTCTATAAGTGCTTCTTTAGGGGTAGCATGTTTATAAACGTCTTCTACGCTCCTCCATAAATAACCATTTGGGTCATATAATCCTTTTACGCTTTCTTTAGGGGCAATTCCTGTCCATCTATAATATTTCCATTCGGATGTTAAAGTTAAATGTATTCCGAAATCTCTTTTTGGGTTCGCTTTGGCATATTCAGCGATTTCGGAAAACCAGGGGCAGGGCACCATGATGGTTGACGAAGTGATTACTCCTTTTTCAAAACCTTCAAATGTGCCTGTGTTTGAAGAATGGCTCATTCCGGCATCGTCATTATTGATAATTAAAATACGATCGTTCGCATTATATCCTAACTTTACTGACAGGCTCTGTGAATAGGAGTTTAATGAAAAAGCGAAAAGGATTACGGGTAATATTGTTTTATAATTCATATTTATTTTCATAAGTTTTACATTAATCCTGAGAGTTTTATACAGATACCCCCGGACCTTTCTGTATAGATTATTTCTTAATTTTCGAAGGGTCTGCCACTACATATTTAATGGATTTTTTATCATTTTCAGGATGATAGGAATAACTAATATAGAGCAATCCATCCTTTCCGGCAATTAATGAAGGATAGGAAAAACTTCCCTTTTTGGATGTATCCTGTTCAATAATAGTTTTTGAGGGCCATGTTCTTCCTTCATCGTTTGATAAGTATAAACTCAATCTATAGCGCCCATCCCCAATATCATTCCCCAAAAAAGCCCATCTGCCATCTTTCAAAATAGTAAGCTCCACACTTGCAGTATTGGGTATATTCGTCTTTTGCGCCGCAGCCCAGGTCATTCCTTCATCTGTAGATTCACTTACCTGTACCCGGTTCGGGGCATTTCCGCTATCCCGCATATAAGCTACAATTGTCCCATCCTTCCTTTGCGCCAATGCAGGTTGTATTGGTCCTCTGCCAACAATTGGTAAGCTGGGCTGCCAGGATTTTCCCTGATCTTTAGAAATGGCTAACATCGACATATTCAATCCGTCAGAATATAAAGGCAACAACACCGTTCCATTGGCTAATATCAGCGGTTTTATACGGGTCATCCAGCCCATGCTCCTTTTTGTAATATCCTTACTGGCTTCCGTAATCATGTCATCATATTTAGGAGCGTATTCAGCCCAGCCCTCATTTAAATCCGGAAGCGATTTCAATTTTGCCTCTACTTCTTTCGCAAATAGCTCATCCGGTTTAAGCAAAATATTATCCTGCCATTCCCATACCGGTGGACCAGCGTTATGATAATTGGTCGAAGTTCTAAAACGAAGGATTGACTGCTCCCATTTATTAGCCTGGACAGCAACCCACACCAAATACAATCTTTCGCCAAGCAGGAAAAGAACCGGATTGCAGTCAGGCAAACCTGGTGTATCAGCTAATTCAAAAGGTTTGCTCCAGGCATTGGTTTCTTTACTTAAGCGGGAACCCATTATCCGTACATCGTCTGCATGCCGCTCACCACTACCTTGAAACCAGGCAATTAACATATCCCCATTGGGCAGTTCTACCAGGCTGCTTCCATGTACATGCTCCTGTTGAAGAGCAAAAATCAAAGATTCAAACTTAATAGATGGAGAGGATAGTTTTTCCTGGCTAAAAACGGGCGTAGCCCATGAACAAACAAACACCAGTAATAAGGTAAAAAAGTAGCCCATAAGTACAATTTATTTTGATGCAACAATTTATTCAACAACAGGTTATTTTATCACATTCAGGTAACGGGCCATCCAATAAGGCAGGAGAAACTCATCGCCGGCAAGCTCGGAGTGTCCGCCATCACCTCCATCAAGGTCAAATGGATTGGCATTATGCCGGTGCATAGGCTGCTCTCCCGAAGGTAGCAATGTTTTGGTATGTTGCTCACGTAGATTTTTGGGAAGAAAAACAAGATCTTTCCGATGCGAATTTTTAATGGTCCAGCTAATCAGATCCATCGGAAATTCATGCAAATACCATAAAGTAGATTCCTTATCATAAACACCGGCAGTTCCTTTGGCGATCAGGTTCCATAACGCATTCCGTTCCGGTGATTCTATCGTCCAATGATCCCGGATAGCACCTGCAAACTGTTTTTTCAGGGTATCATTAAAAGCATAATGGTAAAGCACCCAGTAAGTAAGGAAAGCCATTTCATCGTCTGAGTGATTCCAGCCATCGCCCATCGTAGCCCCCATGTGCGTGTAACCGGATGTTACCTGTATTTTATTAAAATCAATTAAAATGTTTTTTAGATAAGCATGCTGATCCATCAGCCGGAATGCCTCCGTTTTATATAACGTTTTACCTGTTAATGCATAACCTAATTGCAGCCCTGCAATAATAGTTGTACTGCCCAGTTTCCTGTCGACGATAGATTCCGGATACCAGTTTATGTATTCCGGATTCCATCTTCCCCAGCGGGTCGGTTTGCCATCCGCATCAACAAAATAATAATTGTTCTCAATGATATGGGTGAGGATCTTATCGACAAAATCTGCCACCCTTTTTTTCTCTCCGGCTGTTTCAGCGACAAATTGGTTCATAAGGGCAGCTGCAAAAATGTGCCCTACAAACTCATCACTACTGGTTGTGCCTTTCCATTCCCATTCCGGATCCTGCGACTTTCTCCATGCTTCCGGATCTGAATTTCGAAACTCTATACGTTCAAATGTTCTTGAAGGGAAGCCTTTTAAAGGATTAACTGAGAGTAATCTTTCAAATGCTTCAAAAGATTCCCAGGCATAGCGTTTAGCATTTTTTTCTTTGGTTACCGCATAGCGGAAAGCCTGGCTCCCGAGATAAAAGGAACTCCATAATCCGTCATTATCCGTATCCTTCATCTCTACAGCTCCAATATCGCCCGGCTTTTCAAAAAACACTTCTGAAATAAGACCATAACGAATATGACGCTGCCTGATTTTATCCTGATAATAAGCGGTTTTTTGAGATAGGGTTTGTGTCAGAAATTCGATTTTATTGAGCCCGGTTATCGTAAGGCAATACATATTTCCTTTGCTGTCTGCTGCCAGAGAAACTACATGGTCATCATTTAACCATCTTTTAGATGCATAATACCGGTATGTGCCTGCCGCTTCTTTCATAAATGCACCACCGTCTGTACCTGCCCATATATTATCACCTGCAACCATCAAAGAATTGATGTTTGGTACAGGCACTTTATTCTGTAAAGCAAATGTGAGATTACCACTAGTATTATGAATGCCATAATATCCGTTTGCGGTTCCAACAATGATTTCATTTTTATGGAAAGCGACTGTTTTGATGTCATTGCTTTTATATAAAGGCAACAAATGATCTCCTGCAAGCCGGTACAATACCTGGTCGCCTAAAGCATAAAAAATGCCATCATGTATATAAACATTCCGTATCTGTTCATTTTGCGGCAGTGCGATCTCAGACAACTTATTTTCTCTGATGAATCCAATTGACTGATCATCTGCAAGCAGCATTGAACCATCTGCTGCAACAGCAAACTGATTGTATTTGCCTTTGGGAAGGATAGTATAAGGAACACCTGCATAACCGTTGGTCAGCACTTTATCTTCGTACAAATAGTACAAATGACCGGAACCATCCTGAACAGCAATATCTATTGGGTTTTTTCCTGATAAGGGTGTATAACGAAGGTCTTTAACCAGTTCCTGGCCGTTTACCCTATATAGCCCTTTATCGCTAAGTACATAAACAACATCATTATAATCAATAACCAGCTTTTTTAATTCGGCTCCTTTCAGTATCCCGGGAACTTTATATTTCACCGACACAGCCTGCTTAAAAGGAATATCCGGATCAGCAGCAGCTGAACTACGATATGCAAAACCAAGGAATGACAATAATAAAAGTATGGAACAAGATTTTTTCATTTTTATGTTTTTAATATTGTTGCTATGGTGTATCAGACTATGTTAACAGGATTATTTTGCCGGAAAATATTTTTCCAGCCATTCAATGGTCTTGGTATATACATCCAATCGTATGGCTCCTCCGATGCCGTGTTTTTCTCCGGGGTATACCTCATATTGTGCCGGCACATTAAGAGATACTATTTTTTTATACATTTTTTCTGCCTGGGATACATGTACCAGCGGATCGGCCTCTCCATGAAAGAAAATAGTAGGTACAGCTGACTCTTTAGTGACCCTGTAATAGGGGCTTGCCTCAAAACTGATTTTTGCCTGAGCATTGGGATCTCCTAAAAAATTTGTTGAAATACGGTCGGCATCTGAGTCAGGTGTTCTGACAGATTTATCAGTTAAATCCGTAGGTCCCCAAAGATCAATAACCGTTTTTATCTGTTTATTAACATCGTATCCATACGCATATAACATGGCCATGTGGCCTCCTGCGCTGCCTCCCATCAGTGCAAATTCATTTTCATTAAAATGAAATTTTTTAGCTGCCCCGTTCAGAAATTTTATAGCATTTGTTACATCTTCCATTTGTGCCGGGAACCTGTTCTTACCATCTTTGACCAGCCGGTAATTCATAGACACCAGGATATATTTTCGTTTCCCCACCAACTCTTCAATAAGGGTTTTAGGGAATTCTCCTTTATCGCCGGAAGTCCAGCCTCCTCCATGTATATATAAAATCACTTTAGCGCTATCGTATATCTGCGGAAAGTAAACATCCATCACATTTTCAGAACTCGCTAAACTATATGGAACATCCAATATGGTACGATAAGTGGGAATGATCTTTACCGGAGGGCGAACTTTTAATACCGTGGCGCCATTACGCAGGTTGTTTTGTTCAAGATATCTGACCAACGCTTCCGGGTGATCTGTTTGTACGCCTTGTATGCCCTTACGCATGGCCTCGCTCCATTTTGCAGGGTTTTCATCTCTGCCCTGCACATCCAGCCAAACGTTGATACCATTTTCACGGGCAACCGTTAACATAGCAGTATCCTTCACATTGTCTAAACCCTCTAATTGCATTTTGTCCAGCAATTCCAAAAGATCTTCTTTAGTATTGATCGATTTGGGCAGGCTGGCCATGAGTGGCATGGCCGGTACATTTTTTCTCCAGGCAGTATATTGCTCTACTTTGTTCAGGTAAACCACTACCTGCTTTTCCATTCCTCCAGCCTTTATCTGCCGGTAGGTTTCCGCTACATCAGCTTCTTTAAAATCCAGATAGATATTAATCCGATCCTTACAAACTTTCAATACTTCCCTGAATTCGGGAATGCGGTATTCTTTCCCTTCCTTACTCACAACAGCGAGTTTAGAAACCTCTTCCCAGTTCAGATCTTGAACACGTCCCTTACCATTGGTGGTGCGGTCTACTGTCTCATCATGACACAAGACAATTTGACCATCTTTAGTGGTCCGCAGATCAATCTCTACATAATCAGCACCTGCCTTAATAGCCTCCTCAATTGCTGCCAATGTATTTTCGGGTTTAACCAGGTGACTACCCCGATGAGCTATTACCACAAAACCGTTCTTTGATACGGGAAGTGGCGCTGTTGTTTGCTGCCCCATGGCAACATACGCTAAGCAGGAAAGAAAGGCAGCAACAATAGTTTTTTGTAAACGCATATTTTTTTATTTAAAAAGCCAAAAAATAAATCTTTATCTGTTTACTCAATGAGCCAATTTCAGAAAAGCTTGCATGAGCAATATTTTTTACTGCAGGCTGACCTTCAGTACCAGCAATCTGATTTGTAAATGAGATATGGATTGTCCTGCCATCAACTGTAATTGCCTGAGGGGCTGATAAACTATAGAACTAAACACCAATTTAGTATTCGGAGAGGGGATACTGAGGGTGTATTTACCCTTAGAATCGGTAGAGACCCCGAGGGATGTCCCTTCAATTTTGACAGTGACTCCCGGCAAAGTCTCACCGGTATTTAAATCTGTAATTATTCCTGTAACTTCAGTTTGAGCATTCGTCTTAGAAACAAAAAATGATCCTAAAACGAATAAGATAATCATCGTAAATTTATGGTTCATATTTATAAGGTTTATGAAAATTCTATTCCCAATAGAATACATTCATGCTAAGATATATGACAAACTCATTCAGTTCTTATCTAATCTTACCTACTTTTTATAGGATATTATCATACCCCGGCCATGAATTTTGTAACTCTCATATCTGTCTGAAAAATTCTGGTTTTAGTGAAATTAATTCAATAAGTCATTGATTAACAGTGTTAATAGAGTGGAAAACGATTGTGTGCACCGGCCATTTCACCATGAATATTAATTGAGATTAACGCGAGAATAATAACCGCGGAAACAATAACCACTAAATATTGAAACCATTTTTTGCCATTTATATCCGGAAGCGGATGCATCAGGAAGGCAGGAGAGTGTTTTCCTGTTAAAATTAATACTACAATAAAATTAACCACATACAAGTGTTGATTAAGAACAAAAACTCCTCTGAATAAGCCAGTAACACAATAACTGATAATTATATAAGCTGAAAAATAAATTACAAAAAGCAACAATACATTCTTTCTGTCAAATGAGTTTTTAGAGTTAATTGTCTTAAACCATCCGACCAGCGAAACAATTCCTATTGTTACCAGGGCCGTTAAACTGCCTGTTAGTGAAATATTATCCGGGCTCTGCTCACCTGCTTTTCCTAGTAGTGTATCAAACAAACGGGGCGATTCAATATATACGATGAAAGGGATAAAAGCAAAAATCATTAAAAACGCGACTGTATTTTCCCATCGGTTCGGAATAGAAGATTCTTCCGGCCATTCAGAACTAAATACGCCATAAGCCATTGATGTACCACCGAAAAACCCGATGCTGTATTCCATAACATTCCACATATTAAAATCAATCTCCAAAATATTTCCCAGTATTTGCAGAAAATTCCCAAAAGCAAACCCAAAACCTGCCCCCATAGCCGAATAGAATGCAACCCTTAAAGGTGAATTGTGATTATTCCTGGCCATATACCATATCATGGCAAGCCCGGCCCCCAAACTAACGGCCCAGGCTTCTGACCGGGGAGGGGTCATCAATAATTCGAGCTGAACAATAAGAAAATAATAGGCAATAACTCCGCCTGCAGCCATTTCCGCAATCAATGCCCCCCATTTAACTTTTTTAACTTTTGTCGAATCCAATGTCAGCCCTGCAAGGCCTCCTCCCATTAAACCGAACAAACCACCAATTACGAAAAGCATCAACAAACCATAAGCCGCATTGAGAAAATCATCACTTCTACCGTAACCTACCACCCTTCCATAACTGATCATTCCACCAGCGCCCCAGCCAATCGCTGAACTGAAGGCAATCATAAGCATCTTAGCATGCCAATCCTTTCGTTGTGAGACCAAGACTAAAGCTAAGGCACCAATCCCCCCGGCCCAAGCAGCTCCCTGTTCGTGTCCGAACTGCCCTCTGACAGCCCAGGCAGTACCTAATGTCATCCCTACAATTAAAATACTCAATTTCATTTATTGATCCATTTTCAAAATAAATATTTGGGAATAACCGGTATCTCCCGAACTTACTTTCCGATTATAAGTGATCATTTTTCCATTATTCGACCAATTTACGTTACTTACTATGCCGGTGTTGTCAGCATGAACCAAACTCACCCGCTTAGTCTTTCCATCAGCTATTTCCGTAACATAAATATTATTATCGCTACCGTAAACCAGATAGTTACCATCAGGACTAATATTAAAAGCAGTTTCAACAGAGAATTTATTTTTTGTAATCTGCCTGACAGGTCCTCCATTTGGTGAAACATTATAGAACTGTACAATTCCATCATCATCCATCATCATAAAAAAAATCAATGACCCATCAGGTTTGCTCCGCATCCAATGGCGGGGACCCTGAACACCCGGATATTGTCTGTCTGCTGTAAAAGTCAGCCTTCGCTGTTTTGTTCCTGCCGGTGGCATCGGCCTTGATTTTTCTGTCCCTTCAACAGGATTATCCGGAACAGCTTTCGTTATGTCGTCGGGCACATCAGTAATAAAAACTTCCGTCAGTAAGTTATTTGCCGAATCCCGTGTATCTCCTAAAAAGGCAATAGCTCTTTTTTGCCTTGTTCCATCCAAACGAACATATCCGTTCGTTCCAATCCAGCCATCTTCATATGCCTTTTCTATCTCATCACTTCCCGGTGCTGGATTTTCTGTTATGCGGGTAACAACTACCGTAAACATCTTTCCATCGTTATTTTCTCCATCGGGTGCTTTTTTCACTTCAAGCGGACCGTAAGGCGCCATAACACCAACCATTCGCAGATCTTTAACCTTTTTATCTTTCTTACCCAGTTCCGCCATCACAGCATCATTATAAGTGAAACTGACCCATTTACCATCCGCACTCCACGTGTGGGCATGCGTACCTCCTCTTAAAGCTCCCGGCGTAAAAGGAGGTACAACATCTCTTGCATCCATAAAGACAGGCAAGCCGGGCTGAGCTGTTTCTATAGCTACGCCTGTCCGCCTGTCAATTCCATAGGGCCGGCTGGAATCACAATTGAGTAATCCATGGATAAATAATACTTTTTGTTCAATAGGATTAAAGGTAGCCGCACCTACTCCCGGCCCATAGACGGATTGATGCGCTGTGGTGTAAAGCAAACGGATTTCGCGGGTATTTATATTAACCATTTGAATACAACAGTTTTGGTCAATACGCGTTTCATCGTTACGGGTATCATAGACTATCCACCGATCATCCGGTGAAAAAACTTGTGTGTTATGTAAATTATGGCCCTTATTTTCAACCGTAAGTTGCTGCTCTTTCATGCTTAATAAGTCTTTCCAATTTATTACCCTGGTTTGTCTTTCTGATTTTTGCCGGCATGAGATCATGCACAGCGCTATCATTATAAGTATAAGCGTATCTCTCATGAAATTCTATTCTATTTTCCCCTATAATACATTGATACTAACGAATATGTATGAAACACCCATTCAATTCTAATCTGATCTTATCTTCTTTTTATAGGATATTATCATACACCGATCATGGATTATGTATCTCTCATATCTGCCCGAAAAATTTTGAATTTAGTGAAATTTATCCGATAAGTCATTGATTAACAGTTATATTTTAGCTAAAAATTCTTAAAAATCGACCAAGATTATTTTAAGTGACCAATGCTTTTTGGCTTTTGAGGATTTCAATTCTCTTGTCTTTTTTGCCACGTCTTTTATCTCATTAACCACATAATCTAAGCCGTTATAATGCTGGTTGCCAGGGCCGCCCAAGAAATTAAGCAAGCAGCCTAAGCCTAAAAAAAGAAAAAAGAAGAATCTGATGGGCGAAGTATATCTGGACAAACCCAAAAAGGAAGATAAATTCCCTGATTTTTCTCTAAAAATCAGCAAGTAGAAGTTTTATCAAACATGTGGAACAAACCAGAAGGCCACGGAAGCTGAAAAAAATCGAAAAATTTATTTTTTTACTGAGAACTTGTATACCGAACTTGTTTTATAGATTTCACCAGGGTTAAGCTCTGTCGACGGAAATTCAGGCTGGTTTGGTGAATCAGGGAAGTGTTGTGTTTCAAGACAGAATGCTGTACGGTATTCGTAATACTTTTCGCTTTTACCTTTGTCTTTGCCATTCAGGAAGTTACCACTGTAAAACTGAACCCCGGGCTCTTCGGTAAATATTTCCATAATGATGCTGGTTTTTGGTCCTAATACTGTCCCAGCCAGAGATACATCTGCACCTTTACGGTTTAATACAAAGTTATGATCGTATCCAAGTCCATGGTCAATCTGTTCATTCTTATCATTTATACGTTTACCAATCTCGGTAGGAGTATTAAAATCCAATGGCGTGTTTATCACACTTTCAATCTTACCAAGAGGGATTAGTGTATTATTAATTGGGGTATACATGCTGGCATCAAGCATCAGGATATGATCCGTTATAGAATTGCTGCCTTCGCCATTTAAGTTAAAAAAAGCATGATTAGTGAGGTTAACAATGGTTTTTTTATCTGTTGTGGCTGTATAATAAATCTTCAATTCGTTGTTATCTGTAAGAGTATAGACAACTTTTACATCCAGGGTGCCCGGAAACCCACCTTCGCCATCCTTTGAAAAATAAGAAAGCATCAGTGTTGAGATGTCGGTCTGACTTGCATCCCAAACTCTTGCCTCAAAGCTGTCCCCGCCACCATGCAGAGTATTGGACCCATTGTTTACGTTCAGTGTATAGACTTGTCCGTCAAGTGTGAATTTACCATTGGCAATACGGTTCCCATAGCGACCGATCGCGGCTCCATAATAAGGTTCCTCCGCAGAGAATCGGGGATACAAATTGACTGTACAGAACTCACACAGTTATGACGACAAGTGTTTTGGATAACAAACATAATTACTGAATATATTCTTTGATCCCTGTAAGTGACACTTGTTTGCCGGCAATCCTTTTACGCATATGGAACTTAATTGTGTTGCATTCAGCTGGAAATTTGAACTTAATTCATTAAGTATTCAGGCACGTATCCCGAGTGACAAAGAGGTGACTAATAAAGCAAGACAACTTTCCCAGAATAGTTGACTACGATTAACATACTGCATCTTATTGTTATTAAAGTTATGTTGCTATATTCAAATCACTGCTATACTTACCTAATAAATCCTTATATTCAGATAATTGATATTCCGGGCATCCTCCCTTTTTACCAGCGATTAATGAACCCATTGCCACTGCTTTTTTCAGGATCATTTCAGGAGATTCCTTTAAAAAATGACCGTTAATGAATGCCGCCAGGAATGAATCACCGCACCCAACAGTATCGCAAACTTTAGTTGGGATACCAGCCGCATGATAAACCGAATTTGAGGTATAATAAGAAGCTCCATTCGCGCCCTTAGTTATAAGAACTTCCCTGATATTGAATTTTTTCTTTATAAAATTAACCTGAGCATTCTCATCTTCAAGGTCACACTTCCACATTCCAAGTACTTCTCTAATTTCAGATTCATTTACTTTAAGTAAATCGGCCTTTTTAAGCATACTCTCTAAAAAATGTTTTTCAAAAAAAGGAGGTCTCAGATTTATATCGAAAACTTTGAATTTTGCATAATTCAAGAGCTGGAACAGTGTGTTTCTCGAAGTAACATTTCTGGCAGACAGGCTACCATAAATAAAATATTTTGATTCTTTTACTCTTGTTATGGCTGTGGGATTTACTTCTATAAAATCCCATGCTACGGGAAACATAATCTCATAATTCATATCATCACCGGCACTAATTTTTGCTATTACGCGACCTGTATCATGAACAGTATCTGATTGCAAAAGATGTTTCCCTATCCCCCAATTATCCATCAGGTCTTCCAACTGTTTTCCTTCCGGATCTTTACCTATTCTGCTGATTAAATTAGTTGAGACGTTTAATTTGGTCAGGTGATAGGCTACATTTAAAGGTGCACCCCCCGGCTGTGGCCCATTAGGTAAAATATCCCACAGAATTTCACCAAAACAGCATACCGGCGTAGTTTGAAAGTTTGTACCCGTCATTAGGAGATTATTATTGAATGATCGGCTTGAACCGGCCAATATTGTACCAACTTGCCGCGTAGAAAAGCCACACTACGCTCTAACTGATCCATGCCATCCACTCCATCTTCGATACTTATCCAACCATCAAAACCCACTCTTTTTAATTCAGAAAAAATGGTGTCATAGTCATTCAGTCCTTTACCAACTTCACCATGGCTTAGCCTCTTTGCATATCCTGTAGAACCATTTTCCTCGTTCCGTAAATCTTCAAGGGTCCCTTCTTTTAGATACCGATCGCTGGCATGCATAGTAACCACTCGATGAGATACACGTTTGAGAAGCTCAAGGGGGTCTTCTCCCGCTAAAAAAGCATTACTGGGGTCATAATTAACTCCAAAAAAAGGATGTTCCAAACTATCCACAAGCTTACAGAAAACGTTCATCTTTTGTGCGAATTCCGGATACTCCCAGAAATCGTCTTTGTAATGATTCTCCAGGATAAGAGTAATTTTTCGTTCCTGAGCATACGGCAAACAGGCAGCTATACAATCAGCTGCTAATTTCACACCTTCATCCATTGAAAGCCCGGGACGTCTCTGACCTGACAATACCCGGCAATAAGAACCGCCCAATACAAAAGTCATATCAATCCATCTCTTTTGCTTTTCTATTTCTCTTTGCCGGAATACTTGATCCGGATGGGTAAAATCAGGAGAACAACACATCATGGGTATCACTTTTCCATGATCTTCTACCTGCCGGCGAAATTTTGGCCAGTTTTTTTCATTGGCCATCTCCAGGAACCCGGCATACCATTCCAATCCATCAATATCCAGTTTTACGGCCAATGATATCCATTCTGTAATGCGCATACTTCCATCTTTACAAAGAGCATGCATGAATGCTTTGGGGAATACTGCTAATTTAGGCATAATACGCTTATATTATTTTAATACTTTAATAGTGGATGCGTCTTTGGGAGGATTACGTCCAATAAAAGGGTGTTGTTCCAGGTCTACCACCTGACCACTAATAGGGCCGCCTTCATCAGCAAGCCAATAAACAGCAGATGCGGCAATTTCAGACGGCCATAAAATCCGGCCGGCAGGTGCATATACTGAAGGAAGATCTTCGTACCAATTTTCTGTTAAGCCCTGATCCTTTTTCCTTTGAATTTCTGTTTCTGTCAGTACCCAACCAGGATTTATTTGATTTACCCGCACACCATTCTCGCGATGTAATGTATCACCCAGATTCCGTGTCATAGTCATTAAGGCACCTTTAGAAACACTATAGGCAAAAAGATTGGGTTCGCCGCTCCACGCATTTACTGAGCCAATATTTAATATACAACCATGTTGCTTCGTTAAATAAGGCAATGCAACTTTTATCAATTCAAATGGGGCTATGGTATTCACTTCCAAAACCCTTTGCAAAAAAGATTTATCTGTCGTGTGAATAGTAGAGGAAACCACCATTGCGGCATTATTGACCACAGCATCCAGTTTCCCAAAAGACTGAACGGCAAGATCAACAAGCCGGCCGGGGGCACCTTCCTGGCTGATATCTTCAATGTGAAGCCGGGCTTTATCTTTTCCTATTTCATCAACTACCGCTTTGCCCCAGCCTTCTTCCAAACCGTGAATAACAACACGGGCACCTTCTGCTACACAACGTAATGCTATAGCTTTACCAATCCCGGTTGTGCTACCGGTAATAATGATCACTTTACTTTGCAATCGCATAAATTATACCGGTTTAAGTACACTTTTTACAACTTCCCCCCTGTGCATTTTTTCAAATGCTTCCTGCCATTGGGTAATAGGCCAAACGCCTCCTATAATAGGTTTAACGTCCAGCATGCCATTGGCTAAGAGTGCGATTACTTTTTCCCATACCGGCCAGTTGTGACTGAAACTCCCCTGGAGGGTGATATTTTTCTGAACTAGTGGATCTAAAGAAAAACCAAGTGGTTGCGGACCCCATCCTACTTTAGTAATCTGGCCATTAGGCCGTACCAGATCCATCGCTATTTTAAGGGTCATACTGGAGCCGGCCGCGTCAATAACAAAATCAGCGCCCAAGCCATCCCTTTGCCTTGACCAATCTGTTGCATCACCGATGATTACTTCACACCCATATTTTTTTGCGATTTCGAGTCTGTGCCGGTCTCCCTCCAGCCCTACAACTGCTACATCAGCCCCGCATAATTTTGCCATCGCGGCGCAAAGAATACCTATGGTACCCGGACCGAGGATTATCACACGATCCCCGGGTTTAATCCTGGAATTACCAACTACGGCATTATAAGCAACACAACACGGTTCTGTGAGACATGCTTCTTCGAATGGAAGGTGATCCGGTATCCGATGAAGGCATCTGGCCGGAACCTTAACATATTTGGTCATAGCCCCGTTCACTCCATAACCAAACCCTTTTCTGCCTGGGTCTAGGTTATACAACCCTGTCCGCGAAAGAGCATTATTTGGATTGATCACCGCTGCTGTTTCACTAACTACTCGCTCACCAAGCTTCCAGTCTGTTATCCGCTTACCCAGTTCTACAATTCGTCCTCCAAATTCATGTCCAAGAACAACAGGATAATTTACTTGCCAGCTATGATCTGCAGTCCACTGATGCAGATCACTGCCACAAACACCCACATTTGCCACTTCAAGCAACACATCTTCTTCTCCAATGTCAGGTTTGGATATTTCCCTGATTTCTACAGAGCCTTTTTCAGAGGAATAATTAATAACTGCCGCAGATGTTATCATTTGTAATTAATTAATTTATGATTAATGATTTGTTTTAAATAATACGGATTTTATTAAAATCCACATCGCCATAGGCATGTATTTTAGCACAGATCAAACGAAGGGATTCTTCCAGATTACCATCGGCAGTCTTAAATGCATCAGCATCAATAGTTAATGGCGCTCCCAAAACCACTAACGGCGCTCCGTACTCAGGGCACATAACAGCCTGTTCTAATGTTAATCCACCTACCGCCTGAACAGGAACATTTACAGCCCTTACCACTTCACGAAGCTGATCCATTGGGCTGGGCATGCGCTTCCCTTGAGCGGCTATGCCTCTTCGCTCATCGTAACCAATATGATGGATAACATAATCGCAACCTAAGCCTTCAAGCCATCTTGCTGCTTCAACCATGTCAGGGCAGCCTAAATTGTCGCCCATCACCTTGATGCCATAATCACGGCCAGCCTTAACTACACATTTTATAGTTTCCTCATGCGCCCGTGCCATAACAACAACATGTGTGGCACCGGCATTCGCCATCATCTCGGCCTCGAGATAACCGCCATCCATCGTTTTGAGGTCAGCCACGATAGGAACATTTGGAAAGGCCTTACGTAATTGTTTCACCCCATGCAAACCTTCTGCAAGGATCAGCGGCGTTCCTGCTTCCAGCCAGTCGACACCCGCACGAATGGCCAGTGCGGCAGTTTCGAGTGCCTCGTCAATATTGGTCAGGTCAAGGGAAATTTGAACAATGGGTTTCATATAATTTGATATGTTATTTACAAGTTTATATTTAAATTAATCAGATAGGGGCTTAACCATTATGTCCTTGAAAAACACTACGCTCTTCGGATCGTGACCCTGGAGCGCAAATGTCCCACTGGAAATCAATCGACCGGAATGATTTTCAGGAGGTACTGCATTGTCAGGTTCCGTGTACTCGACAACTGTCTTGTCATTTATTTTAATAGTGATCTTTTTGCCCTGACCAATGATATGTTCAGTAAACCACACATTATCCTGCACGTAAACTTCCCTGATGTCCAGTATATCATATAAACTGCCTGTTCTTTTCCAGTCAGTGTGAGAATTATTTACCTGCACTTCATATCCTTTGTCGGGGAAACCTTTCTCCTGATACGCCGTATGAAAATAGATGCCTGAATTAGACCCGGCTTTGGTCATTACCTGAACTTTAAACTCAAAATTTTTAAAGTTATGATTCATGACCGATCCCTCATAAAACAAGTGCGAGCGCAGACCTGCCACCTTAATACTGCCATTTTCGACACTAAAAGTACCAGGGTTTTCACCGGCTTTCCAACCGTCAAATGATTTACCATCGAACAGGCTAATCCAGCCTCTGCTATGCTTTGCTTTGTTCAGACTTGAACAAGCTGTTAAAATCAATATCGCCGCAAAGAATAAAATATTTTTTTTCATAAACTAATTTTAATCGGACCATTGATTAAATATGCTGTTAAATTCCCAGACTCCACCCTTGCCGGTATTCCCTTTTTACAAATTTATTGACTTCATCATAATTGGTTACCCGCATATTCTGATTATCCCATAATAATTTCATATTGCTGCCTGGATAATCAAACCCTTTGCCGGAAGTTCGCAGTTTAGGAATATCGGCTCCCCGGATAGCCAGGTTTGCCATTAATATCGCTTCGGTTAAGGGTCCAGCTAAATCAAACGGAGAACTAAGCTCCTTTTTACCATATCCGGCAATAGCCCCTTCAACCCACTGGGCATAGTGGCCATCTGCACCTCCCGGAACTCTGGCAAATGTTTGTTTCACTTTTACCTCCTCGTTACGGGTAAGCGGTAAAAGACGAGGGTTGGCAGCATATTCACTTGCCATCATTTTCCCTTTAGTGCCAACGAATAAAATTCCGCTATTACCATCTCCAAACAGCTCATTGGCACCAAGTTCTTCAGGACGTTCCGGCTTAATCCCTCCATCCATCCAGTGCATGGTAACCTTTCCCCTGGTTTTATTTGTTTTAGGAAAGGTTAAGGTTGCATGACTGGATGCTGGTGGGCTATCGGGGTAAACACCCCGTTTGCCAAAATCCTCATACACACTACTCACACTCGCCTGTACATCCAGTGCATATTTTAGATTCAATACACTGAAAGGTGCTTCCATTAAATGGCAACCCAAATCTCCCAACGCTCCTGTGCCATAATCCCACCATCCCCGCCAACTTCCTGGAATTAATTTCTCTATATAATCTTTATAAGGTGCCGTACCAAGCCACAAATCCCAATCAAGGCCCTTTGGGATTGCCGGCTTGTCTGCAGGCCAGGGAATACCCTGGGGCCAGACAGGCCGGTTAGTCCAAATATAAACTGAATGGACGTCACCTATAACTCCGGCATCATACCATTCGCGTAACTGCCTAACACCATCTCCTGAAGCACCCTGATTACCCATTTGAGTCACCACCTTATAGCGTTGAGCAGCTTCAGTTAGTTTACGTGCTTCGTATATATCATGTGTCATTGGCTTTTGCACATACACATGCTTACCCATTTGCATCGCTGCCATGGCAACTACTGCGTGTGTATGATCGGGAGTGGATACTGAAACTGCATCGAAGTTTTTCCCTTCTTTTTCAAACATCTCCCTCCAATCTTTATAATATTTGGCCTTCGGAAAATTCTTTACTGTATTTGCGGATCTCCGGTCATCGACATCACATAGATATGCGATATCGGCTTTCCCGCTCTTATAGAAATGGTCAATATCAGACTGACCTTTGCCACCTACGCCTACACCGGCAATAATAAGTCGGTCACTGGGGGCTAAAAAGCCTTTCCCTCCCAATACATGACGAGGTACAATCATGAAGGTTGCGGCTGTAATAGCAGAATTTTTAATGAAACTCCTTCTTGAAGTGTCAGAGTTTTTCCGGGTTGCTGTTTTTTTTGTCATAATTTATTTATTAACACTTCTAAACATGTTTATTTTCGCCCACCCTCATTCCTGCCGGCTGTATGGCGTAAGGACTGGGTAACAAAGGTAATTTCTTACACCTCCTGCAGATTATATTGAGCCAATACATCAGCGGGTACGCCTTCCCACTTTCCGGGAGCATTGCCCAGATAACCTATATCCTTTATTCCTATTTTGCTGGTATAAAATCCGGATGCCGTGAGGCTGCGCATACGAGTAAAAAAAACCACGCCTTGCTGCATTCCGGGTTTAGCCTTTAAGGGATAGGCAATCTCCTGCACTATTTCCAGTTGTTGTGCATGGGTACAGGATCTAAATGGATTGGTATAGCGATTCAGACAGTGTACATCGAGCCACTTTAGTCCCCCCCGCATTGGCACCTGGTGTTCGGGGATATCTTTTACAATAAACTCAATGAAATCCGTAACTTTGGCATCAGAGGCACTGCCGGATATTTCATCTTTTGGAATGATGATATCGGCAAGCACAGTAATGGTAAGCAGTTCATGTTCCGTGAAAAATTGAAAACTTCTTAATTTTTTCAATCTTTCTATCTCAAAATCTTCCCGTCCCTCCATTTCCTGCAGACTAACGTTGTCTATCAATACCGGCGATTTCTTTTGTTCCAACTTGCAGGCTCCGAGTAACAAACCTGTACTGATTGCCCCCAGGCCAAGGGATTTTAATGAATCTCTTCTGTTCATAAAGTTAAATATTTTGTTTCTTTCTTTGATCAATAATATATTCTGCGGTGCGCATGGATAAAGCCAGAATGGTCCAGGTAGGATTTTTATCCCCCTGCTGCACAAATGGACCTCCATCTACCACAAACAGATTTTTACAATCGTGTGCCTGGCACCATTTATTAAGTGCTGAGGTTTTAGGATCATCGCCCATCCTGACGGTCCCTACTTCATGAATGATATCACCGGGTGCTTTAAGTCCGTAATTATCTTCTTTACCTTTAGCTTTGGAGGTAACGATCGCTCCCATAGCATGCATTATAGATTCAAATGTCTCCTGCATGTGCCTGGCCTGCTTGATTTCCGCATCGCTCCATTTATAATGAAAGCGTAATACCGGAATACCGAATTTATCCACTACACTTGGATCAATTTCACAATAATTATCCTCACGGGCGATTGCCATACCGCGTCCCGCCATACTTATATTTGCTCCATAAAAACGACGGTAATCATCCTTTAAGGCTTCACCAAATCCTCCTGTATCCTTTATTTTTCCCTGACGATCTGGTACCATTCCATTAATAACCGGCACTCCGTCTCCAAAGCCATAAGATGGCATGCGCATTCCTCCGCCATATTCAATATGGTAACCTCGTGGGAAATCTAAATTTTTATTGTCAAGCCACCAGGGAGAAAGGATTTGAGCACTGCCCACTCCATCTTCATTATACCTTTTCCGGTCCAATAGCTGTGGTAAAAAACCCGACATCGAAGAACCGGTAGAATCATGCAGGTATTTGCCAACAATACCACTGCTGTTAGCTAATCCATTAGGATGAATGGCTGACCTGGAATTGAGTAAAATCCGGGCAGATCCGCAGGCACTGGCGCCCAGAATAACGATTCCTCCTCTCACCTGATACTCCATCATATCGTCTTTGCTTACATAGGAAACACCTGTGGCTAAACCATCTTTACCGGTGATAACTTCCCTTACCATGGCATTAGGAATCACCTTGAGATTACCGGTTTTAATAGCCGGGATCACCAGGCAGGAAGATGCCGAGAAATCACCGTATATTTTACAACCTCTATTACACTGCCCACAAAAGAAACATGCTCCACGATCTTTATTTCCGGGTAAAGCTTCCGTTAAAACAGATCCCCGGCCGGCAATCACTTTTACTCCGGCCTTTTTTGCTCCTTGTTTTATAAGCAATTCATTAAGCCTTGGCTTGGGAGGAGGAAGAAAAATTCCATCAGGCTCATTCTCCATTCCTTCTACCGTTCCGTATATTCCAATTAAACGATCAACTTTATCGTAAAAGGGTTTAACATCATCATAGCTGATCGGCCAGTCATCGGTAACACCATCAAAAGTTTTTCCTTTGAAGTCATGCGGCCCCATCCGCAGGGAAATCCTGCCCCAGTGATTGGTTCGTCCTCCCAACATGTGTGATCTAAACCATCTGAATTCTGTGTCATCTTTTTTTGTGTAGGGTTCGCCCTCTATTTCCCAACCACCATAGGAGGCATCAAAATCCCCGAAAGCACGTGTTGTAGATGCACCTCTGCGGGGAGATTCCCAGGGCCATTTTAATTGTAGCGCATCTTTGGCAGGGTCAAAATATGGCCCGGCTTCCAGCATTAATACCTTAACCCCTGCATTAGCGAGTACGTATCCGGCCATACCTCCGCCAGCACCTGAGCCTACAATGATCACATCATAACTCTCTGAAAGCTTCTTTATTTGTAAATCCCTCATAAATAATTAATTACTGTACACGTTTGAATTTTCATTTACAGATTCATTTCGTGGTTGGAAACATATAAATTGATACATCTCCAGGATCCACCTCCGTTGCGTTTGCGTACTCATTTGCAGGAAGTAAAGTCCCATCTTTAAACACCTTCTTTACAGAGTCATCAGTATAAATGATTAGCTTCATCACATTCTTAAAATCTCTGTTGACAATAACTATAAAGGTGTTTTTTCCATTTTCAAGAACTGAAACAACCGCCCCCTCACCTACTGTTTCGAGTAGCTTAATAGGGGCTGGCAGCTGCGACAATCGCTTTGACTCATTGGGTATGTTTAAACCCGTATGAACAATAGATATAACCTTTGCACCTGAAAACACACCTGAAAGATTCTGAATCTCATTGTTTACCTTCTGCAACCTATCGTATACCACCGTGCGCTTACCCTGTGCATCAAGAGGGGAACCAAAGCCCCTGAAGCTCCAGTATTCAATACCCTGCGCACCATATGCAAGATTAGCATAAACCTGCAACCTTAACTCTGCCAATGTAGGAATATCATGTACAAAAGTCTTTTCGGGATTGTAGGATTTGTAAAGCTGATAAAAATCATTTAAAGTGGGCTGACCAGAATCGTTGGAGTACGCAAGGTAGGAAGTGGTGAGAGCAAAAGCCCAGAAAGGTCTTCCTTCAGTATTATACTTATTGGCAAAAAACTCCAGGTTCTCATACCACCTGGGGTGCACAGCTCCATCAACTACAGGATAAAAATCGAATGAAATGTAGGGGGCAGGAAACATGTTATCAAACGTATCTATATACTCCTTATAGTCCTTTGTACCAAATTTGCTCTGATTAGAATTAATATTAGGATATAGGTTTACAAAGCTGTAGTGCTTTTCATCAACTGCTTTTAACCTCTTTGCCCAATCTGCCAGTTCCTGAAATTGTGGTCTGCCCGGCTCATCTGCAAGATAGTAAGCCTCAAGGGATGGATGATTTTTGAAGCGTTTGGCTGTTTTTTCAGGATCACTCTTGAGTTCAGGACAAGAAATCATCAACTTTATACCTGCCTTACCCGCCGCATCAAGAGCAGCAGCAATAGCATCGGCATTTGAGAAAAAGGCAATGTCTATTTTCACCCCAACATCTTTCAACTTTTTGTAGCTCTCTACTGATATCTCAGACTGAGAAATGCCACCCCATGACATAACTGGTATCACTTTTCCCGATTGTAACTTTTCCTGCGACTTAGCCTCTCCGGTACTGATAATCGTTAAAATGATAAGGAATATAATGTTTCTCATTATGATTTTATTTTTTAGTCGGGAACATGTAAACAACAATATCTCCAGGCTCTAACTCAGTAGTATTAGCGTATTTACTTGCCTTTACTATCGAACCATCTTTAAGCACTCTTTTCACAGACTCATCCCCTAAAATAATTACAGGCATGCTCTTTTTAAGATCGCGGTTTACGACAACAAAAAATGTATCCTCTCCATTCTCTAAAGTAGATACTAATGCTCCCGAACCCTCTGTTTCAAATACCTTTATTGCCCATGGTAAAACACTTAAACGCGAGGTTCCCCTGGGTATCACTACCCCCGTATGTCCAACTGATACAACTTTTGATCCCACAAAAACTCCGGCCAGATCCTGGATCTCTTTATTCAGTGCTTTGATCATATCGTAAACTACTGTCCGCTTACCATCTAGTCCTATAGGTGCGCTGCGAAGCCCCTGCGACATCCAGTATGTCCAGTACTCCAGTCCTTGAGCGCCATAAGCCAGGTTGCTGTAAAGCTGAAGCCTAAGCGCAGGAATTGTTGGAATTGGATGTAATTCATTGTACGAACTTGCAAGGGCAAAAGCCCAGAATGGTTTATTTAGTTTTCTTGCCTCTGCCGAAAATATCTCTAAACCATCATACCATCTTTCATGAACACCATCAACAAGGACAGGATAAAAATCGAAGGAAAGTAGCTGTGAAGGAACTTCCCTGGCGAAGGTGCTTACATAGTCTGCATATGAAGCTGTTCCCAAAGCCTCGGTGTTGGTTGTATGGATGCTTGCCATCAAATTCACAAAGCAAAAATGTTTGCTATCAAGAGCTTCTATTTTTTTAGCCCAGGCTCCAAGCTCTGCAAAGTCTTTGCGAACAGGCTCATCCCTTAAAAAATAACCGGCAAGAGCCGGATGATCCATAAACCTCTTTACCGTCGTTTCTACGTCTGTCTTCAACTCCGGACAGGATGTAACCATCTTCATTCCTACCTCATGCGCCAGATCCAGTGCTTTTTGCATGGCATCGGCATTGGGATAGCTGGAGAGATTTATATTTATCCCCATTCCCTTTAACTCTTTAAACCGATCAACATTGGTTTCCCCGGCAGGAATACCTGCCCAAGCCAAAATAGGAAGAGGTTTGGTCGAAACTATTTTTTCTTGTGCCATTGCGCTACCCAAACAGACGATAGCAAAAACGCACAGAAACACAATTTTTTTCATGCCGGTATTTTTTATTATTTTTAATTGAATATCTTACCAATAGGTAAAATACTGTATTCCCTGTGCGCCGTATCCTAAATTGCTATACACTTGAAGTCTCATCGAAGCAAGTGTTTGTGGAGTAAGGTGCCCATCATCATAGTTAGTTGTGAGTGCAAATGCCCAAAAAGGTTTACCTGCTTTTTTTTTGCCTCATCGGAAAACTGCTCCAAATTTTCGTACCACCTTTTAGAAAGGCCGTCTTTGAGAACCGGATAAAAGTCGAAAGATAAAAATTGTAAAGGTATTTGCTTTGCGCACTCGCTCACGTAATCCCTGAAATTATTCGTTCCGAGTCGAGCAGAATCTTCATCTCTAATATTGGGGAATAGATTAACATAGCAAAAATGTTTACTATCTATAGTTTGAATTCGCCTTGCCCAATCTCCTAACTCTTTGAATAAAGGCATACCAGGCTCGTCCATAAGGTGGTAACCTGCAACAGCAGGATGATTCATAAAACACCTGACTGTTTTCTCCGGATCCGATTTTAATTCGGGGCAAGAAACATTCACTTTGATACCCACCTTGGCTTCAACATCTAAGGCCTTTTGCATTGCATCGGCATGGGGATATCCGCTAAAATGATGGGTTATTCCGGCATCCATCATCATAAAAAAAATCAATGACCCATCAGGTTTGCTCCGCATCCAATGGCGGGGACCCTGAACACCCGGATATTGTCTGTCTGCTGTAAAAGTCAGCCTTCGCTGTTTTGTTCCTGCCGGTGGCATCGGCCTTGATTTTTCTGTCCCTTCAACAGGATTATCCGGAACAGCTTTCGTTATGTCGTCGGGCACATCAGTAATAAAAACTTCCGTCAGTAAGTTATTTGCCGAATCCCGTGTATCTCCTAAAAAGGCAATAGCTCTTTTTTGCCTTGTTCCATCCAAACGAACATATCCGTTCGTTCCAATCCAGCCATCTTCATATGCCTTTTCTATCTCATCACTTCCCGGTGCTGGATTTTCTGTTATGCGGGTAACAACTACCGTAAACATCTTTCCATCGTTATTTTCTCCATCGGGTGCTTTTTTCACTTCAAGCGGACCGTAAGGCGCCATAACACCAACCATTCGCAGATCTTTAACCTTTTTATCTTTCTTACCCAGTTCCGCCATCACAGCATCATTATAAGTGAAACTGACCCATTTACCATCCGCACTCCACGTGTGGGCATGCGTACCTCCTCTTAAAGCTCCCGGCGTAAAAGGAGGTACAACATCTCTTGCATCCATAAAGACAGGCAAGCCGGGCTGAGCTGTTTCTATAGCTACGCCTGTCCGCCTGTCAATTCCATAGGGCCGGCTGGAATCACAATTGAGTAATCCATGGATAAATAATACTTTTTGTTCAATAGGATTAAAGGTAGCCGCACCTACTCCCGGCCCATAGACGGATTGATGCGCTGTGGTGTAAAGCAAACGGATTTCGCGGGTATTTATATTAACCATTTGAATACAACAGTTTTGGTCAATACGCGTTTCATCGTTACGGGTATCATAGACTATCCACCGATCATCCGGTGAAAAAACTTGTGTGTTATGTAAATTATGGCCCTTATTTTCAACCGTAAGTTGCTGCTCTTTCATGCTTAATAAGTCTTTCCAATTTATTACCCTGGTTTGTCTTTCTGATTTTTGCCGGCATGAGATCATGCACAGCGCTATCATTATAAGTATAAGCGTATCTCTCATGAAATTCTATTCTATTTTCCACTATAATACATTGATACCAACAAAGATGTATGAGAAATTCATTCAATTCTAATCTAATATTATCTTCTTTTTATAGGATATTGCCCTTTTCTATTGATTAAAGAACAAAGAGCCAAGAGTAAAGACAGATTTACGTAATTTGAAACTAATTTTCATGATCCTTGCTCCTTGTTCTTTATTCCCTACTTACTAGATAAGATCATACAAAAGCTAGTGAATATGCTATAAAGAAAGGTTTTGTTTATCAATTATGTTTGTACTTATAATTATTAACCATCCCAATAAATATTGATGAACAATCTTCCAATTCTCGATCTTTCCATAATTGCAGCATATCTGGTTGCCATGGTATTGGTCGGTATTTATTTTTCCAGGAAGAATAAAAGTTCTGAGCAATTTACTAAGGCCTCTGGTAGAATTCCTGGATGGGCAATTGGTTTATCTATCTACGCCACATTTTTAAGTAGTAATACATTTTTAGGAGTTCCTGGGAAAGCCTTTGGAAGCAATTGGAATGCTTTTGTTTTCAGTATATCCATGCCACTGGCAGCATGGGTTGCCTCAAAATATTTCGTGCCATTCTATAGAAATGTTGGAGGGGTGTCCGCCTACACACATCTTGAGCATCGTTTTGGTGCCTGGGCTCGTACGTACGCAGTAGTATGCTTCTTATTAACACAATTAGCACGCATGGGGACTATATTTTTTGGTATCGCACTTAGTCTGCAAGCCCTTACAGGATATAGCATGCAAACAATTATGCTGGTAATGGGAGTATGCATTATTGTATATACCGTTCTTGGAGGTATAGAAGCTGTAATATGGACTGAAGTAGTACAGGCTGTAATAAAAACGATAGGTGCATTGCTAATTGTTTATTTAATTATCAAAGATATGCCAGGTGGAGTTTCTAAGATTATAGAAATAGGACAAAACGATCATAAGTTTAGCTTAGGAAGTTTTTCTCCAAACTTTACGGAGTCTACTTTCTGGGTAGTTCTCTTCTACGGTTTTTTCATTAACCTGAATAATTTTGGAATGGATCAGAATTATGTACAGCGTTACCATACGGCAACTTCTGTAAAAGAGGCTTCCAAATCCATTTGGCTCTGCGTTTGGTTATATGTTCCGGCATCATTATTATTCTTTGTTATTGGATCTTGTCTCTATGCATATTATCAGGTTCACCCAGAATTTATAGAAATGATTAAACAGCAGGTCGCAGGTGAACGTTTAGGTAGTACTGGGTCTGCTACTGAAATTAGGCAAATGGCCTCTACCCTGAAACCTTCTGATTATGGTGATAAGGTGATGCCTCATTTTATGGCAACCAAGATTCCGACTGGGTTAGTTGGACTGATTGTTTCAGCCATTCTTTCTGCTGCCATGAGTACCATAAGTTCAGGAATGAATTCTTCTGCTACAGTATTTTCTGTAGATATTTACAAGAGATATTTCAAACCTGATATTACCGAAAAGCAAAACTTATTTGTACTCCACTTAGGGACAGTAATCTTCGGATTGCTAGGTATGGCTACAGGCATAGCTATGATTGGTGTTAAAAGCTTATTGGATATCTGGTGGGAATTGTCGGGGATCTTTGCTGGAGGAATGTTAGGCTTATTCCTTTTAGGTATGGTAAGCAAAACAAGTAAAAATACAGAAGCGTTAACAGCAACCATCATCGGGATTTTAGTGATCCTCTGGATGACGTTCTCTTCTTTTTTCCCGGAAAAATATACATTCCTAAGTAGCCCTTTTCATAAAAGCATGATCATTGTGATAGGCACAATGACCATATTCCTGGTTGGTCTGCTGCTAACTTATACCAGAAGAAAGCTTGTAAAAACAGAATAGTTTAAAGATATAATCCAAAAATCCCTAATATTAAGATGAACACAATACATAAAGAATTTATTCCCGTAATGCTTACTCCGTTTAAAGAAAATGGCGAAATTGACTTTAATGGCTTAACGGAATTAACGGAATTTTATATAAAATCGGGTGCTTCGGGCTTATTTTCCAATTGTCTTTCCAGCGAAATGTTTGAGCTTACAGAACAAGAGAGGCTGCAAGTTGTAAAGCATGTTGTAAATGTAGCGGGAGGTGCTGTGCGTGTTGTTGCTACCGGAACATTTGGCGGGGAAATTCAAATCCAGGCTGATTTTGTTAAAAAAATCTATGAAACTGGCGCAGATGCTGTAATTGTTATTACAAATATGCTTGCCAGTCAGCAGGAGCCTGATGAAGTGTTTAATGCTCATATGTTTAAGCTATTAGACCTAACTGATAGTATCCCTTTGGGCTTTTATGAATGTCCGGTTCCTTACAAAAGGCTCATCTCCCCAGAGCAATTAAAACTTTTTGTAGCTACAAACAGAATCATTTATCATAAAGATACTTGTCTGGACATTGAACAGGTTAAACAAAAACTTAAGGCTGGCAATGAGCGTGACTTTGGATTGTATGATGCTTATATGGGCCATGCAGTTGTATCTTTAAAAGCTGGTGCTTCAGGACTTTCCTGTATACAAGGGAATTATTGGCCAGAACTTATTGTTTGGCTATGCGAAAATTTCAATAACTCTTCTTTAACCAAAGAGGTGGATAGAGTGCAGCAGTTCTTTATAGATAATATGGAAGTGATGCATCATGTCTATCCGGTTACAGCTAAGTATTACCTTCAAAAAAGGGGACTTTCTATATCGACATTTACCCGTCAGGAAGTCGGTGTTTTGACAAGTGAGATTAAAAGAAATATTGACAAGCTTTATAAAGATTACAAAAACCTGGAAAATGAGCTGGAACTTGGCCTTAAGACTTGATGTATATAATTTTAATTATCAATAAAAGAATAACATCATGAAAATATCAGGAACTGTAAGCGGATTGCTTCTTTTATCGGCGATTACTTGTACTGGCCAAATTACCTTACAAAAAGTAAGTGATGAGCTTATCTTTAACGCCCCTCCTTTTCCATCATGCCATGCTTCAACAATTGTAGAAGTGGCACCAAATAAATTTATGACCGCCGCTTTTGGAGGCACTGACGAAGGTGAAAAGGATGTCTGCATATGGATTTCTACAAAAGAAAACGGTGTATGGAGCAAGCCGGTAAAAATGGCTGATGGAATTATCAATGATACTTTACGTCATCCATGCTGGAATCCGGTACTTTTTAAAGCAAAAGAAGGGAAGCTGTTTTTATTCTATAAAGTTGGTCCATCGCCAAGCACCTGGTGGGGAATGGTTCGTACTTCAAATAATGATGGAAAGACCTGGACTTCTCCTGAAAGATTACCAGAGGGAATATTGGGTCCGATCAAAAACAAGCCTGTTCAATTGGCTAATGGCACCATTCTTTCTCCATCAAGTAGTGAAACAAAGGAAAGCTGGAAAGCACACATAGAAAAATCTACGGATCTGGGAAAAACCTGGCAGTTGATCCCGGTTGACCCTGAAACAGAATTCAATGTAATTCAGCCTAGCATATTAATCCACCAGAACAATAAGTTACAGATTCTGTGCAGGAGCAGGAACAATGCCATAGTACAAGCTTATTCTGAAGACAATGGAAATACCTGGGGAGTATTTACTAAAACAGACTTGCCAAACCCAAGCTCTGGTACGGATGCTATTACACTTAAAAACGGCTGGCATTTGTTGGTATACAACCCAACCATTAAAGGGAGAAATGATAGAGCTAAACTTAACATTGCGGTTTCAAAAGATGGCATAAAGTGGTCTGATGCGGTTATTCTTGAAAATGAACAAAAAGGCGAGTTCAGTTATCCCGCAGTGATACAGGCAAAGGATGGAAAAGTGCACATCACGTATACTTATAACCGTGTAAATGTTAAGCACGTGGTCATAGGTGAGGCAAAATAATATTGGAACGGTAATTTCATTCAAATTTTTCTGCTTAAAAATTAGCCCGCAGCATTAAGCCGCCAGATATTTCCTTTTATACTCCAAAGGCGTCATTCCCATTACCTTTTTGAAATGGCGGTAAAAATTAGAAACATTATTAAAGCCGCACTCAAAGCAAATAAGTTCAGTATGGAATTTATCTTCCACTAAAAAGTAACATGCATGGCTGATACGTATTTCGATTAAAAAATCGTAATACGTTTTCATAGTCATTAATTTAAAATACCTGCAAAAAGAGGTAATGCTCAAATTGCAGATAGAAGATATTTCTTCAAGACTAATCTCCTTTTTATAATGGGATAACGTATAATTATATACTTTGCTGAGGCGTTTGGTATCTTGCTCATTTGATTGGTAAGAAGCCCGGGAGGATGCAATTATTGTATAATCATCTGCTTCTGCCAAAGTCTTAAGAATATTTAAAAGCAGGATGATCCTGTCCAGGTTAGTTGTATAGGTGGCAGAATGCATTAGCTTAGCAAGTTTTCCCCTCGCTTCACCATGGATGATTATTCCTTTTTTAGCTTTTTCAAAGAGTTTAGGGATAAGATAGGCTTCAGGAAGACTTAACAGGGTTCTTCCAAGGCAGTCGGGCAGGAACTGCATTACGATCGCCTCCACTTCGTAAGCAGGGTTATTTTGGAAATACTCTTCCCTGCATCTCCATGTATGTGGAAGATTTTCTCCTAACAGGATAATTTCTCCGTCTGAAAAATTACTGATTTTATCGCCTATAAATCTAACCCCTTCACCCTTTATCAGATAATGCAACTCAAGTTCGGGATGATAATGCCACACGGTTCCAAAATTTGGCCGGATATCATGCCTGATACCAAATGAATTAAACAAAGTAACTGGGACTTTGTGAAAGTACGGCTTCATCTTAAAAAAAGGTTTGCAATTTGGTTTTCATTATGAATTTAGCAATATATTTTTTCAATTAATGATATTAATAACCTAAAGAAATATAAGTACTGTAAAAGTGATTTTCCTGTTTATTTTTTAGGACAGTTTTAATAACTAATTTTATTATGCCGTTTCCCGGAACAGACTTATTACATGTGACATTACTTCACAGGAGCAGGGCTTTCATTGATAAACTTTATAGCCTCTTCCACATAAATATTGCCGGTTTTTTCGCCAAGCGATGTACGACTGATGTAATTATAACGCTCGAAACTGCCAAAATCTTCTCTGGTCAGCATATAACCAAATGCATCATTTGTCAGGCCAAAAAGAAAGGGTTGATTGCTCTTCATGTTCCTTTTCACATAGAAACCGATATTGGGCAATGCTTCTCCTGGAATTGTTATAACCTGGGCTTTACCAATATTCAGAAGGTTCAGACGTGTTGATACAGTATTGAAATTATTATTATTGTTGCTTTGGGCCGCAAAGGATGAATGCTTAAATACATAACGCATTAGTTCTGAATCGATAGGAAACCTGATCTCTTTTGAAGCACAATAAATATCGGGATTTTCCTGTACAGGTGCTGGTTCAACAATCCGTAGAGCTTCATCAGCCAGCAGGTTACCAATCCGGATACACTCATCCCAGTCGTTGGCCTGCTTACCATTCTCCCGCCTATTGTCGGCGGTAATCATTCCACCCTGCGCACTATTCATGAAAATTGCCATTCCGCCGACTTTTGATTCAATCCTGTCATAAAGCGGACCGCATAAATCGGGGCTGATTAATTTACGGGCGGTACCAAGAATCTCAGGATGAATAGCGTAATTGACAAGGGTAGCAATCGGTTTCCCTTTATTTTTGCCTGAAATTGCGATTGCCTGAATAATACCGCAACGTGGATCATATAATTTCTCTGCATAATAATTATAGGCAATTTTTCCCTTTGCCTCACCAACAGCTGTTTTGAGGGAGGCAGGTTCCAGTTTTGCAACAGCTTCATTAACAGCATCAGCTATTTGGGTAACACACCAGTCGAGGTATTTAAGGTCGGCCCCTGTATTTCCTTTCTCATCCGTAAAACCATAGGCATCGGGGGCACTATGGGCATGTGTGGCGCCAATCAGCACATTCCCGGGAGAAATACCTTTAATCAACTTGCGCGACCGGTCGCCAAGATAGGCAGGCCATCCAAGATTATCGACACTTACAATGGCTACTCTTGTCGCACCTTTTTCCAGCACAATGGCACGAACAAAAAGATCGCCTTTTTTACCTGTCGGCATTTCCGGTGTTCCTATTCCCCCGGAAATGGGTATCAATTTTTCTGGAGTAATAACCCTTAAGGCAGCGCCTGCTTTAAACGTTTGTGCGTTTAGGTTCAACCCCGTAATTAAAAGAAAGAATGCTAATGTGAGTAATTTAATCTTCATAACATGATTGATTTGTTGAATAAAAATCAATAGACATATATTGGATTTGAATAAAGCCAGGGGATAAATTCTCCTTTCAATTTAATATGCATTTCGATCCGGTAGGCCCCCTTTTGTATTGGTTCTGACCAAGAGTATTGATAATTCTTATCTGAAGAAACATTTACAGTCTTACCATCATGTATCAACCTGAATTGGCCGGGCAGGGGAGAGACTGCATTAAGTGTCTTTACCTGATCTATTTTAATTGAATCGCCGAGAATACCACTTATACTATCTCTATCATTCATAGAATAATACATGAATCCCCTGGCATCGCCAAGGCTTTTAAATGCAGTATAAAGATGCCCCTTTTTCAGGTGATCAGCCAGCGATGTTGTCGATAAAGTGTCTGCAAGTAAATAGTTGGTGATATGATTGAAACTTGTCTTATAGCTATCGATCATCCATTTGAAAACCCAGCCGTTTTCATCAGGTTTTTGAAAAAGCCACTTGTTCCAGAATTTCACCTCCATGGTATCGATGACGTTGGCATTAGTGCCAAGCCATTCAATCCGGCCATCTTTTAAATATCTTGCCCGGATGTTTTGGTTTTCATGTGCATCTACAGCCGAAAATCCTACGGTTTTTCTTTTAATATTCAATGAATCCCAAAGGGCCAGAATGGAAGTTTGCTCATCGAACATTTCACGTAAGGCCCAATGACGATATTTGTTACCATTAACCACAAAATTTATAATATGTGGGAATAGCGATTCGTCTTTGGTATCCGTATGAATATTGTATATTTCCATACCCTGATAATATTGATTAGCCCAGTTATGCGGCTCTTCGCTATGTGCATAAAAGATTATTCCACCCCTGGAAACAATATTTTTTACAACAGTATCTTTATCAATATTCCAATCAATGATCGTAGAATTAAGCGGCCAGGTGAGAAGTCCCTGTTTCTCGCTGCCCGGCTCGATCAAAACCCCTTCGAAATATCCCTTGTATCCGCGTGGAAGCGTATCGATATTGCCGCGTGGATGATCAGTCAGGAATATAAAGTCAATACCGGCATTTTTTGCTGCCGGAATAATGTCATATAAAGTTCCTTCACTGTCGTGTGACCAATAACTATGTGCATGAAGTATTCCACGATAAGTATTAAGTTTTGTCAGGGCGGCTGGCTCCTTTCGTAGTTTCTGAAACTCATTTACCTGCTTTTCAAAACGTGGATAGGTGACCCAACGATGCCAAATTGCGGGAGTAAATAACACTAAAAGTGCGACCAGGATAAATCCTAAAATAGAAAAAAACAGGTATTTTAATATTTTTTTAACCATTACAAGTGCTTATTGAATTTTTTCAGTTTGAGTTATGATATCTGAAATCTTGCGGATCAGATCCATGGTATATTCACCCATGTTGGGGCCAAACCAACCCATTAGTTTCGATTCGTATTCATCGAGATAAAAATACCGGCCTGGAATAATATAGCCAACATAACTACCATTGAAACTGGTGACGTTCGCTTTAAAACCTTTTGCTGCCAGAGCATTCTTTATTTGAAGTGCGTATTCGCCACTAAAATCACAAGGGGTAGTAATCCATACCAGGTTCCCGATTCTTAAAGCTTGCAGATAGACATTTTCAGGCAGTGGCATCAATTTTTTACTTAAATAGGTTGAAAGGTTGATTTTTGTCGTTAACCGGATATGGTATTCCGGTAATTGCACTTTTAAAGAGATAGCAGACAATGTTACTTTATCATCTAAAACCACACGGGGCAGGTGCATATTCAGGCTATCGGCCAATGCTTCCCCAATAAATTTTGCTTTATCGAATCCGTTTCCCTTTCCGGCAGGGCTCTGGCTTCCCACTGAACCGGCAGCAAACAGTGCATAATCAGCCGATGTTTTCTCAATTTTCCGTTCCCAATAACCCGGATAGTCGGCGCTAAACTCCATATTATCTGCTCCAATTGTTGTTGCATGGGCAGAAAATGAGCCAATTATCGCTTTTTTTCTACCGATTTGTTCAACTGCAATGTAACTGAATTCATCATTTTTTGTACCCAAATCACCGATAAGCCGGTTCCTTGTGTATGAAGCGGCATCAAAACTTCCGGATCCAATGCGGGCAGGACTTAAATCTGCAAATGCTGAAGTAACAGCCTTCTTGATTTGATTAACAAGCCATTTTTCAATATTTTTACTTTCTTTTCCTGCAAACTGTTTACCAATAAAGCCACTACCCCAAGCACCAAGACTTGAATGAGTATGGGTTGCAGAAAAAAATAACTGCTCGCGCCGAATACCCTCTTTAGATAATAAGGCGGTAACTGAATCTATAATATTGGGAGGCATAATTAACAAATCAGCACATACTATGGCCAGCGTTTGACTATTTACCTTTAAGGCAACTGCTTTAACAAAAATGCTATCGTGAACACCTGTGGCAGCTTTTCCTTTACGTGCGCCAAAACCTGCAAGTGGAACCTGAATGAATTTCCCTTCCGAAAAATTATCTTCAGAATTTTGTAGCCCCGGTGTGATACTTACCTTTGCAAAACCGGCTTGTAAGGAATCGTTATCCCTGACCATTGCTGATTTAACGCTATCGATTCGTACTGTGGTTTTTTGATAATAATCCCCGTCATAAAAGGAGGTTCTTTCAACATAGCAAGTACTAAAGAAGAAAATCAGAAACATACTCAGCAGGCTAATACCCGAAACGAGGATGTATTTTTTATAAAATATCATTACAATATAGTTTGGCTAAAGAATTTTTTTATCATCTGTCATAAATACCCTGGTACTCTCTGTAAACTCAGCACCATTAGCGTCTTTGTATTTTAAGTCAACATAAAAAGAACGGTAACCCGTTGCCGGTTTAGCTTTCGTCCGCCAATCATCTTGCCAGCCCATCCCCCCGCTATTTTATCTTTTAATACTTTAATCGGGATGGTGCGTTCTGCAGCATTCTTTTTATTCTGGCATGAAGAGAAAGTAAATGCAATAATTAGTGTAAGAATTGAGAATAGGTTAATTTCCATATTATGTTGCGCATTTATGTTTTACTATTTCAGGTATCGCTCAAAAAAAGCGTTCATTTTTAACTGGCAAAAATCATTTACCCGCTGAACCACATCCATGGTGTGAGGCCACAATGGCAGGCGGTAATAAACAGCAGGAACACCCAGACTATCCAACCTGGCTTTTAAATTGTCGGATTGGCTGACCGGAACAAGTTCATCAGATGTTCCCTGAAAAATCAGTGTCGCGGGATCATTTTTATCCAGATAGTAGTTCGGAGAGGCTTCACTGAAAAGTTTTGGAGCTTCAGTATATGAATGCCCTAAAAAGTTGGTTACCATTGGATGGTTTCTTGCATATTCGGTTGTCAGGTCAACTGGTCCGTACAAGTCAACAATAGCTTTTATTCGGTGAGGAATGGCAGAAGTAGTTGTGCTGTCGTTTATAACATGAGGTTTATGCCAGCCATAACCAGCCAAAAGCGACAGATGTCCGCCGGCTGAGCCTCCGATCAATGCAATTTTATCCGGATTGTAGTTATATGTTTCTCCATTCCTGAAAAACCACTGAACAGCATCTGAGATGTCTTCAATACAAGCGGGATAAATGCTGTCACCGAGCAACCTGTACGAAACTGTGGCTGTGACATATCCCTTTTTTGCAAATGCAACCAGGTAAACTTTATAGTCTGCGCGCTCACCGCTCGTCCATCCCCCACCATGAATAAAGACCAGTAATGGCGCCGGTTTTGTCAGATTCTTCGGTTTATAAATGTCCAGTTGCAGCGATTTTCCATCGATATTTTTGTACTCAATGTTTTTAATTTCTTCAATATCTACAGGTACTTCAGGATTTCTGTTTATCAGGTGTTCCAGTCCAACTCCAACAGCAAGGTAGTCCAAAGCAAAAAAATGATATCCCACTGGTGGTTTTTCAGGAAAAATAACTGACCACAACCGCGGAGAAACCATAACCAGACTGAATAAAATGATCGCAAGCAGCAGGCCGGAAAGCGTTCGTTTTACAATTTTTGATTTCATATTTTGCTATTTTGATGGACGGTTTGAAAATCAATCTAAGTTAAAAAAAGTAGTCGCCTTAAAAGTTTGAACAGGTCATTCCGAACACGTTCAGGATCTTAATGTCTTGAATGTTATATCCCAAAATAAATTCGGGATGACTCGCCGATCAAATAAATTGACATTTAAGACAAGCTCTTCTTGATAATCTTTTGAATTACGAATTACTTATTCTTTAGCTAAGGAATTTTTTTATCGTCTGTCACAAATGCCCTGGTACACTCTATATACTCACGACCATTAGCGTCTTTGTATTTTAAGTCAACATAAAAAGAATGGTAATCCGTTGCCGGATATCTCTCCTTAATTTCAATCTTAGACTTATTTTTTATTCCCAAATCCCTGAATACCCACTTTTCATCTCTAAAGTCCCTATCTTTTGAGTCAGCAGACCAAACAATTACATCCTCAAGTTTATCTGCAGTTACCGTAACAAAAATTTTTTCATTTTTCTCTTTTATTAATGAATAGTTATGATCTTAATTTGATTAAACAGTAATCATATCTGATATCATTCCTGCTTCCGTCAATCTTTATAAATCTTCAAGGCGTAACAGGATTATGCTGCTGATTCCAATAGAGAATTTTTCAGGAAGTGATGGTCTTCTGTTTGGAGAAGCTCCTTTCCCCTGCAATTTAAACTTATGCTTGCCACGATCAAGCTTAAACACGCCAAAATTATATTCTCTCCAATCACTGCCTTTACTGACCATGTCTAATATTGGCCCGGCTGGTTTATCGTCAACAAGCGGCTGATATTTGCTTCCGAATACATCGTCAACAAGAACTGCAGATAATTTATAGTTTCCTGATTTGCTGACATCAAATTCAAACTCAATTTCGCCATCCGGAGTTTCCGGCGCGAAATGAATTCCTTCAATCTCTTTTGTTATCCTGTCAGGAGTGGCTTTCATTTTCAAACTTGAAGCGAGCAGAATCTGATAGGGTGGAATTCTCTCGTTTGCAGGCGGAATATCAGAATCTGAAAAAACGATCGGAGTCTGGTACCAGAATGCGACTGAACTAATCCAATCGGCCCGTTCACCGGAACTTGAAAGTTGGTTTCCCTGATTGTCAACAACACTTCCCCTGTGTTCTATTGTAAATTTTAACGACTTTTTGAACCGAATTGGATCAGGAATATGCCAGCGGTATGCCGCAACGCGATCTCCGGCTAATGGACCTTCATACAAAGAGACTCCCTGAAAAGGACCGGCAAACTCGCGGAATCCCCAGGCATCGCCGAAATAATCTTCTGTTCCGGTTCCCTGTATGGAAGGAATATTTTCACCGTCTATATAAAATCGGTCATCTCCTTCGCCAAACCAACCATTTTTTACCTGTAGAACAGAATAAACAGTCCCAACATAATTTCCGCGACCAACTGTATTCAGAATTACATGATCTCCGGGTTTTGCCGGATGCTGTTGATGGTATCTTGCATGAAAATAAAGGACATCTTCGGGAAGGGAGTCAACTTTTTCCCAATCGACGTAGTAATAAAAATATACCGGACCATATCCGGGCAGATCATTTGACAAGGTAATCTTCGCATGTTTTTTAAAGGGCATTCTCCAAAAACATGTTCGGGCCCGGCCAAAAGATGAAACACTTACTGGCAATGACTGAAAATCCTTTTTTGCGCCATGTCCGACTCCAAAAAAATCGCCCAAAGGCACTTCAATGCTGGGTTTCTCAGAATTATCCCAATAAATTCGTAAAACCAGTGCACGTGCCGAAAATGGATTTAAGGAGGCCGAAGTGTTCCAAATGTGCTTTATGATTCCGGGACCTTCCAAATCTGCTAGAACCAGCGTCTCTCCGGGAGCAATTTCTTTAGAATCTCCATTGCCATTAAAATTTGAATCGGTACTGGATGATCTTTTGCTTTGACCGTTTGATGAAATGATCAGTTGGTCAAGTAATGAATTATTAATCGGGGAATTAATTTGAGCGGTTAAAGTTTCCGCTTGTGTCAAAAAACAAAGTATTCCGATTACAAGGGTAATGAATTTTTTATATAAACTTCGGTTCTTTGCTGGGCACACTTTTTTTATGGATACAGCAAAATCATTCAGTTTGTTGAGTAGCCCAGGTTCAGCGATACAATTAGATCGTGTCTGATGAAAAATTGAAGTAATATTGAATGAAATGAGTAATAAAAATTGAGTCATGATTTATTCCGTACGCAATTTTGTAAAAGAGATGAATTTTGAATTTATTTAGAAAAGCTCGTCTCTAATTACAAATTGTTTTTTTAACTAATATATTTATTGCAATAGCCACATTTTTGAGAATTCAGTATCGCCATGATCTTAATGTCTTGAATGTTATATCCCAAAATAAATTCGGGATGACTCGCCGATCAAATAAATTGACATTTAAGACAAGCTCTTCTTGATAATCTTTTGAATTACGAATTACTTATTCTTTAGCTAAAGAATTTTTTTATCATCTGTCATAAATACCCTGGTACTCTCTGTAAACTCAGCACCATTAGCGTTTTTGTATTTTAAGTTCAGATAAAAAGCACGGTAACCGGTTACAGGAAACGCCTGTAGTGCTATGACTTTAGACCTGCTTTTTATGCCCAGGCTCTTCGATTCCCACTTATCATTACGAAAGTCCATGTCCTTTGAGTCTGTCGACCAGATGATCACATCCGTAAGTTTATCTGCAGTTGCATTAACAGAAAGTTTCACGCCTTTTCTCTTCTCAGTGGTTTTCCAGGTACATACCGGGTAAATACTTTTTGTAAGTGTCATCCCGAAAAATGCACTCAGGTTTGTCATGGCCTCTTTCTTGTCGCCCATACCATGCCCAACATTGGGTATATAATGTAACAGATTCTGACCGGGAATACTATCATAGTAGTTCTTGATATTATCGATGGGCCAGTATTCATCGTTTGTGCCCATAAAGATCATTTTGGGCATCGTCAGTTTTTTCCTGTAGGAATAGGGGTCTATCATGGCGGTGATGGCAGCGCCACTTTCGGTTCCCATGTCTTGAACGATACCAAGCTTAACGTAATCTTCTATCTGGATACTATAATCATTCCACACTTTCACCTGGTAGTTCATGCTTACAGGCATGTTCAGCATATCAATCACCATTGGAGCAATAGCTGATACCCGGCTATCGCTGGCTCCGGTAAGCCAGGTGGTCCAGCCACGTTTTGAAGCACCGGATACCACAAAACGGGTGATAGCATGATTCAGTTTTTGTTTCGTGAATTCCTGAACGGCATCCATGGCACGTTTTGCACTTTTAACCATTGGAAAGAGCAAAGGCCATGTATAGTCTCCGTCTTTTTTAAAATTATGGAGTGTAAAGGAGATTAAAGCATCCTCTGTCAGGTTATTATACAGAGGCTGATTCGGCGTCTGTTTTAAAACTGCAACAACAGCGTTGTTCTGCTGCGCTACTGCACCGAAAGCTCCAGCCTCTTCTCTTTTTCCACTCCAGTTAGGGAGATTTTCTTTATTAATACTCCCACCGGTGATAAACAACAGTGCGCCATCATATTTAATTTCCTTAGGCACCAATATGCTCAGCTGATGTGTCCAGGTATGCTCCCGCCATTTCTGTGAGGTGAGCAGTAAGTTGTATACCGTCACTTCGCCGATATTATAAGATTCTTTGATCTCCCAGTGGAATGACTTATCGTCATTGTGCAGATAATGATCCAATGCTGTTGCAGGGGTAATTACTGTTTGCGCCTTCGCAATGGATAAAAGAAAAAAGAAGGACAGAAAAAAGATACCAATTCTATATGAAAATCTATTCATTGCGATTATTTATTTACGTTTAATAAACAAGTTATTTCAGCAGCCACATTTTGGAGAACTCAGTGTCACCCTTATCCAATTTTCCTATTGCTGATTGGTAATTGCCTGAATTGTTCTGAAACTCCGATTCCGGATACCTGTAACGAAGCGGAAAGGGGTTCAAAGAAGGATCAAGTACACCATTCTTTTCCATATAAGGCACTCTGGTTCTTCTATAATCAGCATAAGACTCAACGCCCATCATAAATAATCCCAGCCATTTTTGAAGACCAATTATCGCCAGTTGCTGACTTCTACCAGATGGGAAAGCCGCTACAGGATTGTTGAAATAGCTAGCTGGCAGTGGCTCTCCCCATCGCTTCAATGCCATTTCAACACCTTTCTTATAAAAACTTTCAGCATTCCCGGTAATCAATCCTTTTACTGCTGCTTCAGCCAGAAGAAACTGTACCTCATCGGCCTGCATTACAGTTGCCCTGATCAATGGGTTTGCATTTTCATTGAACAATTTGGAGAACAGGGATATCTTATAATTCCACTTTGTATCAGGGAATTCATAACTGCCGTTTGAATTAAGTACCTGAACAGAACTTCCGGAAGGATACCCAGCATAAATGGTCATTGCATCAATGATTGCAGGCAGTACCGGTATAATTTTTGGATTATTCCTGTCAAGAAACTCCCACTGGTAATTATAAGAATATCCTTTTACGATAACCGTTCTTCTACCGCTATTGAGATTGACAGAATCCTGAGTATTGGCCCATGGTCTTTCCATTGGAGCCACCCATCTTGTCAACCGCCCATCATTCAATGCCTTTAAAGTATCCACCAGAGTCTTACTGGGTCTGAAGAGGAGAAAATCTCCGATTGGGTCTAAATTGGCTCTTCCCATTGGTGAAGCCATTGATCTGGCACCATCAATATATGAAATTGCGGCATTCTCAGGAACATCGCTTATCAAGGGCAAGGATGCTACCGCCTGAATTTCGGCTGCGTTAGAAAGTTTACCACTTACCCTTAACAATAACCTCAGGCGCAATGAATTAGCCAGTCTGATCCACCTGGTCTTATCACCGGCATACATTACATCACTGGCTTTATCCAGCGGTTCTTTTCCATCCGCGATCAACTGTGCCGCATCTTTCAAATTCTGAATTAAAGCGGGGTAAATATCTTTTTGCTCATCGAATTTTGGGAAAAGGATACCATCTTGCCCGCGAAGGCCCTCTGTATAGTAAATGTCTCCATACAGATCGGTAACGGTTGACCACAGCAGTGATTGAAATATCCTGAATACACCTTCGTGTGTTTTCAGTCCTTTCTTATTTACATCCGTTATCGCCGCATTGATCAATCTGATCACGCCAGTATATTCATACAGATCTGTTTTTGGAAATCTGAAATTCAGGTATGTGTTATCATCACTACTCCTGTTACCCTGCATATATTGAACGGTAGCAGCCAGGTTTTTCGCACCAATCCCCCCTTTATTCTGATAAAGGAAAGCCGTTTTTTGAATCACGGAAGATAAAAGCAGATTCGGCTCTGCTGATTCCAGCGCATCGCGCTTCGCCAATAATTCATCTTCCCTGAAAGTTGTTTTTTGACAGGATAAAAGAATGAATATTGGGTATATTAAGATGATTAAGAACTTTTTCATATCTATGAAATATTTAGATTAAACTAAAAGTTAGCTGATAAATTAAATCCATAAGAACCAATCATTGGCAAAGCCTTCCCAATGATTCCCTGATTCACCCCAATTCCTTCGAAAGCTGCTTCAGGATCTCCCTTTTCTCCACTTTTGTTCCATTGAAAAATATTCCTTGCCACCAAACCCAGGGTCAGGTTTTGAATTTTATGACGTTCCAAAACCTTGGAAGGAATCGCATATTCAAGTACCACTTCTTTTATTTTTAAGTTTGTGGCATCCCTAATCAGTGTCTGACCGAAGTTCCAGTATTGGGCACCTAAAACCAGTCCTGGCAGGTAATAGAATGTTGCCAGTGGATCAGCACCATTCACGATGTAATCGTTATCGTTTTTAGGATCGCCGCCAGGCTTTAACCAAACACCTTTAGCGTAGGAAGCATCCTCAGCATATTTCCCATAATTTGCATAGTTCCTAACCAAGGCCGCCATATTCGGATACTTCATGCTTTGCCAGGCTGGCCATGGCAGCCCCCCGGATGCTGCATCACGTCCACCTACGGTATATTCATTGGGACCATTTACTTTATCTCCGATCGTCAGTAACGATTGTCCATTGGTCACGTTACGCCTTGTTACATTTGAAACGTATTGTCCGCCTACACGCAGGCTGGCCACCGCAGATAATCTGAATGCCTTATAACGGACAGATGAATTTAGTCCCAAAATATAATCCGGATTATAATTTCCGATTGGCTTTCTGTCTTTCTCCTGTGTAGAAAACTTCCAGTTTCCAGTATTGTCCAACATGAGCATCCCGGCATACTTACTGGTTGAAGGCATTCTTTCAAACACTCTGCTTTCCCACATGGTTCCGATCCGGTCGCCTTCAGCCATTCTGATGGCCACGTTCGGGCCATTACCATAAAAAGTATATCCATTGGGGATATAGGTCTTTGACAGGTTGGTGATAAATGCTTCGGTTTTGGTATAGAAGGCAGATATGTCCCAATTCAAATTCTTCGTTCTAAGGGGTACCACTGTCAAGCCTATCTCAACTCCTTTTGCCTGTACAGTTCCTACATTAGATAACATACCGGAATAGCCCGTACCGGGAGAAGTTGGTATAAAATCCTGCTGGTTTTTGTGCGTTTTATTGAATATGGTAAAATCAGCAGAAACACGATTTTTGGCAAGTACCAGATCAAAACCTCCCTCATAAGTATTAGTAACCTCCGACCTGATATTCGGGTCAACCAGTTGCCCTCCTATATTCAATGTTTTTACATTCCCATAGTCTATAGGATTAAAGCCGAAAGTGTTGTTACTTCTGGGCCTGCCAATACCATGACCTACCTGGGCGATACTGCCCCTAAGTTTAAACAGGTTGATGAAGGAAGGCAGTTTGAACGTCTCTGAAGTAATCCAGCTGAGTGCTGCAGAAGGGTAAAAGTAATTATTCTTATCTTCTTCCAGGATACCGGCCTGATCGTATCTTCCGGCAAGATCGAGATAAACCTGGTGGTCGTATCCTATCTGTGTAGAAGCATATCCACTTTGATTTTTACCGGTACCCCATGAGTTATTTGCTGTTAAAGTACCCGCAACTGCATTGCCCAGACTAAAATCGTTGGCGCGTACCAATTGATCTGCATTGGCATTAGAATTATATGAATTACTGTATATATAATTATATCCGACGATAGCAGTTGTAGAAATTTTCTTAAAGTCTTTGTTCCAGTTCAGCATGATATCGGAGTTCATAAAAAATGTACTTTCCGTTTGTATGGAATACCTGCCGTTCCTTTGATTTACATTTGTAAAACCCTTCGATAATTTGTATTCATAATTATCGCCATTATAGTCCATGCCGGATCTTACCAATAATTTCAAAGGGCTTGACAAACTCCATTCCAGCTCAGCCCTTCCAAATAAGTTATCTTTCCGGTAAGTATTGATCTCACCGTAAGCGTACATATAAGGATTGTTGGTAGCAGGATCTCCATTGGCTTGGTACTGAGCTGTATTTTGCCTGACCCCTTCATATCCCTTCAGCCATATATTCTTCATTTCCTTAACAGGTTGAAAATGGGCCAAATATTGCATGGTCAGCAATTCAACTACATCATTGTTTGAAGATGATTTGTTAGGCGAATATTGAGAAACATAATTGCTATTAACTGTTAGCTTCATTTTTTTGGTTATATTGTAGTTCGCATTCAGGTTTAAGGTTACCCTGTCTGTTGCGTTATTGGGCATTACACCGATGTTGGACATCTTTCCCACAGAGAAACGAAATGAACCCATGTCTGAATTACCTGTCACACTAGCATTATAATTATTTGTTGCCCCGTTCTGCATAAACTGCTGCAGGCGATTTTCTTTTGTGGCCAAAAAAGGAACATTTTCATTGGCCTGTGTAAGGGCATTCCACCTGTTAATATTAAAAGATCCATCCAGTTTTGGGCCCCAATCATAACCTACACCCTCAGTATAAAATGTACTTCTGATACCAGCACCATATTCGGTTTGTGATTCAAAAAACTTATATCCCTTATCTATAACCATTGATGTATTAAAAGCTACCCCAATCCCTTTTTTAGCGCCTTTACCAGATTTAGTCGTGATCATTACAACACCATTACCCGCTTGTGAACCATATAATGCACCTGCACTTGCACCCTTAAGCACCGAAATACTTTCAATATCTTCCGGGTTCAGCTGCGATAGAAGATTGCCAAAATCGACGCCGTTCTTATTGGTAATACCTGTTTTTCCCATTTGGATACCATCAACTATATACAGAGGCTGACTATTCGCAGTAGAATTTGGAAGGCTTAAGCTGGTTGCGCCCCGGATCGTAATAAAAACAGAACCGGCCGGGTCTGTACTGGCCTGCGTAAAATTAACACCACTCATTCTGCCATCAAGAGATTTTACCAGATTTGAACTACCACCGCTAGTTAGTTCTTCGCCCTTTATATTAGCTATAGCGTAACCTAAAGAACGTTTTTCCCTGGTGAGGCCCAGGGCTGTTACAACCACCTCACCTAATGCCATAGGATCTTCCAATAGCGTTATATCAATAGTTGTAAGGCCCTTAGTTGGAACCTCAGAGGCCACATAGCCAATGTAGGTAAAAGTCAATATCCCCCCTTCATCAGGAACGGTAATAGAATAATTTCCATTAAGGTCGGTGGTAGTGCCAATAGTAGTACCTTTTATTCGTACACTGACTCCGGGAAGAGTTTCACCCCTTGTGTCTGTTACCTTTCCTTTTACTTCATGGGGGGGTACCTCCTGCGGAAATAAATTTTCGGCTTTGGGAACAAACAATTCCTTTCTGGATAGGATAATAGTTTTATCCACAATTGAATAATCCACGGGCTGGTTATAGAAACAGATATCCAGTACCTCATCAATTGAGGCTTGCTTCACATCAATATCAACCGACTTTACTTGTTTGAGCCATTCCTGATTATAGAAAAATAAATACCCTGTTTGCTTTTTGATCTCTTTTAAAACCTGTTCAACGGGGGCATTTTTCTTTGAAATGGTGATCTTTTGAGCATAGCCCGAAGCACTGACCTGTAAACAGGCAACCAATAAGATAGCAACTGTGATTTTCATCTTGAGGATAATTTGCTTTATTCTTCTGGCTTGAATTGTTTCTGTTATTTCTTCACCAACAGCTTCAATATGCTGAATGATGGTATCAATTCCTGATAATAAAACCGGCGAACTTCCCGGGTCAATAAATTTTATTACTCGTTTTAAATGAGAATAAACGAACCTGATCAGTTTACCAAAAGGTTCTTTGTTGCAAAAAATAGTAATTTGCATAACTTTACATGATTTAGGGTGAATAGAATGATACTTAACGGTGTGTTTTTAGCCCTTTATTTTATGTCCGGGAACGCTGCAACGTTTCCGGATTTTTATTGGGCCTTTTTTTGAAAGTAGATTTATGGGTTCATAGGCTTTATTTAGTGTAAAACGATAATTTTCTTCTCTTCAATTAAAAATTTAACCCCACTTAACTCCAGCATTTTCAATACCTGAGATAATTGTGAATTGCGGGAAATATACCCTCCAAAATGATTTTCAGGTACAGCACCCCGGTATTCGATAGAAACATCATACCACCTGCTGATCTGGTTCATCACAGTGCGCGTATCTGAGTTGTTGAACTGAAACAATCCATTTTTCCAGGCAATGGTTTGTTCTATATCAGCATCTCTTTTACTAAGTTTTGCACTCTCGTTGGCTACTACCTGTTCGCCTGGTTTTAAAATAATTTTGCTGGAAGGATTTGTCACACGGACTGAACCTTCAACCAGAGTGGTGGCACTGTAAGTTTCATCTGTGTATGCCATCATATTAAATTGGGTACCGGTAACAAAGACATCCATGTCTTTGGTTTTTACAATGAATGGCATATCCGGATTCTTGGCAACCTCGAAATAAGCTTCACCAGTTAGCTCAACATTACGTTCTTTACCGTTGAATTTGGCCGGAAAACGTAAATAAGAGACTGAATTCAACCATACTTTGGATCCATCAGGTAAAATGATCTGATACTTACCTCCCTTGGGTGTTTCTATGGTATTATATAATACAATTTCAGAGCTGTTGCCTCCAATTTTCGGCATATCATAAATGATAGATCCGTCAGCTGCCTTACTGATACTTATTCCGCTCTGCTCTGCAAGATGACCATTAAGGGCATCATCAAGTACAATTTTAGAACCATCTCCAAGGGTTAAGACAGCTTTATTTCCACCGGGATTTCTGTCATAAATCTTTGTTTGGGTATTTTGTACAACTAATTCGGGTTCATTTAACTTTGAAAGGTAGTTGCTGATACTGATAAATACTAAAACCGCAGCTGCAATTGAAGTTCCCCAAATTATAAGGCGTGATACCTTTCTTCTGCTTTGAATGCCGCTCATCTCACTTATTTCATACCACATCTGAATTTTCTCAGCGGAAAAGTGATTCCCTTCATCCTCAACCGTTTGTTTAGATGATTCTGAAAGGTACCAGCGTTCTACCAATGCCTTTTCCTCAGGTGTACATGTGCCTTGAGTATATTTAGTTAGCAGCTTTTTGGCTTCTGATTTGGTCATAAGTATTGTTAATTAAGTATAAAACAACTGAAATGCAGGGAGGTAGTAGAGAAAATGAAAATAAATTTTGTAAGTGGGCAGGAGACTGTTTAAAGCCTATAAGTTTATGGCTAAACCTATATAAATGCTAAGCAATAAACTGAAAATGTTTAACCTTAAGCGGAGGATCTTAATAGCATTATTGATCTGCTTTTTAACCGTTTTATCAGAAATGTGCAGTTCATCAGCGATCTCTTTGTGAGAGCGGTAATGTTTACGGCTTAACTCAAATATTTTCCGCATTTTGAAAGGCAGGTTTTGGATCTCTCTTTCAATTGCAACAGAAAGATCTTTGGCAGTTAATTGCTCGAGTGTGGTATCGTGATTATTGTCGCAGAAAATAATTAATGAAGCCAGATAGTTCTTTTTTACCCTGTCACGTCTGACCAGGTTGATCACTTTATTCCTAGCAGATACATAGAGATAGGCGGGTACGCTTGTGCCCGGCTCAATATGGTCAATATTGAGCCATAGGTTTGTAAAAAGCTCCTGAACAAGGTCTTTGGTTTCATCCTTATCAGCGGTCATCTTGTATACATGATGGAATATAAGCCCCCAATGTCGCTCATAGATTTCAGCGAATGCTTTTTCATTACCCGACCTGAGGAGGTCCAGTAACTCACTATCCTTAAGCGAACTATATATACTCATATTAAGTTAACCTCAAAACGAATATAAGAAATTTTGGTTTAAGTATAACAAGTGTTAAAGGAAGTCTGAGGTCTGAGGTCAGACATCAGACTTCAGACAAGGCTATTTCAAAGCCTCATTCACCGCCTTCCCAATATTCCCATTCGGTTCCTGAATTCGAAGTAGACCACTGATTGTAGGAGCGATGTCAGTCATGTTATATGAATTGTTTGTTTTCCCCTGTTTTATTCCCCAGCCCATGAATACCATCGGAATGTGTGTGTCTGCAGGGTTCATCGTGCCATGAGTTGCTCCGGTTGATCGTGGTGATGAGCCTGAATACCAAGCTGGTTCAAGTACAATCTGTATCACTCCGCTACGTTCAGGATGAAATCCGTTTATTATTTTTTCTTTATAGCCTGCAGGAATTGTAGCATTCTGAGCATTTGGGATATCGACTACGAAAGCAATACCATCCTGCTTTTTCAGGAATTCCATTGTAGTTTTCTTAATTGCTTCCTCGTTTAATTTATTTGCTTTAATTATCGCATAATTGAAACTTACTGCATAATTGCTAAAACTCAGTGCGATATTTTTACTTTTAAATTCGGCCTCAAGCTGATTATTTAATTCTTTTAAAATTGAAGAGCTTGGGAAAACTCCGGCACTGATTTTATTGTCATTTAAATATGATGCATTATGCTGAACGGCATGATCCGCAGTTAGAAATACGGTATAATTTCCTTTTCCGACCTTAGTGTCAAGGTAAGTAAAAAAGGTTGCCAGATCCCGGTCAAGTCGGAGGTAGGTATCTTCAACCTCTACAGAATTTGGGCCAAACTGATGTCCGATATAATCCGGCGAAGAAACACTGATTGCAAGAAAATCCGTTATCGCATCTGCTCCCATAGATTCATTTTCAACTGCGGCTTTTGCAAGATATAGAGTCAGGGAACTTCCATAAGGAGTGCTGGTTAACAGACCCATTCCACTGCTTAGCATTTCTGAAGTTTTCACAGGAAGTGTTGAGGTACTCATTCCCGGAAATTTACCTTCGTAAGAAACATTGTCCTTAGTGCTTTGTAAATAAGTTTCAATAGGGTAAAGTGTATTCCAATCCTGCTTTAAATATTTCTCAGGATATTTTTGTTCATTGAATTTCGTAAGCCAGGCAGGAAGCTGCTTCATATAATAAGTGCTTGTAATCCAGTTTCCTGAACTTCCATCGTACCAATAGGCTGCATTGGCGCTATGACCACCAGGAATAATCGAACCGCGGTCTTTTGATGCAATGGCGATAACTTTAGATCTGAAATTTGTAGCAAGCCTCAATTCATCAGTCATACTTGTTACCAATAAGTTATTTGGAGACATCTTACCGGCTGATATTGAATTACTTCCTACAGTGGCCACTGTTGAATCCGCAGAGCAATACATGTTTTGTCCTGTAGCCTGGATAATCCAGTCATTGCCGGTGATGCCATGAATCGCAGGAACTGAGCCTGTATAAACCGTAGCATGTCCAATTCCGGTAACACTGGGTACATAATTGATGTATGCGTTTTCGCATGAAAATCCTTCGTTCAACATTCGCTTAAATCCTCCATTTCCATAACGCTCGTAAAAACGGTATAAATAATCCCATCTCATTTGATCTACCATTAATCCAACCACTAATTTTGGGCGGGAAAGATTAGTATTTTTAACTTGTATTTGTGTTTTTGTTTGCTGTGCACTTGTGGTAAATGATCCAAGCACTAATAATGTAAAAAGCAGAAATTTTATTTTCATTGGATTTGGGATAAATTTTTGATTTGGGGTTGCGTGGGATATTGCGGTTGTTGTTCGATTTTATTTCAATCTGTTGCTATTTTTTCTCAACAAACTTTCGGATTACAAATATCGGATTAATAAATAAATCCATATGTAAAAATATACTATCGGCTAAGCTCTAATATCTGAAGTTGTTGGGGATTAATGGATGAAAAGATGTTTGTTTAGGCAACAAATAAATTATTTTAGGATGGCCATATTTTCTTTTTTAACCGGCACCTTATCCATAATCACATTCCCAATATAGGTGGCTCCCGTTTCAACCTGTAAGGAATTTGTATGAAGTTCACCAAGGATATTACCTGAACTTTTTATGTCAATAGAATCTGCGGTTACACTTCCGTTAACAGTACCAAAAACTACAACTTCCCTTGACTTAATATTCCCTTCAATTATTCCGTTCTCACCAATTATTAATCCCTCGCCAATAATCAGATCTCCTTTAATATGCCCATCAATTCTGACAAAAACATCCGATTCTATTCTGCCGTGAACTACACATCCCTTACTGATTAGTGTTGGGGCAGCATTGCTTTGTCGGGTTTTAGTGTTAGCCATTTGTTTAATTTAAACTCAAGAAGTTCTTTGGATTGACCGGTTTCCCATTCTTCCTGACTTCGTAATGCAGATGATTTCCGGTAGAATACCCGGTTGATCCTACAAGCCCTACAACCTGACCTGTACTTACCGTTTGACCAACTTTCACATTGATCTTAGATAAATGACCATAGAGTGTTTCAAGATTGTTTTGATGTCTGATCTTTACGCATTTGCCATATCCTTGAAACCAGCCTGCAACTACAACTTTCCCATCTGCTGTACTTTTTACTGCATCACCCCTTCGACCTTTAAAATCTATCCCGGGATGAAATTCAACCCTGCCACGCCGGATTGGATCTCCGCGATAACCAAAGGTTGAATTTATAGCGTAATTAGCCGGATATCCCATTGGAGTGAAGGCAACACCCAGAAGAAAGTCTTCAAGGCGCTCATCATATAATGCATAGGTTTCTTCTGTACTGAGTTCGGCTGAAGTCTCATTATTACCACCAATTTCGTTTACTGTAAAACCCTTTATACCTCTTTTAATAAGGTATTGATTGATTTTTTTCAGCTTGTTCTCGATATTCTGTATATAATTTCGGGCTTGGGTACTATCGGTTGGTGGGGGAATTTGTTTTTTTAAATGTGCAATTTCTTTATTATAGGCAATTCTTTCCTTTTCATTCTTGCTTATTTCAAGTGAAAGGAAAATTATTGTACAGGTAAGAACAAATATTGTTATACCAATTGTAAGTGCATAATGTTTTAAGCGGTTGAGGTGTTTAGTCTTGACACGGAGTGATTTTGTTTCGCCTTTGTTAGAGCCTACGATCAAAACAGTACTGAAATCTGATTTCGAAAATATCATTTATCTCACTTTTTTAGGAATAGACAGGATTTTTTCTGTAACCATTCACAAGGCTATGATACAGCATTTTATTGTTTTTTTAAAACATTTTATCAATTTAATTGTATGTTTATTCTAAATCAATAAAATTATCCTAATTTAGTTTTGGTTTGTTAATTTCGTGTTACCACGATTTGAACAAATGTATCCTATAAGGAAAATCATTTTTTCTTTAAAAGGATTAAAAGGGAAATATAAATTAACATACATATAAACTCTAATTTAAATAACATAATGTTTGCAATTCAGTCGTTTTCCAGCTTAATAGAAAATAGTAACGCCAACCTTAGTAATACTTCTAAGGATCTATTGAATGGTTTGAAGATATTTCATGAGAATCAGTGGTATATCTGTGGCAACTTAGCTATGAGTGAGGGGCAATTGCCACACAAGTTCATCAACTCTGCACCAACAGACCTCGACTATCAGTTACTTGTTAAAGCAGCATTGCTGCTGGTATCTGATACAGCTGAGCAGCCATTAACAATTACAACTGGTTTTCCGTACTCTACTTACAGGATATACAAGGATATGGCAACTGAGTTTCTGAAGAAAACACATATCATCGAATTTGATGCATCTACATACAGTAACAGTGGTAAAAGATCTGTTATTTTAGACGTTCAGAATGTGGAAGTAATACCTGAGATTGTAGGTTGTACAATTGCCCTTAGAAAAGGGGAACATCAGGCTGAAGGTAATTTCTTTGTGCTAAGTTGTGGATTCGGAACTTTTGAATCTGTTCTCAGCATGGAATCGGGTATTGTTGAACAAACTATGGTTAGTACTCATGGACTGAAATATGCTGTAAACATGATGATGAGTGAGCTTGAAAAGAGCCACTATCTTGGTTTCAGAAATGCACATCTGATGGATGAAGCATTCCAGAAGGGTTATATAATTCTGAACAGAAAGAATGTTGATCTAAGAGAGATCAGAAGAAATGTTCTGAAATCATACTACAATGAAGTTATTTCTCCAAATCTGAGAAATGTAATCACGGATGCAAACCTCATGAAATCCAACAAGGTTTATCTTTGCGGTGGTGCAATGTTGTATCAGGATCTGGTTGAATGCTTTAAAAATGAATTTGGTGAAATCGCTCAACTTGAGTTTGTAACTGATCCGGCCAGTCTGGCCAGTAAGGGTTATACACTTAATTCACTTCGTGTTTCAGGTGGCAAAAAGCAATCTTCAGTTGGATTAGATATTGGTAATGCAACAACTGTTGTAACTACATTGACAGAATGATAGCCAGGGCTGTAAATTTTATTAAGAAATTTCTCAATAAAAAGGACCGCCAAAAGGAGATCGTTGCAGACTTTCACACTACGATAATCAGGGTTGATGATAATTTTATTTCCTCAAGTTCAGTTATGCTTGATGAAAAGCTTATCGGAAACATCTATTCCCTGAAAGAAGTTACCGTAGCCCCTACCGCTGAAATATCAGGTAATATTACTTCCAGGACATGTAATATTAATGGAAAAGTAATTGGAGACATTATTACTACTGGTTCTGCAATTATTAAAAGTTCAGCCACCATATGTGGCAATATCAGGGCTAAATCCATTAATGTGGAGCCTGGATGTACTATTAACGGGATGATCAGGATTGAAGCTAATATTGATGAACGTGATCTTATTGAAAAGGTAGAGAACCGGCTACCTCCGAAAGTTCAGAAGGAGGTTATTACTATGTCTTATCTGATCTCTGAACCTGTTGAAGTCGAAAGGGAACTTGTAATTAAGCCTGTCAGTCAGCCTGACAGACCATCAGAAGTCAATAAGAGGGTACCTATGCCTGTATCGAAAAGTAAGGTTGCTGTTGTTCCTGCGGCAGAGTCTGAGGAGGCCCAGAAACCAAACACTAATAGCTGGTATTAATCCCATTTTCTGTTCTCGATCTGGTTCCGGTTTTATCCGGAAAAACTCCAGCCGTTTTGCAGTTATGCAAATGCTGAAATATACTTTTGTTGGATCGGGAGCTAAGGTGGGATCCGCGCTGTCTGAATTTGTTTTTAATACCGGTGTAAATGAGATTATGATTAATTCTCATATTTTTGATCATAAAGCAAGGGTTCGTTCTTATGAGATAATTTCGGAATATGCCTCCGGAAGAATCGTTCATTATGAAGGGGAACTCTTTTAGTTGAATTTCTAAATTATGTCTACTCTATCGACTTATAAGGCAGCATCAGCTGTTGCATTAATTGCTGAAAAGCATTTTGCAGACCATTTGCATGAAGCTGTTCAAAGGGGTGAATCAGAACTGGCTGCTGCACCATCAGCTGTACAGATTGAAATTATGCTGGATATTGCCTTCTGGGCAAGCTTAAGAAGAGAAGAGGGAAATTCTCCAAAAATTTCACTTGCTTTCCTTTCTCCGGCGCAAGCGGGTTCTGCGCTCCAGTTTGAGCAAAAACTTGCTTTTAGCAGCAAGGTGCTTACTAAACTCGGTCCCGGGGTTGAACGTCCGGGAGTTCATCTGGGAGTATGGTATGATGAAAGCGGCTTGTATGTTTGGGGTACAACCCATAAAATTCCTAATTGCTGTTTTGTGCTGGATGTTTCAGAGCCCGGCTTGCTGGTTATCAAACATAGAAGGATGCATGGTTTCGGGAAATTCACCAATATTATGGTACTTCGCGGAGATCAAATCAAGGTAGTGGATGAGAGCAGTGCAAATTTACCGGATTGCCCTGTTTTACTGACTTCTTTACTTGGTTTTACATCAGATTCCGATGATAATTCTGTAAATGTGCTGATTCAGCTTGCCACTTCCATGCGTGCACACAAGCATGGCGGAATCTTACTTGTGGTTCCTTCAGGAACTGATGCCTGGCGTGAATCTATATTGAAGCCTGTTAAGTATGCTGTTTCTCCGGCATTTACCGGCCTCACTGATTTGATGAATGATGATCAGAGTAAATGGACATCAAGTGTTTGGCTTGGGGAACTAAGTCGGGAGATTGAAAGTATCGCCGGACTTACTGCTATTGACGGTGCGACGGTGATTAGTGATCATTATGAGGTGCTGGCTTTTGGTGCAAAGATTGGCAGGATGGATGGTAGCCCGAGAGTAGAACGGGTACTTTTAACTGAGCCAGTAGTTGGCGGGGAAGGAAAAATTGTTAACCCTGCGAGCAGCGGAGGTACAAGACATATTTCTGCAGCACAATTCGTACATGATCAGCGCGATTCAATCGCTCTTGTAGCTTCCCAGGATGGTCATTTTACTATTTTTACCTGGTCACCATGTGAAAATCTGGTGCATGCACACCGGATAGATAGTTTGCTGCTTTAATTTGAAAATTAGCAAATTTGGAAATGAGTAAATTGGATTTGCGTATTCTGCGTTGGATATATTAATCAGTAGATAAAATAGCATATTCAAAATTATCTGACCAACCAGTTTTTAATGGCAATACTTTTCTTTTTTGACCTTCACGAATCATCCCGGCTTTTTCTAGAACACTAATTGATGCAATATTTTCAATTGCACAACCTGCCTCAATCCGATGAAGTTTTAACTCCTTAAAGCCAAAGTCAATTATCCTTTTTAACGATTCTGTAGCATAGCCATTATTCCAGAAAGCAGGATGAAATTTATACCAGACTTCAGCTGTTTGATATTTCTCTTTGCCTAAGTTAAGAGCAATTAAGCCAATAAATTTATTCCCTTCAATTAATTCAACTGTAAAGGTGAATTTTTGGATTTTTTCTTTGTTATTTTCAGATAACCACAAATTTATTATTGCTACTGTTTGTTCAATATTTTCAGGGATGCCTAAAGTATTAAACCTATCAGTTTCAGGGAGAGAATGCAAGTTATGAATAGCTTCCAAATCAGAATATAAGATAGACCTTATGTTGATTCTTTCACTTTTCAAAATAATTTCCCCCATATTTCAATTATTCTTTTACTCAGGAATTTGCTGACTTAAGCAATGCAAAGTTCCAAATCCCCAGATCAGGTCTGTTGCATTTATTGGAATTACCTTTCTATCAGGGAAACATCCCGCAATAATATTCAGTGCTTCCAGATCTTTCGAATCATTAAAAACCGGTACAAGTACTGATTTATTCAATATCAGAAAGTTGGCATAGCTTGCAGGTAATCGTAGTCCGTCGAAATCAAGCCGCGTTGGCATGGGCAAACTGACTATTTTTGGTGATTTTCCATTTTCTAATTTCGCCCCCTGAAGCCGTTTCAGATTATCTTGCAATGCTTTATAATTACTGTCCTTAGGGTCTGATTCTACAACGGTGATGATTGTATCGGTATTCACAAAGCGGCATAAATCATCAATATGTCCATGCGTATCATCTCCGGTGATTCCATCTCCGAGCCAGATTACATTGCTCACTCCAAGGTATTCCTTAAATACTGCTTCATAATCGGCACGACTGAATCCAGGGTTTCTCACCTGAATATCCGGATGCATCAAACACTCTTCTGAAGTAAGCAGGGTGCCTTTCCCATTGACATCGATGGCGCCTCCTTCAAGAATTACCGGTTTGCCATCCCGGAAAACAGGTGTTATTCGGATTTTAAGATGATTTGCTACAGTTGCGGGAACCTGTCTGTCGAGCTTAAAGTTCTTGTATTTTGCCCATCCATTGAAATGGAAATTTAAAGCCTCCCTTTTATCATCATTTTTAACGATGATCGGGCCCGAATCTCGCATCCAGCTCCGGTTAGTTTTTTGAAAAATAAAACTTATTTTTTTGAGATCTACATGAGCTTTTTCAAGCATTTCAAAGACTTTATTTTTCTGTTGATCATCTCTGACCAAAAGAAAAACTTCTTCAAATTCGGCTACTTTTTTGATGAATTCAACAAAATCCCATTGAACAGCAGCAAATTTGCCGGGCCAGTCATAGCCATTATGTGGAAAGCAAAGTAATATGCCCTGCTGTTTTTCCCATTCAGCAGGAAATCTTCTAACTGTACTCATTTTAATCTATCGCTCTTTTTGTGATATCGCCAAAGGCATCAATTCTTCTGTCTCTGAAGAAGGGCCAGTTTTGACGTACGTTTTCCTGAAGTTCGAGATCAACCTCTGCAATGAGGATTTCTTCCTGATCATGTGATGCCTGGGCAAGAATCTCTCCCTGCGGACCAGCTATGAATGATGACCCCCAGAATTGAATACCGGCAGTATCAGGTAAATACTGTTCGAGGCCAATACGATTTGCTGCGGCAACATATACACCGTTTGCAACAGCATGACCTTTCATTACATTCATCCAGGCCCCGTGCTGTTTTTCTCCATATTGTTCCTTTTCAAGCGGATGCCAGCCAATAGCAGTTGGATAAAATAATACTTCAGCGCCTTGCAGAGCAGTTAATCTTGCCGCTTCAGGATACCATTGATCCCAGCAGATCAAAGTGCCAATCTTTCCTTTTTGTGTTGGAAAAGTTTTAAAACCGATATCTCCGGGAGTGAAGTAGAATTTCTCATAAAAATGAGGATCATCAGGAATATGCATCTTTCGATACAAGCCGGCCTCAGAACCGTCAGTATCAATGATATATGCACTGTTATGATAGATGCCTGCCATTCTTTTTTCGAAAAAAGGAACGATAATCACAACCCCCAGTTCCTTTGCCAATGCACTGAATGCAATAAATGAAGTACTGTATAGTGGCTCGGCCAGTGCAAAATTTGCGGTATCTTCAGACTGACAGAAATAATGACTGCTGTAAAGTTCTGGTAATGAGATTACTTCGGCTCCCTGTTTTGCAGCGTTGCGAACCCAGGTCAGGCACTTCTTTAAATTGTTTTCTGCAACATCATTCAGATTAAGCTGAAGCACAGCTATTTTATAGGTACTTTTTGACATATTGGAATCTTATAGGAGCCGTAAAACGGCAAAATTAATGAATTTAATTTAACCTGAGTTCGAAATAAGGAAGGTAAAATAATACGTTTATTTTGGGCAGATGAAGCTCTTGAACCAAAATTAGTTGAATTTGGAAAGCAATACCTGTGTAATATAGGCTAGTTCAGTCCTTTCCTCTGGAGTAGTTTCGGCAAGAAATCGCGGTCTATTTCAAATTAGGAATAACCGAAAGCTACCTCCTCCGGCAAGGTTTATTTTACCTGGTGCTATTTTTCATTGGGAAGGGTAGCCCTGCGTTGCGCATTCTTTAGCAAGGATTCAGGATCCAATAGTAACTGACTGTGCTTTCAAAACCAGAGAAAATCAGTCAATTTATACCTGCCACAGCAATATTTTATATCGAACTCACATTAATTTAAAATGTAAAACGGGATAGGAAGGCTCAGAGGGTTT
>CAYHGN010000007.1:0-7690 GCA_964356005.1 uncultured Sphingobacterium sp.
ATAAAAAATGCAACCAGGTAAAATCTGGTTTGGGTAGGTTGAGCAACGGTCACCTGCGTCGGGATGACATCCTGCTTTGATGCATTCTCCACCAGATAGCTAACGGGTTCTCAATTGTCAACTGTCAATTCAGTAACGATGTTCCTTCGGCTGCTAAAGGGCAGCTTTCGGGATGACAGGGCGTTGATTACATTTTCCCTGCTTAGTAGCCTTTCAACCTGTCATCCTGAACAAAGTGAAGGAACTTCGTACTCATGAGTCAAAATTTGAGCTAAACTCGCAAAGTTCCCTCCTGCGTCGAGATGACGGTCAACTGTCAACCCGTTAGCTATCGGGTGAAATCTCCAGTCCATCATAGGCCAGAAAAACTCCTTCCGGCAGTTCTTTAGAGACTTCACGATGAGTGCCCATATTGTGGCTGATGTGGGTGATGTAGGTCTTTTTGGCACCGATTTCGGCTGCGAGTTGCAGGGCTTCATCCAGCGTAAAATGAGAGATATGTTTTGTTTTCTGCAGTGCATTGATCACCAGCAGTTCTGAGCCTTTAATTTTTAGCTTTTCCTCTTCTGAAATTGAATTTGCATCAGTGATATAGGTAAATCCACCTATTCGGAATCCAAAAACAGGTAATTTGAAATGCATCACAGAAATGGGTATCACAGTAATTCCGGAAACATTAAAGGTCTGGTTCTCCTCAATGCTGTTCAGCTTTAAGCGTGGTATTCCTGGATAATTATTCCCCGAAAAAATATAATGAAATTCCTTCCTTAGCGCCTCCTGGACCCTGGGGTGAGCATAAATATCAATCTCGGATTGCTGCTTGTGATTAAAAGCGCGTACATCATCTAGTCCGGCGACATGGTCTTTGTGTTCATGTGTAAACAAAATGGCATCCAGTCGCTTCACTCCTGCCCTGAGCATCTGGTAACGGAAATCCGGTCCTGCATCGATCACCAGTGTCTTTCCCTGATCCTCAATCAGAACAGATACCCGCAAACGCTTATCATGCTTGCTGTTCGAGGTACAAACCTCGCAATCACAGGCGATGACCGGTACGCCCTGGGAGGTTCCTGTTCCTAAAAATGTGATCTTCAAAACTCTATTTTTGTTTGTTTCAAAACGTAAAGGAATGCTTTTTGCTTTTCATCAAGCAGGTTTTCGTCGGTTTCTGATCGCTGAAGCAGGTCAGCCAATGAATTAATTTTGCTCTCAAGATTGGAGAATTTATTCACAATAACAATCCGGTCACTCTCCAAAATACATGATCCAGTCTTGAAATTACCCTTTTCATAACGCAGCTTAAATCCGAGAGTTTTGATCAGGGCTTCGAGTTTATCGAGTGTATGCTGGGTATAGCTTAAGGTCATTGCATTTCAAAAATAACAAAAAAGGCTTCAAACATTTACAGTTTGAAGCCTTTAAAGATTTTTTATGACCCTTATCTCAGATCCACAACTTCTACGCCTGGATAAAGCCTGGAATCAAATGCAAATGTTGATTCTGGCACCTTGATATTCGGTGTGAAGGTCTTAATGCTATACGTGTAACGGTTACCATTTTTATCAAAGATTACTGCATTAACAATTTGTTTGTTCAACTTATCAATCTGCAGTTTTACTTTGAAAAAGCTGCGTTTGGTATCTGTCGGACTCAAATCAATGTTATGCACTATCTTACCATTCACTTTCGTGTCATTCGTATAAAGCGATTTGAAACCTTTTTCATAAATCGTAAATAATTTTGCAGGATTTAAGGCATCTGCCGAATTATCAACCTCACTCACCTGAACCTCTTTATCCGCTTTGAGGTAGGTCCACTGACTTTTACCATCACTGATCAACTCCTGCCCTTTCAATACAACCTTGTATTTATTCACCTTCGATTTCACAAACAAGGTACCACTTTGAGTTTCTTTGATCTTTGCTTCCGGATTTTCAAGGGTATATGAAAATTCAGTCTTAATCACGTCATAACTGCGGTACTTTTTGGAAACTTCTGCCAAAATTGCCTTTGCTTTTACTTCACTCTGCGCCATCACACTTATTCCGGAACCTAAAACAAGAAACGCAGCTATAAATAACTTCTTCATTTGATTTTTTCTTTAATTAATCATTCTTATCTAATGTATTCAAGAACTGTTCCAAAGAATATTCGTCAGGTATCAGAACTTCTCTGGCCTTGCTCCCTTCAAATGGTCCGACGATATTTGCGGCCTCCAGTTGATCAATAATACGGCCTGCCCTGTTATATCCTAATTTCAGCTTTCGCTGGATTAAAGAGGTAGAACCCTGCTGATGCATCACAATCAGTCTGGCAGCTTCTTCAAACATCGGATCGCGGTCGAAGGCATCAAAGTCTTTAGCCGCAGAATCTGCGTTTTCATCCAAATATTCTGGCAACATCCATGCAGATGGATATCCGCGCTGTGAACCGATAAACTCTGACACTTTTTCCACTTCCGGCGTATCCACGAAGGCGCATTGTATTCTGATCAGGTCACTTCCTGTGGATAAAAGCATGTCACCACGACCGATCAATTGGTCTGCACCACCGCTGTCAAGGATCGTTCTTGAGTCAATTTTAGATAATACCCTGAAAGCTAGGCGAGCCGGGAAATTCGCTTTGATTGTACCGGTAATAATGTTTACTGAAGGACGCTGGGTTGCAATTACAAGGTGAATACCAACCGCACGCGCTAATTGGGCAATTCTGGCAATCGGTGTTTCAACTTCCTTGCCCGCAGTCATCATCAAATCAGCAAACTCGTCGATGATTAGTACAATAAAAGGAAGAAAACGATGGCCTTCATTAGGATTTAGCTTCCTGTTAATGAATTTTTGATTGTACTCCTTCAAATTGCGGACATGTCCGTTTTTTAACAGGTCATAGCGCAGATCCATTTCGATACATAATGAATTTAAAGTGGTAATCACCTTTTTCGTATCTGTTATAATGGCATCTGCCTCACCCGGCAATTTGGCAAGGAAATGCCTTTCAATCTTCCTGAAAAGTGTTAATTCGACCTTTTTGGGATCAACCAGCACAAACTTCAATTGTGATGGATGCATTTTGTACAATAATGAGATTAAGATTGCATTGATACCTACCGATTTACCTTGTCCGGTAGCACCTGCGACCAGCAAATGCGGCATTTTTGACAGGTCGGCAATATATACCTCATTTGAAATCGTTTTCCCGAGGGCAATGGGAAGGTCCATGGTAGTATTCTGAAATTTCTCTGTTGCCAGCACAGAACGCATGGAAACCATTTCAGGGTTCTGGTTGGGAACCTCTATACCTATGGTCCCCTTACCGGGCATTGGGGCAATGATACGGATACCCAATGCGGCAAGACTAAGAGCAATATCATCTTCCAGATTTTTAATCTTCGAGATCCTGACTCCTGGTGCAGGAATAATTTCATATAAGGTCACTGTCGGACCAATAGTTGCTTTTATCTTATCAATTTCTATATTATAATGGTTGAGTGTCTCAACTATTTTATTCTTGTTGGCCTCAAGTTCTTCGGTATTAACAGCAATTTTGTTAGAACCATAATTTTCGAGAAGGTCCAGTGGCGGGTATTTATAGCTTGACAGATCCAGAGTAGGATCGTACATCCCAAACTGCTCAACCAGTTCAGTCGATTTCTTCTCCTCTTCGGTTTTTTCAATGGTTAGAGGCGGAGAATCATTCAGATCGTTGGAAACAGCGAGAGAAGTTTCGAAAGGCACATTTTTAGAGGGGCTAAGTACAACCGGCCTATGTTCTTCAGATTCAGGCTCTTCTGATACTTCAACAGGCGGAAGATTCTGACTTAGCTTTTGTGTATTACCGTTCGTAGTTTCCTGTCCGGGCCGATTGGGTAAGTTAAATTCTACCGATGGGTACAAAATCTCATCCTCCAGTTCTACCTCATCGCCCGATTCTGGAACTTTATATTCAGATTTTGCACTGCGTTCGGGTAGTTTAAAATTAATATTATAGGCAATGATCAGGACGCTTAAACCTGCAAATGCAAGCAAACCGGCAGTACCGGCATCTCCAATCTGGGCTTGAAGCAGGCGATTGGTCCAGAACCCGAACTCACCTTCCAGAAAATGCGGGTAATCATTAATAAAGGCATGGAAAAATGCGAGTGTTATTGATATAAAAATCAGCAAAAAGAAAGAATAAGCCAGAGTCTTTGTGATTGATAAAACCCTTATTTTAAATAACATACGGTATCCGATTATAAAAAAGACACCGATAAACAAGAAAGAAGCGACACCAAACCACTCATAAATGAATTGATGGGATAATAACGCACCCAATTTACCAAGCCAGTTCTGAACTGCAGGCTGGTTAAGCCCCATTTGAGTCAATTCTTGCTGAGTTTTCATCAAATTACTCCAGCCACCGTTTGCATCGATCACATAACTCTGATCATCCTGCCAGGTGAATAAATAGGAAGTAAAGGCCACCATGAAATAAAGAGAAACAATCAGAAAAAACAGACCGATTATCTTTATTGTCCGGTCGTCGTTCAATTTGAACTTCGGCAGATCCTCTGACTTTTCTCTCGGAGCACGCTGCTTTGGGGCAGATTTAGGCTGGGGCTCATCGCGAAAAGAATTGGCACTCCTGAATTGATTTCCTTTTAGTAAGGGCATTCGAAATTTTGCTAATTATTGACAAATATAATGTTATAAAGAATATCTGAGATAGCCTAAAGCTGCTGCATTTTTTTATTTAATTTTCTTAATATTGATAAACAGATGTTTAGTTCATTTAATACCTTATAAAATGGATCAGGATTTACTGGAGGAATATATTGTAACAGGCAATGCAATCGAATTATATGCACTGCTTAACTCTAATCCGAAACTTGCAATTCAAAAAACAAGTCAGCAGATCTCTCCTTTATTACTCTGTTGTTACTATAAAAAACCTGAATTGGCTGATATAATCATCAAACACATTCCAGAAATCAGCATTTTCGAAGCTGCTGCTCTGGGTAGAAACGATCAGATTACCAAAGTGCTCACCAACAATCCAAGCCTGGTTCATGAATTTTCTGATGATGGCTTTACCCCACTAAGTCTGGCGGCCTATTTCGGAAACGAGGATGTAGTGCGAACACTCCTTTTGGCTGGTGCCGATCCGAACATTCCTTCTAAAAACGGATTTAGCCTATACCCTATTCACTCTGCGGTGGCTTCAAATTTCACCATGATTGCCAAAATGCTTCTTGAAGCTGGTGCTGATATTAACGTGGCACAAAAATCGGGAGCAACCCCACTTCATTCTGCTGCATACAATGGCAATATCGAACTGTTGATCGTTTTACTTGAGGCCGGTGCCATTGTTGATGCTAAAATGGAAGACGGTAAAACTGCTGCCGACAAAGCTCATGAGAAAGGATTTGTTGAAATTGCAAAGATTCTATCCTGACTGTCTGTCTTTTTTCTTTCCTGAAAACAACCAAACGTATTTTATTTGCGTAGGTACTCGAAACTAAATAAATAATTTATGAAAAAGTCCCTACTCATTGGTTGCATTAAATCAATTTCCCTAATTATGCTGTCTGTACTTGTACTTTCAGGCTGTAAAAAAGATGAAATGGAAGAGCCAGTCAGCCTGATCAAAAAGGCAAACATTACATTAAGTGGTGCTCAGGAAGTTCCATCAGTTACTACCAGCGGCACCGGAACAGCAGAGATTTCATATGATCCCACAATGAAAATAATTACCTACAAAATTAACTGGCAATTGGGAAGTGCATCTGCGACAACAACGAACATGCATTTTCATGGTTCTGATACAGGAAGTGATGCTGTCAGTTCAGGCGTTGCAATCGGTATAACCGGATTTGCACCAGGTAGCACCGGAACAGTAAGCGGAATGACTGTCGCCCTGACCAGTGCTCAGGAAGCCCAATTATTGGCCGGAAAATGGTACGTAAATATTCATAGTTCAACAGTAGGATCTGGAGAATTAAGAGGGAATATTAAGTTCTAAAGAAGGTTATTTACCCCGGGCTTGATCCGGGGTTAAAAATCCCAAACACTACTTTCCCTGATCCTTTTGATATAATGCCTTACATCCAATATAAAGGCTGCAAAAACATAAAATATCAATGGAAAGCCAACGGCCAGGAAAGATGAGTAGATAAAAAATAGCCTGATTTTGGAAATAGATATATTAAACCGCTCTCCAAGATAGGTACATACCCCAAATGAACGTTTTTCGAAAAATGTAAGAAACTGCTGAAACATTTTATTTGCTCAAAAATTTAATTCCAATTCCACAAGATAAGCATTTCTTTTGATCACAATATGATTTTTTTAATTCTATTAGTGCCTGACTTGCTGCTGAATCTGAGGCATTTACTCCAATCTCATTAAATTTTCTGATTATTGCGTTTCGTTCGGGCTTAAGGCTTTCGAGCAGCATTATTGCCCTTTCCCTATGTAATACACTTCCTGTTCTGATACCAAACGCGAACAAAAAGACTGAAACTGTGTTTATCAGAATATTATTGATGGCCTCCCCTCCTAATGAAATAGCCGAATGTTTACATTCTTTATCAAAACGGTAATGGGTATTCCAGTATTCATTGAGCCTTAACTTATTAAACATAGCAGAAATTACAGCAATATCCTTTTCATCAATAATTTGAGAGAATAAATGGTTAGAACGGATAATCAGAGCCGCAAACTGAGCAATCCGGAGTGTCGGAAAATTATGAGGCCGTAATCGCATATACTTCCATAAATACTTATCCACCGATACCAAATCATGCTTTTTTCGCAGAAATCGATATTCCTTTCTGAGTAATTGAGGATAGGAGTCTTTTATTTTGCTATCCAGAAAGCCAGCCTGTCCGAAAATGAGAGCCTCAATCTGAAAAGGACGGTCCTTGTATCTTGCGAGTAAAGATTGAGACAGGGATCGGGCAAGCATCTCAAAGGGTAATGCATTTGTTTTAAACCCAAAATTCCGTGCCAGGCTGATATAAAAGGCATCATCCCAGCTACCTTTTACTACAGTAAGCAGCGAATAAATTAGTTCGCTTTTTGTTTCAAGACGTTCTATCAAAATCCTTGTTAGACAAGTATTTATAAAAAATTTATCAACCTGTTTAATTTTATTTTCACAAGGAATCCAATTCATTCCGGCAATCAGTTCTTCATAATTATGAACGATATCTTCAGGAATCAGGTTTCCGATTTCCAATACAGCAATCTCTGTCCCGTCAATCCTGAAAATAGCCTGATCGTGATAAGCCACTACATGAAGAATTACATTGTCATAGGCCCTGTCGAGCTGATGCTGATGCCGTAACCAATCGGAAGAACGGATATGAATTTCTACGTTTCCTGCCCAAAGCGTATCTCCAATCCTGATTTTTGCATTTGAGAAATCGGGACCGGCATGGTGGTTGTGCTGGCCTGAGCTAACTATATTCAGACTTTCTCCTGCAGTGGTTTTAAGTCCCGGCCCATGGTAAAGTCTGAATTTCCAGATATAATGCAGCAAATCTTCATTCTGAATCATGAATTAATATGCCGAAATTAATTTCGGTTGTACAAAAATATGATTAAACGGTATTGAGAATTGTTTATGTGGCTGGATTAAGAACTTTGTGGCTTGCTAATGTTGTCTGGATTAGGATTTTAGGATTGATAGGATTATTAGGATTTTATAA
>CAYHGN010000007.1:7790-55952 GCA_964356005.1 uncultured Sphingobacterium sp.
ATCATAGTAATCAAATAAATCTCCTAAATCACAGTTCAGACAAACAGCGCATAATGTCTGGATTAGGATTTTAGGATTGATAGGATTATTAGGATTTTATAAATCATAGTAATCAAATAAATCTCCTAAATCACAGTTCAGACAAACAGCGCATAATTTCTGGATTAGGATTAGCAGGATTTTAGGATTGGTAGGATTTAGGTTATCCTAAAATCCTTGAATCCTTAAATCCTATTTCAGACAAAGGGTGGCAGATTTTCCTATTAAAACCCAATACCCTGCAGCAATATTTCCATTTCTAATTGAAGTTTCTTCGCTTCTTCCCTCGCTCGCTCAGCGAAATTCTCTCCTGAGGAAGCGTAAATTATTGATCTTGAAGAATTTACAAGTAATCCACAGCTTTTGGATAAGCCGTATTTACAAACATCCTCTAAGCTACCACCTTGTGCTCCTACTCCGGGAACCAGAAGAAAGTGATCAGGTGCGTATTTTCGAATATTTAAGAATTCTTCTCCACGGGTTGCACCTACAACATACATCATACGCTCGTTTCCGGCCCAGGCATTGGCTCTTTGAATTACATTTTCAAACAAACGACCGTCTTTAGTCTCAATAAACTGAAAGTCCTTTCCTCCTTCATTCGATGTTAATGCGAGTAAAATGACCCATTTATCCTGAAATGCGAGAAATGGTTTCACCGAATCACTTCCCATGTAAGGGGCAATAGTGATGGCATCAAAATTCATCCCTGAAGATTCAGGATCAAAAAATGCTTTAGCATACATTGATGAGGTGTTTCCAATATCGCCACGTTTGGCATCTATGATTCCAAGACAAGAAGAAGGTATATGTTTTGAAGTCTCAATTAAACTTTGCCAGCCTGCAATTCCTCGGCTTTCGTAAAATGCACTGTTTGGTTTATAGGCGACACAAAGATCATGAGTGGCTTCAATAATCCGTTTGTTAAATTCTAGAACAGGATCTTCAAAGTATAGTAAAAATTTGGGAATGAGTGTTATATCAGTATCCAGACCAACACATAGGAAAGATTTTTTAATTTTAATCTGTTCGATTAACTGCTCTCTATTCATTATTTTCTGCAATATTGGAACGAAATTAATTAAAGATGAGCGCAGGGCATTAAAAAAAAAATAAAAATTTTGTTTTATTTGATATTATTGCATAAAATTGTGTCATAATCTCAATTTATCCCTGAATTCAGGAAATCACAAAAATTCTCTCAAAGCTTTTCTATTGCAAGAATTCTTGTGTCGTCGATTTCCAGGATAAATATTTTGAACTAAAATCCCAAAAAACATAAACCATATTTAATGCTGGATAGTAATAAATTGAACGATAAGCTCGTTTCTGAGCTACGTGAAATTGCTCAAACCTTAGGTGTACAGGATACTGATACCTTACGCAAGCAGGATCTGATATCCAAGATTCTTCAATTTGCAGAAACCTCCCCTGCTACCGAAGATAATGAAGCAGTAACTGAAAGTGTTGGTGCAGCTGAAGCATCTGATTCTGGTAAACCACGTAAACGCCTTCGCAGCACCAAACCCGGTGCTGAAAGTAAACAACATAAGGAAGTACCATTGGATAACACCCGAACTTTCGATTTTCCCGAGGACGATGATATTCCCATTATAGATCCGGTTCAAAATGTAAGTGATTCTGAAAGCCCTACGGATACTATGCAGGAGGTAAAGGATGTAAAACCAGCAGAGCAAGCTGAGCCACGGAAATTTGAACGCAGGCAAAACCAAAATCAAAATCAAAGAACTCAGGAAGCTCCTGTAATCAATATGGATTTTGATAATGTTATTGTTAATGAAGGTATTTTGGAGATCATGCCTGATGGTTATGGTTTTTTAAGGTCATCCGATTATAATTATCTTTCATCACCTGATGATATTTATGTTTCTCAATCACAAATAAAGCTATTCGGACTTAAAACCGGTGATACCGTAAGAGGTAGTATCCGTCCTCCGAAAGAAGGAGAAAAATATTTTCCTTTAGTGAGGGTTGAAGCTATAAACGGCCGTATTCCGGCAGAAGTACGTGATAGGGTGCCATTTGATTACCTTACCCCATTATTTCCAACTGAAAAACTAAACCTGTTTGTAGATACTGCAAATCACTCAACACGCATCATCGACTTGTTTACTCCAATCGGTAAAGGACAACGTGGATTGATTGTAGCCCAGCCTAAGACGGGTAAAACAATGCTCCTTAAGGATGTAGCGAATGCCATTGCCAAAAATCATCCTGAGGTTTATCTGATCATTTTACTGATTGATGAACGTCCGGAAGAGGTTACAGATATGGCCAGAAGTGTGCGTGCCGAAGTCGTTTCTTCTACATTCGACGAGCCTGCTGAGCGTCATGTTAAGATCGCTAACATTGTGCTCGAAAAAGCCAAGCGTATGGTCGAGTGCGGACATGATGTGGTTATTCTTCTCGATTCCATTACCCGTCTTGCAAGGGCATACAATACTGTAGCACCTGCTTCTGGTAAAATTCTATCTGGTGGTGTGGATGCCAACGCATTACACAAACCAAAGCGCTTTTTCGGTGCAGCCAGAAACATTGAGGATGGTGGTTCATTAACTATTCTAGCAACAGCTCTTACTGAAACCGGTTCTAAGATGGATGAGGTAATTTTTGAAGAATTTAAAGGTACAGGTAACATGGAACTGCAGTTAGACAGGAAGCTATCTAACAAGCGTATTTTCCCTGCCATAGACCTGACCGCTTCAAGTACACGTCGTGATGATCTTTTGCTCGATAAAGACACATTACAACGGATCTGGATCTTGCGTAATCACCTTGCTGATATGAATTCTCAGGAATCAATGGAGTTTTTACAATCACAAATGCGTGGCACAAAAACAAATGAAGAATTCCTTATTTCAATGAACTCATGATCTGATCAGAGTTCCTTCTATTGGATTAAACGCATCGGGCTGAACCAAAATAATTACTGATGAAGAAGCACATCCCAAATTCTGTAACCTGTCTGAATCTGTTCAGCGGCTGCCTGGGGATTGTCTTTGCCTTTCAGGGAAATCTGATTTGGGCTTCTTATGCGATACTAATTGCAGCAATCTTCGATTTTTTTGACGGCATGCTGGCAAGGCTTTTAAAAGCCTATTCAGTTATAGGTAAAGAATTGGATTCTCTCGCAGATGTGGTAAGTTTCGGAGTTTTACCATCAGTAATAATCTTTCAGCTGTTCGCACTTTCTCCTCAGATACATTCTGAGACTAGCTGGTTAAGCTATTCTGCATTTATAATTGCTGTCTTTTCGGCTTTAAGACTTGCCAAGTTTAATATAGACACCAGGCAATCCGAGAATTTTATTGGACTTCCAACTCCTGCAAATGCACTATTAATTGCCTCTTTCCCTCTGATTATTGCAGAAAGCAATACTTATTTTGCAGATTTCATCCTAAATCCATGGTTTCTGGTAATCTTTAGTCTGATTATGAGTATGCTACTAGTGGCAGAAGTTCCATTGATTTCATTGAAGTTTAAATCATTAAAGTTTAAGGAGAATCTGCTTCGTTATGTTTTGATCTTTTCTTCTATCCTGCTGTTGTTGTTTTTACAATTTGAAGCAGTTCCAATTATTATTATCATATATTTTCTGATATCCCTTGTTCAGTTCAGAACAGGAGAAAAAAATCTATCATAGATACAAAAGCTTAAATCTTTTGTCTGAACTGTGATTTTTTTGATTAATGTGATTCTTTTGATTTAGGAGTCATAATAATCATCTAAATCACCTGAATCATGGTTCAGACAATAAGAATGCTGTCTGAACTGTGATTTTTTTGATTAATGTGATTCTTTTGATTTAGGTAGTCATAATAATCATCTAAATCACCTGAATCATGGTTCAGACAAACAGAATGCTGTCTGAAAATATAAATTCAAGAAGGATTCTGTAAACTGGCTTTCACCTCTTCTAATTGTTTGTAAAGCTGTACAGACATATCCTTAAGTATTTGAAATGCCGGGGATATAGTTTCAAGATTTATTACATTTCGGGCATTCTGCTCGATTTCAGCCATACTTTCTCTTGCAGAATCTACACCCATAAAAGCCAGGGTAGGTTTGACTTTATGGGCTATATCGGCCACTTTTGCCCAGTTTCCTTCAGCGATAAACCGCTCAATCTGCTCAAAATAGGCAGGAGTTTGATCAAGAAACAGATCAATCATGTCAATCATAAATTCATCGCTGCCACTGGCAACATCTTTTAGGTATGATAAATCTATCTTGAAACCAGCATTATCCATCTCTAATCTTTAAATTTCAATTAAAAAAATAATCTTCTAAGATAGCCTTTTTACCAATAAATCATCAGACAATTCAAGTAGCAATTGCTGAATACTTTTTTTCAGCACCGGATGAATGAATTCGGGAGCGATTTCACACAATGGCATCAGACAAAATCTTCGAAAAGCTAGATAAGGATGAGGAATAATAAGCTTAGGATCATTAATTATCAGATCTTCATAAAGCAAAATATCGATATCAATAATTCTGGATCCCCATTTTTCTAGTCGCTTACGACCCAAATCTGACTCAATTTTCAATATTCCGGATAGCAATTCCTGAGCTTGAAGACTCGTTTTAAGTTCAATAACCTGATTTAAAAAATCAGGTTGATCGTGCTTTCCCCATGATGCTGTCTGATAAAGGGAAGAGCGCCTAACAATAGTTCCAATCTTTGTCTGGATTTCGGAAATAGCCAGGGAAAGGTATTTTCTCCTGTTACCGAGATTACTTCCAAGTAATAAATAGGTGATATGCATCTAATTCAGTAATTCCATGTAACAAATAGCCAAATTCTGTATCTGTATTTAGTATACTTGCATAGTTAATATATTTGTTCCTGAATATGAAAGAGTTTTTTAAATTTGTTTTCGCCTCAATGGTAGGTTTCATCCTATCGTTTTTCGTTGTTTTCATCGTTTTGATTGGCTTGATAGTTGGAGTGGTTTCTATGGCAGGCAGCGACGGAAAAGTCAGCGCAACTTCCAATAGTATCATGCACATCAGCCTGGATTACCCAATCAAGGAACGTACAGATAAGAATCCATTTTCTGAATTCAGTTTCATGGGATTTGACAGTAAAAAAAGTCTCGGACTAAACGAGATCCTTTTAAGTTTAAACGAGGCAAAGAAAGATGATCATATCGAAGGCATATATCTTGATGTTTCGTCACTGGATGCTGGTTTTGCGACAATTGAAGAGATCAGAAATGCACTGATTGATTTTAAAAAGAGCGGTAAGTTCATTTTAGCTTACAGTGAAGTGTATACTCAGGGAGCATATTATCTAGCCTCTGTTGCTGATAAAGTATACCTGAATCCTGAAGGAATGATCGATTTCAGAGGCTTAAGTTCAGAACTAATGTTTTTTAAGGGTTCACTTGAGAAGCTGGAAATTGAAGCACAGATTATTAAAGTTGGAACCTATAAAAGTGCTGTTGAGCCATTTATTCTGGATAAAATGAGTGAGCCAAACCGGGAGCAAGTGAATTCTTTCCTTGGATCAATGTATGACCATTTCCTCACCGAAATATCGAAGAGCAGAAAAATTCCAAAAAGTACACTTTTTTCTCTCGCAGATAGTGCTAAAGTCAGAAATCCAAAAGACGCATTGGTTTATAAGATGATCGATGGCCTTAAATATAAAGATGAAGTACTTGATGAGTTAAAAATCCGTACCGGAACCGATAAGAAAAAGGACCTCAAATCGGTTAGTCTTGAAGAATATGCTCCTGCCCCGGATGAAAACAAAGCAAGCTCGTCAGATCGTATTGCCCTTATTTATGCCAATGGTGATATCATCAGTGGAGAAGGTAATGATGAGTCAATTGGCTCTGAAAGAATTTCAAGGGCGATTCGAAAAGCACGATTGGATAATAAAGTTAAAGCTATAGTACTCAGGGTAAACTCCCCGGGTGGCAGTGCGCTGGCATCGGATGTTATTTGGCGGGAAATGGTTCTTGCAAAAAAATCTAAACCGGTTATTGTTTCTATGGGTGATGTTGCAGCCTCAGGTGGTTATTATATTGCCTGTGCAGCAGATTCAATCTTTGCACAGCCCAATACAATCACAGGTTCAATTGGAGTTTTCGGCATCATACCCAATATGCAGAATTTCTTTAAAAACAAACTTGGAATAACTTTCGATGGCGTAAAAACCGGCAAATTTGCAGATCTGGGTACAGTGAGCCGCCCATTGACAGATGCAGAGAGAATGATTATTCAACAGGAAGTAAATAAAGTCTACAGTACTTTTACTCAGAAAGTGGCTGATGGTCGTAAAAAATCTCAGGCTTATGTCGACAGTGTCGGACAGGGAAGAGTTTGGAGCGGTACTGAAGCTCTTCAGAGAGGGCTTGTTGATAAACTTGGAAATATTGATGATGCAATTGCTTCTGCAGCAAGAAAAGCCAAAATAAAAGATTTCAAGCTCGTAAGCTACCCTGATCAAGTTGACCCAATCAAATCGCTGTTTGAAAATACCGGTGATAAAGTCAAAACCTATTTTATGAAAAAGGAATTAGGTAATCAGTTTATTTATTATGAGCAAATGATGGCTGCAATTAAACTTTCGGGGGTTCAGGCTCGCATTCCCTATAATATTCAGGTGAAATAAATTTATCGAAAAACATAATATCTTTAAAAAATAATCAAACCCTTCCCTTTTCAGGGAAGGGTTTGATTATTTTTGAGCTTTTAGCTTTATGGAAAACAAAACGATCGCCCGGACTTTAAGATTTTTATGTCAGTTGATGGAACTTCATAATGAAAATCCATTCAAAGTGAAATCCGTTGCGAATGCCGCGTTTAAAGTTGATAAACTTCCTTTTCCCATAGCAAGCAAAACTCAGATTGAAATGGAACAGCTTGATGGTCTTGGCAAAAGTATTGCATCCAAAATCTGGGAACTTATACATTCAAATACAATAACGGATCTCTCCGATCTTCTCTTGCAAACTCCGCCGGGAATAGTAGAAATAATGAAGATCAAAGGCCTTGGACCGAAGAAAATCCTCGTCCTATGGAAGGATCTTGGGATTGAAAGCGTTGGTGAATTGTATTATGCCTGTAATGAAAATCGTCTGATTGAGGCTAAGGGGTTCGGACTCAAAACTCAGGAAGAAATAAAGAAAACTATTGAATTTAATATGGCCAGTAATGGCCGCTTTCTCTATGCACAGGTTGAAGGCTTTGCTGAAGCTATCCTGGAACGGATTAATACTGAAATTCAACCTGAATTCGCCTGCCTCACAGGACAATACCGCCGAAGAAGTGAGATTATTGATAGCATTGATCTTCTATTGGTAAAAGAGTTTGACAATAACATTTTACATATACTAGAAAGCTGGCAATTTAAAGACCTGGAAGTTCTTGAAAATCAACTAAATTGTCAGACTGAGCAGGGCATAAAAATTAAATTAAAATTCGTCAAAAAAGCTGAATTGGGATGGGAATTAATCTCTCAAACGGGAAACCAGGAGCATGTGGCTATTCTCAAAGTTATGCTTAATGGAGCTGATATTTCCGGAAAGTCAGAATTAGAAATTTATAAATTAGCCGGCCTCCCATTCATTGAACCAGAGTTAAGGGAAGGTCTTAGTGAATTCAAACTTGCAGAGGCCAATTCCTTACCTGAATTAATTCAATATTCTGACCTTAAGGGAAGCCTACACAACCACAGTACATGGAGTGATGGAGTCCATACTTTGGAGGAAATGGCGCTTTTCTGTAAAAATGAATTAAAACTGGAGTATTTCGGGATTTGTGATCACTCGAAATCAGCTTTTTATGCAAATGGCCTTAATGAAACAAGACTTGCAGCCCAGCAGCGTGAAGTTGACGAGTTGAATAAAAAGCTTAGCCCATTTCGGATATTTAAAGGAATTGAATCTGATATTTTGTATGATGGTTCTCTCGACTATTCCAATGAGGTTCTTACCAGCTTCGACTTTGTTGTCGCGTCAGTCCACTCCATTTTGAACATGAATGAGGAAAAAGCGACTGAGCGCTTGATAAAAGCAATTGAAAACCCTTTTACGACGATTTTGGGTCATCCTACCGGCAGGTTATTGTTAAGCAGAAGCGGATATCCAATTGATCATAAAAAAGTTATTGATGCCTGTGCTGTAAATCAGGTAATCATTGAAATTAATGCTAATCCACTCAGGCTTGATCTGGACTGGAGATGGCATCAATATGCGATATCAAAGGGTGTACTTTTGTCTATAAATCCGGACGCACATCGTAAAGAAGGATTTAATGACATGAAATACGGTACTCTTGTTGCAAGAAAAGGAGGATTAAGCAAAGAAAATTGTCTCAATGCAATGAATCTTGAACAAATCAGTATTCTGTTTGAACAGAAAAGAAAGAAACAACAGATGTGAAAGACAAAAACCTGAAAATACTAATCATCCGCTTTAGCTCCATTGGAGATATTGTCCTCACCAGTCCGGTGATCAGATGCCTGAAAGAGCAGCTGGAAGGCCTTGAACTGCATTATTTAACAAAAAAGTCGTATGAAACTGTAATAGCAGGAAATCCACACATTGATAAAATCCATTACCTTGATAAATCACTTTCTGATTGTATTGAAGAACTGAAAAAAGAGAAGTTTGATTATGTGATTGATCTGCATCATAATCTGAGAACATTATGGATTAAGACGAAATTAGGTATCAAATCAAGCTCTTTTGATAAATTAAACCGGCAAAAGTGGCTTTTAGTCAATTTTAAAATGAATGTCCTCCCTCCTGTTCATATTGTCGATCGCTATCTTCAGACTGTAGCATTTCTTGGTGTAAAAAACGACTCCAAAGGGCTTGATTACTTTTTACTTAAGCAATATGATCTAACCGTACTTTTACCAGATTCACATTTGGCGTTCATTGCAGTTGTTATTGGTGCCCAGCATGCCACAAAACGGCTTCCCGCAGAAAAATTAATTGACTTATGCAGCAAAATTACAGACCCTGTTGTGTTACTCGGCGGACCTGAAGACAAAGAACGCGCCGAAGAAATTGCTCTTGCAGCAGGCGCTCACGTATTTAATGGCTGTGGCCGCTTTAAACTTGATGAATCTGCATTTCTGATCAGCAAGGCTCGGAAAGTAATTACGCACGACACCGGCCTCATGCATATTGCAGCAGCCTTTAATAAGCCTGTTATTTCTGTTTGGGGAAACACAGTGCCTGAGTTTGGGATGTATCCATACAAAACAGATGATTCAAAAATCATTCAGGTTGAGGGTTTAAGTTGTCGTCCATGTTCAAAAATTGGATATAATAATTGTCCAAAGGGTCATTTTAAGTGCATGAATCTTATCGATCTGAATCAAATTATCAAACAAAGCCATGTCTAAACAATTACTGATTGTTCGCCACGCAAAAGCAGAAGATGCCGCTTTCAAAAAACCGGATTTCAAAAGAGCTTTGAGTCACAGAGGTGAAAAAAATGCTCAGGAAATGGCGAAACGATTAAAAATAAAGAATTTAATCCCTCAAAAGCTATACAGTAGTCCGGCATTACGTGCTATTTCAACTGCCAGCTATTTCGCAGATGAATTAGGAATAGCACAATCAGAAATTGTTAAGGATCAGGAGATATATGATGCACTGACCGATAACTTACTATATTTTATTAACAAAATGGATGATCAGGCAGATTTTATTGCTTTATTTGGCCACAACCCGTCAATTACTCATTTGGTCAATAAATTCTGCGCTTCGGTTATTTACAATATTCCTACCTGTGGTATTGCATTAATTCAATTCCCTTTTAACAGCTGGAAAATGCTAAGTGAAGGGACGGGTGATTTAATTCTGTATGATTATCCGAAAAATGAGCATTAAGTCATTTTATACACCTTCCCGGGTAATGAAATAATACTTCCCTGCATTTCCATGCCCAGAATAATCATGACGAGCTTACTTTGCTGAAATCCGGTTAAAATAGCGAGATTATCTACTCCCATACTTCCTTTGGCATAAAGGATATCGGCAATGATCCGCTCATCCTCTGTTAAGTTGATGGGCAGACTAAGTTGAGGTTTTAAAGGTAATTTCTGATCTTTTGTCCATCCCATGAGATATTCGAGATCGGCTACCCTTGTCATCAGATTTGCTCTGTTTGTCTTGATCAGAAAATTACATCCCTGACTAAATTCATCATTAATCCTCCCCGGATAAGCAAACACGTCTCTATTATAGGAATTGGCAAGCTCAGCTGTAATTAATGCTCCACCTTTAATATTAGCCTCCACAACTATGGTCAAGTCAGCCAAACCGGCAATAATACGGTTTCGTTTAGGAAAATTCTCCCGGTCGGGTATTGTACCCGACATAAACTCGGTAATAAGTCCTCCACAATCAAGAATTTTCTCAGCCATCGCCCTGTGTTGTGCCGGATATATACGGTCGAGCCCATGTGCAAGAACTGCAATATTGGGAATTTCGTTTTTGAGAGCTTCCTTGTGTGCAGCTCCATCTATCCCATAAGCCAGTCCGCTAATAATCAGGGGGGTATGTACCTTCAATTCCTCTATCAATGTTCTACATATTTCTTTGCCATAATCTGTAGCATTTCGGGTACCGACAATACTGATTACCTTGCCGGCATTCATGTCAGCATTTCCTTTGAAATACACTATTATAGGTGCATCCGGACAATTTCTAAGGCGTTTCGGGTAATCATCGTCCGTAATAAAAAAGGCTTTGATTTTGAACTTCTCAATAAATTTGAGTTCCTGTTCAGCCCTTTTCATGGCAGAATGTTCCTTTAAAAATTCGAGAGTTTTAGGGCCAATACCCGGAATATGGGCCAAATTTCTCGTTTTTTCTTTAAACACTTCCTCGGCATCACCACAATAACTGAGGAGATTTCTGGCGAGTACTGAGCCTATACCTGGAATACATGATAATGCCAACTGATGAAGCAATGCCATATTAGGAATTTTAATGAAAGAATAAAATAGAGCAAATAAATGAAGGGACATTTGGGGATGCCACATTCATTCAGAAATATACTAAAACCTATTGTGGTATATAAACCACAAACTTGGTATCAAAATAATCTTCTTTAAAAAAATTTGAAAGAGGTATAAGTTCTGTTTTTAACCCTGATTCATTAATCTCCTCAGCCAAATCACCACCTTTCAGGTACAATATACCATTTTGAAGGGTGTTCATAGACTTTTTTTCAAATTTTCCCTTTACCCAGGGATAAAATTCAGAAAGACGGGTTACCGCTCTTGAAACCACAAAATGAAATTTCTCATCAATCTGTTCAGCTCTGGCATGACTTGCCCGAACATTTGTCAACCTACATCCGGAAGCAACTTCCTGAACCACCTTAATCTTTTTTCCAATAGAATCAACCAGATGAAAATCAGTTTCGGGAAACATAATGGCGAGTGGAATGCCCGGGAATCCTCCCCCGGTACCAACATCGAGTACTTTTTCACCGGGCAAAAATGAAATTAGCTTTGCAATAGCCAATGAGTGAAGAATATGATGAAGATAAAGCATATCGATATCCTTCCTTGATATTAGATTGATTCGTGCATTCCAGAAACGATAGAGTTCATCCAACTCGGCGAACTGATCCTTTTGTTTCGGACTCAGGTCTGGAAAATAGTATGGTATGATCTCAGAAGTCACTTCTCAAATTTTTCTTTTTACGATTCATAATATTCGACATCAGATCACGGGCTCGAAAAAGTTGTGCTTTTACAGTACCTAAGGGCAGATCCAGCTGCTGGGCGATTTCTTCATAGGATTGTTCATCATAATACCTCAAAATAATCAGAGTTCGGTATCGCTGTGGTAACTGCTCCACAATACTCTTCAGCTTCTCACTTTCCTGCTTTTTGATTGAGGTTTGTTCCGGATTTAGGGTATCAGATGCAATCTGCAATTGTTTTTCATCATTATCCTCCTCAGACATAGATTGGAGTGAAACCACATTTAGTCTCTTCTTCCTAATAAAATCAATACAATTGTTGGTTGCTATTCTAAATAACCAGGTACTAAAAGCGAAATCAGGTTTATACTTCTCGATGTTCTCAAATGCTTTCCCAAATGTTTCAACTGTAAGATCCATGGCATCGTCCTTATTATTGACCATTTTTAAGGCCATAAAGTATATGGAATCTTTATATCGCTGCATTAATTCGGCATAGGCTTTCTGATCCCCATCCTTTGCCCTGATGACCAGCATGAAATCATTCTTAGCATTTGCCGAAAAATTGGGATTTATTTCCATTCAACCTTCTTCCTGAATAAGGTAATAAAGTTTAAAAACACTATATAAAAATAATAAATGAAATCAAATACTGGCACCCACCAAATTAGATCAAGATACCTTAATTTCTTCAAAACAGGGATATAAACCAAAATCTGAGCTAATAACCTGATCGAATAAAATGATGCGGCAAGCCACCAATCTGCTTTTATTACGATTAAAGCTATTAGAAATACATAGAAAAGCAAACCTGATAAAGCCTGTGTGCTCAACATTTTTTTATGACTGCTTTTATATGCTTTACCGGCACCCTGATGGCGAAACTTTTGAGAAAAATAACTGGAAAGCGATTTTTTAGGTTCAGACCATAAATGGGAATCAAAATCAATTTCAATCCTGGTATTAGTTCCGTTCGCGTTCTGATTTACAAAAAGGTCATCATCCCCGGATAAAATATGCATATGTGATGCAAATCCCTTTCCCCTAAAAAATAGAGATTTTTTGTAGGCCATATTTCTACCTATCCCCATGTAAGGATTGCCTTTTAGAGCATATGAAAGATAATTAAGGGCGGTAATGAATGTTTCATAGCGGATAAAGCGATTTATCAGACTTCCTTTAAAATCATAGGGTGAATACCCCAGAACTATTTCAGTTTGATCATTAAAATTTCGCTGAATATACTTTAGCCATTGCTTCGATGCTGGTCTGCAATCTGCATCGGTAAAGACCAGATTTTCATTTTTTGCAGCTTTTATTCCGAGGGTTACTGCAAACTTCTTTCCATGCTTAAAACGCGGGTGATCATTAATTGTAACTACTTTGAGGTTCTTATGTTGCATGGAGAGATCACGTAAAAACCAGTCGGATCCATCATTTGAACAATCATTTACAATTATCAGCTCAAAATCAGGATAATCCTGTTCAATAAATGGCAATAGATTGTGTTGTAGATTTTTCAGTTCATTTTTTGCACAGATTATAACCGAAATAGGCTCCATAATTGAATTATTACCTTCATTACCCTTAAAAACAGCTAATTTTCTATGAACTGCAAGAGTATAATATAATTGCAGGATCAAACAAATCAGCAAGGAAATTGAAATCGAAATAAGTAAATAATCCACGCGTGAGAATGAGCTTTAAACAGGGGTAAATTTCTAATTTTTCAGCTAACTATTGTCATTTTTATAAAATAAAAGAAATAATGCAGGCATATTGAAGGCTCTCCCCGGCTACAGTTTATATTTTGCTATTTTTGCGGCTGTTATTTTCAATTGAATGAAATTTAAATTAGAGGCTTCAGATAAATTTTCGAAAGCAAGGGCAGGTGAAATCAGCACTGAGCATGGCATCATCAAAACCCCCATTTTTATGCCTGTCGGTACTGCAGGTTCGGTAAAGGCCGTGCACCAACATGAACTTTCGGAAGATATTAAGGCTCAGATCATACTTGGCAACACTTATCATTTATACCTCAGGCCTGGTCTGCAAACCCTTCAACTCGCAGGTGGTTTACATAAATTTAATGGCTGGGATAAACCCCTGCTAACTGATAGTGGTGGTTACCAGGTTTATTCCTTGTCGGGGGTACGTAAAATCAAGGAGGAAGGTGTGACCTTCCGCTCCCATATTGACGGTTCAAAACATTTGTTTACCCCTGAATCGGTAATGGACACCCAGAGGATTATTGGAGCTGATATTATCATGGCTTTTGATGAATGTACACCCTATCCCTGCGAATATGGCTATGCCCGTCGGTCGATGGAAATGACACATCGCTGGCTAAAGCGCTGTTGTGAACGCTTTGATACAACTCAGCCTATTTACGGATTTGATCAAACCCTATTTCCTATTGTTCAGGGATCAGTGTATAAAGATCTTCGTAAACAATCTGCAGAAGTTATCGCTTCGTTCGAAAGGGAAGGAAATGCAATCGGGGGACTATCAGTCGGTGAACCTGCTGAAGAAATGTATGAAATGACCGATATCGTTACTGATATACTGCCTAAAGACAAACCACGCTATCTTATGGGCGTAGGTACTCCTGTTAATATCCTCGAAAATATCGCACTGGGAATAGATATGTTCGACTGCGTAATGCCAACCAGAAATGCCAGAAATGGAATGTTATTCACTAAAAATGGGATCATTAATATCCGTAATGAACGTTGGAAAAATGATTTCTCCCCACTTGAAGAAGATAGTGATCTTTTTGCAGACAGAAATTATTCAAAGGCGTATCTTAGGCATCTGGCTCATTCAAAAGAGATATTGGGTGCTCAGATCGCAACCTTACATAACCTGCATTTCTATTTATGGCTGGTGAATGAGGCAAGAGAGAAAATTATAGCCGGTGATTTTAACGATTGGAAAAACAAGATGGTTGTTCAATTATCGCAGCGCTTATAGAAATAGAATATGATCGGAATTATCGACTGGTACATCATAAAGAAATATCTGGGGACTTTTGCATTCACCCTCACAATTTTCACTGTGATTATTGTAATTTTCGATGTTTCAGAGAAGCTCGATGACTTTTTAAAGCATCAGGCTCCAATTAAAGAGATAATTTTCAGCTATTATGTTGGTTTTATTCCATTTTATCTCAATTTTCTATCTCCATTAATAAATTTCATAGCTGTTATTTTCTTTACGGCTAAAATGGCCGATCAAACAGAAATTGTGCCCATATTAAGCAGTGGGGTTAGCTTTAAACGATTTTTACGGCCATACCTGATCTCATCTACTGTCATTTTTTTTGTTACGCTGATTTTTAATCTTTTCATCATTCCCGAGACTAACCGGCTGAAGATTGATTTTGAGAATGTTTATGTAAATCCGAAATCAGACAATTCCAAAATGTATACGCATATGCAGATTGAAAAAAATACGCTGGTATATATAGAAAATTTCGATAATAACTTAAAAACAGGCTATAAATTCACGCTGGAAAAGTTCTCAGGGATGGATCTGAAAGAAAAGCTCGTTGCAGACAGGATTAGCTGGGATTCAGTGAAAACAAAATGGAAAATTGAGAACTATTCCATCCGGAAAATTGATGGATTGAAGGAGTCTATGTCTGCAGGTTTGCAAATGGACACTACTCTGGATATGCGTCCAAAAGACTTCGAAATATATGATAATATTTACCAGGCGATGGATATGGGTGAGTTGGATGACCGTATTAATAAGGAAGAAATACGCGGCACAGGGGTTATGGCGGATTTAAAACTTGAAAAATACCAGCGTTATGTTTACCCTCTATCTGCCTTTGTTCTAACCTTAATGGGTGTTTCCCTGTCCTCACGTAAAGTCCGTGGTGGTGTTGGCCTTCCTCTTGGAATAGGTATTTTCTTAAGTTTTACCTATATCCTGTTCATTAGGTTCTCAAGCATGTTTGCTTTAAAAGGTGGATTACCTCCACTCATTGCCGTTTTAATCCCTAATATAGTTTTTGGAATACTTGGTATCTATTTATTGATGAAAGCACCCAAATAAGCCGATATGCCTAATCAAAAACCTGCCATCAGTAGAAATCTGATTATCCTTCACATCACCGTCTTTGTTTGGGGATTTACAGGAATCCTTGGTGCCTTGATCTCTATCGACGCCGCACATCTCGTTTGGTACAGGGTTCTGATCGCCTTTGTTAGCTTGTATGGCTACTTCCGTTTTAAGAAGATATCAATCCGGGTATCAAGAGAAACCTTTTTAAAATTGTTCTTTACAGGAGCAATCGTGGCTGCACATTGGATTCTGTTCTTTCAATCAATCAAACTGTCCACAGTCTCAGTAGCTTTAGTCAGTCTTTCATCCCTTACCCTGTTCACTGCTATATTAGAACCCTTATTGAAAAGACAAAAAATATCAGGTCTTGAAATATTCACCGGTTTGATGATTATCTCAGGAATCTATATGATTTTTAAGTTTGAATCCCGTTACTCTGTAGGAATAATCAGTGGTTTATTAAGCGCTTTATGCGCCAGCATATTCTCAATCATAAATTCAAAACAAATTCAAAATCGCCCTGCACCCATTATAAGCTTCTATGAGCTCATTGGAGCATGGGTATGGGTTTCTATTTATTTATTAATTTCAGAGGGCCTGAAGGCTCCTATTAGCCTCAATCCTTCTGATTTCTTCTTTTTATTGATCCTTGGAACCGTTTGCACCTCGCTTGCTTATGTCGCCGGAGTAGCTGTCATGAAAGAATTATCTGCTTTTAGGGTTGCGCTTATTACGAATTTGGAGCCTGTTTATGGTATAATTTTGGCCTTTATGTTCTTTGGGAAAAAAGAACAAATGACTCTCGGATTTTACGCCGGAGCAATAATTGTACTCGGTACGATCTTTCTTTATCCCTACTTAAAAAACATGAAAAGAAAGCCTATTCCCAAAACCCTCATCGGGTAGGGGAGGAGTTTTATACACTAAGTATATTTAAAAACCAGAAAAGAACCGCTAAAAATCATTGATGTTTTGTATCCTGTTTAATAGCAGAAAACAAAACAGATTGTACATACCTTTAAAAATGGGGCAATACCTTGTCAATTAAAACCGGTTTTCCAATTCGGATTCATAGAGATTATATTAGCAGTAAATGAAGGAAACATGCAAACCCTCAATGATATCATTTCATATTCAAGATTATCTAATTTCATTTAGGCCATAAAAGCAAGTATTTATTTAATTTTGAACAAATATTCTAAACAGGGCATTTTTTTTGAAAAATTTATAAATTTTAATCTATTTTATCTAAAATACAAAATTCATAAATATCTAATAATCAATAATTTATACTACTAAATTTAATAATAGGTTTATATGATATTTTGTTTAAATCCATACCTATACTAATATTGTTAGCAAGACATAAAATAGATGACTATATCAGATCTTAACAAACATTATATCAGTGTATTAATATCATTTATATTATGTTTAAATACAGTATCACTTTTTGCCCAGATTTTTGATGCCGAACAGAACCCTCCAGGCATAAAATGGATGCAGATCCGGACTGAAAATTTTCAGATTATATATTCCCGGGAGTTTTCCAATGAAGCTCAGAGAATGTCAAATACACTTGAACATCTACTTAATGGGGTCAGTAAATCACTGAATAAAAGACCCCAGCCAATTACCATAATCCTGCAAAACCAAGGTGTCATTTCCAATGGTTTTGTACAGCTTGCACCACGTCGTTCGGAGTTCTACACTACCCCACCCCAGAACCTCGACTTCCAGGATTGGCTCAATGGCATGGCTATCCATGAACTCAGACATGTGGTTCAATTTGATAAATTAAGTGGCAAACTAAAAGCCCCCCTATTTGAAGAATTAGCACTTGCAATTTTCGGGATCACCCTACCACCCTGGTTCTATGAAGGGGATGCTGTTGGTATTGAAACAGCACTAAGTCATGCCGGTCGCGGAAGACTTCCAGACTGGGAGTTAATTTTCAGAACAAATACACTAAGTACCCATCCCTACTCCTATTCAAAAAATTATTTTGGCTCACTCAAAAATCTGACACCCGGCTATTATCAGTTGGGTTATTTTATGACGACCAAACTAAAAAGGGACTATGGAGAAGCAATTATAGATAGCATAATGACAAGGATTAATCGGAATCCTTTAAGACCTTATAGTTTGAGCAATTCAATTAAAAAATTTACCGGACTTAACAGCAGAATGCTACATGATTCAACAATTGCTGAATTGAAGCTGCTTTGGCAAAATCAATCCAATGATCTAATGCCTGTAAATTATACAGCAATTAACAAAAGGACGGATTCCATACCAGCCGACTATTTGTTACCTGTAAGCAATCGCAATGGTGAAATTATTGCCCTGAAGCAAAATCTGACTCATACACCAAGACTAATACTCATCGATTCTACAGGCAGGGAGCGCATGCTTTGTAAAATCGGCTTTCAAACTGAGTATAATTTCAGGTATGCTGCAGGAAAAATTGTCTGGGATGAAATCAGATTTGACAAACGGTATAGAAAGCGCTCTTATAATGTGATCAATATTTACGATCTGGCAAATAATCGGGTTAAGCAACTCAGCCACAAAAGCCGTTTATTTTCTCCAAGCCTTTCGGCCAATGCAAAAACTATTGTGGCTGTAAAAGTAAGTACCGCCAACTTATTCTCAGTGATTGAACTGGATGCCGAAAATGGCGATTTAATTAGGGAATATCCGGTAAATGAAGGTTTAAGTGTGCAAAATCCGTCCTATGATGAGCAGGGAGATAAAATAATCTGTGTTGTAATGAGTAAAGATGGTGCTGCCTTAATGGAAATCATGCGAGCGGATGGAAGTAATAAAATCATCACTCCATTTCAAAGGCAACAGATTATGCGACCGGTCTATGCCGGCAAAAACATTTTGTTCAGGGCTCATTATAAAGGTCTGAACAATATTTATTGCCTCACACCTGATTCAATAATACCGCTTACTTCAGCACTGTACAGTGCTACAAACCCATCCTACGACAAGGAAAGAAACAGGGTGTTATTCAATAGTTATCAGTTTAAAGGATATGATATTGTTAGCATACCACTTGATTTCAAAACGCAAAATTGGGAAGCTGCTGACACATTCATCGATTATGCATCCCCTTTGGTCGATCAGGAGGCAAACGCCAACGTTCTTGACGCGATACCTGATAAAAGTTACCCATCCAAATCTTACAGGGAATTTAACAATCTGCTTAATTTTCATAGTTTATCACCTATCGCTGACAACACTGAGACTAATGATGATTTGAGCATTGGCTTAAAGTTCAAATCAAACAATCAACTAAATACTCTCGATCTGTATGGCGGCTATCAATTTAATTCAGGATTGAGAAAAAGCGAATATCTGGCAGGGTTTAGTTATAAACGCTTCTATCCCATTTTGATTGTTACATATTCAAACAGGGCCAATTTAATTTATTCAAAGCAAAACAATCGGCTTGTTCCTGTAAACTGGCGCGAGAATATAACTGAAGCTGAACTGAGTGTTCCCTTTACATTTAATCGCCTAAATAAGAGCTATAGCATAGGTATCAGAAGTTCAAGCAGCTTTACTTCGAGGTATGAAATTCAGAATAAGCCAAATAATTTTATTGAAAAATTGAAGTTTCCGATGAAATATCAGTTTTACTTTAGCCGGAATGCCCGTCGCAGTGCCAGGGATCTTGCACCTCAATGGGGTCAAAATTTATCATTGTCCTACTTTCATCTTCCCTTCCAAAATTTATTAGAGGGTACTCTCCTTTCATTCAGAACTGTATTTTATACTCCGGGGCTATTAATCAATCACTCATTTCAGGCAAGCTTTAATTATCAGGAAAGCAGCGGAGCTTATGATTTTAGTATAGAGATTCCAAGAATCAGTGGATACAGAAATTTAAGTTTAAATACACGACTCAGAAACACTTTGTTACTTGATTATCGTTTTCCATTATTCTATCCCGATGCCGAATTAGGACCAATTGCTTTTGTTAAAAGAGTTAAGGGCGGCTTTTTTGCTGATTTTGAAAATATCGGAAAAGGAAACAGATTCCAGCCACGTACTTTCGGACTGGAACTGAGTACAGATATGAATCTTATGCGATTTATGCTACCGAATTTTGATCTTGCCGGTAAACTAATCTTTGCAGGAGAGAACGCACTCAACAAGCCGTTCTTTGAGATTGGATTTCAATATGATTTTTAAGGAATTTGGTTAGATATTCAACATGATTATAATCTTGGTATAAATTTTGAAATATATCTCTCGTGAGATCACTCTCAAACACGCGAAACAGCGATTAATTTTACTAATTTCACATATCAATTCGATATTCAGAGCATAAATAAATTATTCACCTATGACCTTTAAAACAATATTTATTATCGTTGTCTCGGCACTTGTTACCATCATACTCATGAACAATACCGATGAAGTAAGCTTTTGGATTTTCGGCGATGTGAGATTATCCAAACTGGCTGTTTTAGGGGTAATGTTCGGACTCGGTATGATTATAGGGTTCATGGCTGGAAGGCCACGCAAGAAAACCAAATCGGAGTCTTCTATCACAGTTGAGCCGCTCCATGAAAATGATCATCCTTATATCAAAAATGATACTGATCAACTAAGCGACGAGGATCGTGATTATATCCGATAAGCAGTATTTGATTTATTTTGCCTGATATCCAATTCTGATTGAAATGGCAGATTTTTCACAGTTAGCTTTCAAAATTATTTAAGAATGGAGAATAGAGAGTGGAGAATTATTAGCGTCATTCTCAACTCTCCACTCTCCACTCCAACTCTCAACTCTCCACTCTCAATTATCAACTCTATACATAATAAACCTTGTTATCCTCCTCCAGTTGTGGCAATTTCACTGGCTCCTTAAATATTCCGTAAACTGATGAACCGCTGCCACTCATAGATGCGTACAAGGCTCCTGCATCATACAATGAAGCCTTTATTTTGGCAATTACAGGATATTTTGAAAATACTGAAGGCTCAAAGTCGTTTTTGATAAGTAATTTCCAATCTTCGATCGGATGTTTGGCCAGTTCGGTTAATGGAGTAGAAACCGGGGCAACATGAACGCCCTGATAAGCTTCTGCTGTTGACACCTGCACAGTGGGCATTACCAATACCATAAAATAATTACTCAGATCCAGATCCAAAGGACTGAGATGATCACCCTTTTCAGTTGCATAAGTTGGTTTATTCTGAATAAAAAAAGCGCAATCAGAACCAATTATTGAGGCATACTGTTCCATTTGGAAATTTTCAAGGCCCAGGCTGAATTTTTGGTTCAATAGCCGGATTAAAAATGAAGCGTCAGAAGAACCTCCTCCCAGTCCGGCTCCGATGGGTATATTTTTATGTAAATGAATGTGGACAGGTGGCAACTCAGTAAAATCCTTTTTCAACAAATGATAGGCTTTCAGACAAAGATTATCTTCCACATTGCCAGGTATTTCAATTCCTGTTGAACTAAATTGTAGTTTATCAGCCTCAATAATCTCCAAAGCATCATTGATAGCAATGGGATAAAATATCGATTCCAGATTATGGTATCCATCAGCACGCTTATTGACGATATTTAAGCCTATATTGATCTTGGCATTCGGAAAAAGAATCATATTGTGAACATACTGATATATTTATAAACAATTTTAGGATGCCAAAATTACATTTATTTTATTTGCACTGAAAAGCATAAAGCTGAAAGCAAAAAGTTGAAAGCAAGGTCACAACAAACCAAGAAATAAAAGAATGAAACAATATCACGAGTTGATGCAGCATGTTCTGGAAAACGGCAGCCAAAAGCATGATCGCACAGGAACCGGTACGATCAGTGTATTTGGCTACCAGATGCGTTTCAATCTTAAGGAAGGGTTTCCGCTGGTGACAACCAAGAAAATTCACCTGAGATCAATTATTCACGAATTGATCTGGTTTTTGAAGGGTGAAACGAATATCAAATACCTTAAGGATAATGGGGTTAGTATTTGGAATGAATGGGCAGATGAGAATGGTGAACTCGGACCTGTTTATGGCTCTCAATGGCGTTCATGGCCTACACCTGATGGCGGACATATTGATCAGATTACACAAGTAATCAAGCAGATCCGCGATAATCCCGATTCAAGACGCCTGATCGTTTCGGCATGGAATGTTGCAGAGATTGAAAATATGGCGCTTCCGCCCTGTCATAGCTTCTTTCAATACTATGTTGCAGACGGTAAATTAAGCTGCCAGCTGTATCAGCGCAGTGCCGACATATTTTTGGGGGTACCGTTCAATATTGCCTCTTATGCCCTGCTGACGATGATGGTTGCACAGGTATGCGGATTGGAAGCAGGAGATTTTGTACATACTTTTGGAGATGCACATCTTTACAATAACCATCTGGAGCAAACCAGGCTACAATTAAGCCGGGAATGCAAATCGCTTCCGGTAATGAAACTAAATCCGGAAATTAAGGATATTTTTGATTTTAAGTTTGAGGACATTAGTCTGGAGAACTATGACCCGCATCCACATATTAAAGGAGCTGTAGCGATCTAATTTGAGCATATGAATATTAATCTGATTGTTGCCATTGACAAAAAGAACGGAATAGGCAAAAACAATCTCCTGCCATGGTACCTGCCTGCAGATCTGAAACATTTTAAAACGATCACTACCGGGCACCCGATCATTATGGGAAGAAAAACCTTTGATTCTATCGGGAAAGCCCTGCCAAATAGAAGAAATATAGTAATAAGCAGGCAATCCGGTGTTGTCATACCGGGAGTTGAATTATGCAATTCATTTAATAATGCATTAGATCTATGTAAGAATGAAAAAGATGTATTTATTATTGGAGGAGCACAAATATTTAATCTGGCACTTCCTATTGCCAATGTACTTTACCTCACTATCATTCATAAGGATTTTGATGCCGATGTATTTTTCCCTGAGATTAGCATGAATGAATGGAATGAGGAGGAAAAAATTCTTCATGAACCTGATGAAAAGAACTTATATTCTTATAGTTTTATCAAATACAAAAAAGGCTGAAGCTCTTCTGTAATTTTCAGTGTTAAAGAATTATTCCAAAAAACAAAAATTTAGTTAGCTTTGGCGTCTTAACCAAAATAGGCTTAAATCAACATTAATAGACAATAAAATAAAATGCAAGGTAAAGGATTAGTAAAATTCGCAGCAATAGCGCTCACAATCGCGTGTTTGTATTCCCTCTCGTTTACGTGGATAGCGAATAAAGTTGAAAAAGATGCACAGGAATTTGCAAAAGGCGATGCTGTAAAAGAGAAAGTTTATCTTGATTCAGTTGCCTCATTACCAGTGTATAGCAGCCTGACTTATATCACCTATCAGTACGCAAAGGAACGCGAAATTCCACTTGGTCTCGACCTTAAGGGTGGTATGAACGTAACCATGGAAATCTCATTGAGCGATATGGTTCGAAACCTTGCGAATAATAGTACAGATGCGAATTTTAATGCTGCAATCAGAAATGCTGAGGCTGCTATGGCAACAGGTGAAAGTGATTTCATAAGTGTTTTTGGAAAAGAGTTTGAAAAAATAAGCCCGAATAGTAAACTATCCCCATTATTTGCAACAAAAGAAAATTCAGCAAACCTGAAGATAGATGCCAGCAATCAGGATGTTTTAAACTTCCTCAGGAAGTCTGCTGATGGTGCAATTGACCTGTCATTCAACATTCTTCGTACCCGTATTGATAAATTTGGAGTAACCTCTCCTAACATTCAAAAACAACAGGGAACCAACCGTATCCTGATTGAACTTCCCGGTGTAACAGATCCGGATCGTGTACGTAAATTACTTCAGGGATCGGCAAAACTCGAATTTTGGGAGACTTATGAAAATGCTGAGATCTTTAGTTTGCTTCAGAATGTGAACAGTATTCTGGCATCAACTATTAAATCAACAGATACTGCAAATGCATCTGCTGTTCAGGATACAAGCAAAAGTAAACTCGCAGCGCTTGGCAAGAGTGACAGCACTGCGGTTGACAGTGCGGCTGTTTCGAGTAAAGTACAAGCCGAGCAAGCTAAACAAAATCCACTATTTGCAATTTTAAATCCTGCAACTTATCAGGGTCAGGACGGACAGGTTAATTTACGTCCGGGACCCGTTGTTGGATATGCGGCTTTAAAAGATACTGCAAAAGTAAACTCATATCTTTCTTCAGCAGCTGTCAGAGCTGTTATCCCACAAAATATCAGATTATGCTGGGGAGTGAAGGCAATGTCAGAAGAAAGTAAGGTTTTTGAACTTTATGCTCTCAAAACCAGTAATGTGGGCGGTGGACCTGCTTTAGAGGGAGATGTAATTTCTGATGCGCGTTCTGATTATGATCAGAAAGGTAACCCGGAAGTTATCATGGTAATGAATGCAGATGGCGCACGTGCATGGCGTTCAATAACTGCTTCTGCATCAGCTGATCCAAACAATAAAAAAAGCGTCGCTATCGTACTTGATAATCTTGTCTACTCTGCCCCTACAGTTCAGGGAGAAATTCCAAATGGAATCTCCTCAATAAGTGGAAGCTTTAAAGTCGAAGACACTCAGGATCTTGCAAACGTTTTAAAAGCGGGAAGATTACCTGCTCCAGCAAAAATTGTAAGTGATTATGTAGTTGGTCCATCCTTAGGAGCAGCTTCAATCTCTGCAGGATTAATTTCTACCATCGCAGGTATAATCTTTATCCTTTTGTTCATGGCGATGTACTACAGTACAGCCGGCTTGGTTGCAAACATTGCTCTAATAGTGAACTTATTTTTCCTGATGGGCGTACTCGCATCACTGGGTGCTGTGTTAACCTTACCGGGTATTGCAGGTATCGTTCTGTCTCTTGGTATGTCTGTGGATGCAAACGTTCTGATCTATGAAAGAATCAGGGAAGAACTTGCAGAAGGAAAATCTTCAAGATTAGCGATTACTGAAGGCTTCAAAAAAGCAATGCCATCAATCCTTGACTCGAATATTACCACTTTTCTGACAGGCGTTATTCTGTACATCTTCGGTCAGGGGCCAATTGTAGGTTTTGCTACAACATTGATGATCGGTATTATCACTTCCCTGTTTGCAGCAATATTCATTTCAAGACTGGTATTTGAATGGATGCTTGACAGAAAAAAGCCAATCAGCTTTTCAATTAAAGCAACACAAAACTTATTTAAAGATTCTAAATTCGACTTCATTACTGGCAGAAAACGTTTCTACATGCTTTCAGCTGCGATAATCGTTGCAGGAATCATCTCTGCATTTACTCAGGGATTCAGCCTTGGAGTTGATTTTCAGGGTGGTAGAGCTTATTTTGTTGCATTCGACAAACCCGTTGAAGTTGAAAATGTACGTTCTGTTTTGATTAAAGAATTCGGAACTGCAGTTGAAGTCAAAACCTTTGGTTCCTCTAATCAGGTAAAGATCACTACTGCTTACTTAATTAACGATAACTCAGATCAGGCTAATGACGAGGTTAGTGCAAAACTGGCATCGGGGCTTAAGAAAATTAATCCTGTTTACGAGATAAAAGATTCTCAGAAAGTGACGCCTACCATAGCCGAAGACATTAAAACCTCAGCTATCTACGCCACGATATTCTCTATACTGGTCATCTTCCTGTATATATTGGCACGATTCAGGCGAATGGCATTTGGATTTGCCGCGATTATTGCACTTGTACACGATGTACTCGTGTTACTTGCAATATTCACCATATTTAATGGCTGGTTACCTTTCTCACTGGATATAGATCAGGCATTTATAGCAGCTATATTAACGGTTATGGGCTATTCAATCAACGATACCGTGGTTGTATTTGACCGGGTACGTGAATATATCGGACAACATCACTCTAAGAATGAGGATCTTCCTTCTGTAATCAACAATGCGCTAAACAGTACTCTAAGCCGTACCGTAATCACTGGTATTTGTACCATTGCAGTATTATTGATCATCTTCATTTTTGGTGGCGAAATATTGAGAGGATTCTCTTTTGCAATGCTAATTGGGGTAATCTTTGGAACCTATTCTTCCCTATTCGTTGCAACACCATTCGTAGTAGAATTCATTAAAGAAAAAGACAAAACAAAAGCTTAATAATATTTTTTTCGGAATTTTTTTAAAGCATCCGCCCTGGGCAGATGCTTTTTTTTTGTTTAATAAATATTTTATTTATATATTTGTCATACTAACAATAAGTATGGCAACAGAATTATTCAGTACCTATTCCTATCTGCTTGATCGCACAGCACGGAAAGTAAAGCAATATGCTCAACGCCGCTTTAATGCTGAAAATTACGATATCACAGTTGATCAATGGTTGATCATAAAAAACCTGAACAACGATAATGATTTAAATCAGAGCCAGCTGGCTGAGATTACAGGCAAGGATCATCCAACCTTAACCCGCATTATCGATCTCTTGTGCAAGAAGAATCTTACAGAAAGAAAAGTTCAGCCGAATGACCGACGATGCTTTACCATACGCCTCACAGAAATAGGCAAACAAAAGGTAGCAGAATGGAGCCCAAAAATGGCTGAGATCAGAATGAGAGCATGGCAGAATCTCACCGAAGAAGATTATAAGAATCTGAAGCGGATTCTGGATACGATCTACATGAATCTGGACGAACAGGAGAAACTTTTACCTCAATTATAGACAACAATAACACAACACATATAAAAATGATTTCAACAGACATTTGCATAATCGGAGCCGGTCCTGTGGGGCTGTTTGCCGTATTTGAAGCCGGACTATTAAAAATGAGATGCCATCTGATTGACACACTGCCACAGATTGGCGGTCAATTATCAGAAATCTATCCACAGAAGCCTATTTATGATATACCCGGATACCCGGAAATTAAGGCGCAGGAATTAGTTGAACGTCTGATGGAGCAGATTGCTCCTTTTGATCCCGGATTTACCTTAGGAGAACGTGTTGAATCTCTTGATAAACAGGATGATGGCTCTTTTATTATTGGAACAAATGATGGGACAAAAATACATTGCCAGGTTGTGGTTATTGCCGGCGGCTTAGGTTGTTTTGAGCCACGTAAACCAGAAATTCAGGGATTACTTGACTTTGAAGGTAAAGGGGTCGAATATATGGTTAAGAGACCTGAAAATTTCAGAGACAAACGGGTTGTATTGGCGGGTGGTGGTGATTCTGCCCTGGACTGGACCATATTTTTGGCTGATATCGCCGAAAGAGTGACCCTCATCCATCGTGGTGACACCTTCAGGGGTGCACCTGATTCAGCAGAAAAAGTTCATGAACTGGCTAACAAAGGCAAGATCGATTTGATATTGCAGTCACACCTGTTGAGTGTTGATGGTAATGGCAGCCTGAAAGAAGTTTCCTTTATCGGACGCGATAAGGTTACCAGAACAGTTCAAACGGATTATTTAATCCCATTATTTGGATTAAGTCCGAAACTGGGTCCGATAGCCGGCTGGGGGCTGAATATTGACAAATCTGCGATCCTTGTGGATACAATTGACTATTCAACCAATGTGGAACGCATTTATGCTATTGGAGACATAAATACATATCCCGGAAAACTGAAGCTTATACTATGCGGCTTTCATGAAGCTGCATTAATGGTACAAAGTGCTTTTAAATATGTATATCCAGATCAGAAATTAAGCTTTAAATACACTACAGTTTACGGCGTGAACGCATTCTAAAATGATAAATATTACAATTGAAGACAGAAATGAGGAGCGGCAAGCCATCGAGATTCCTGAAGAAATAAGCCTGAGCCTAATGGAGGTTTTGAAGGCATCAGATTACAATATCCTTGCAACCTGCGGGGGAATGGCTTTGTGTGCAACTTGTCATGTGCAGGTTCTCAAAGGACTGGAAGATCTTCCACAAGCCGGAAATGCAGAAATGGATATGCTCGACACCTTACCTGATGCAGGATTTGACAGCAGACTTGCCTGCCAGATCAGGATGACTGAAAATCTTAATGGCATGATTTTTCGAATCAGAGGGGATGAACTTTAAATGCTGCCAAAATCAATAAAAAAATACAGTGCTATGGAAAAACCTATGAATGAATCAACTGCATTTCCTAAAGTAATAATTATTGGCGGTGGATTTGGCGGAATTGAAATAGCCAAACGTTTAAAAAACAAAGAAGTTGAAATCGTTATGCTCGACAGGCATAATTACCACACCTTTCAACCCCTGCTTTATCAGGTTGCATCCGGTGGCCTTGAGGCCGATTCTATTGCATTTCCCTTGCGTAGAATATTTAAAAATCAAAAGAATTTCACCTTCAGGATGACTGAAGTGGAACGGATTGACCCTAAAAAAAAGATCGTCTACTCAACGATTGGCGAAATCGAATATGATTTCCTGATTATTGCAACAGGTTCTGATACAAATTACTTTGGTCAGAAAGAAATTGAGCATTATTCAATGCCCATGAAAACGATCCCGGAAGCATTAAATCTCAGAAGCATGATTTTACAGAATCTGGAGGAAGCTTTAATTGAATCTGATCCGGTAAAAAAGAGTGCCCTTTTACAATTTGTAGTCGTTGGGGGTGGCCCTACCGGCGTTGAATTATCAGGTTCCCTTGCAGAATTAAAAAAACACGTGCTTCCGACGGATTATCCTGAATTAAAGGTTGAGGAAATTAAAGTTTATTTAATTGAAGGTTCACCGGAATTATTAGGCTCGATGTCAAGCCAGGCATCCGCAAAAGCGAAAGATTTTTTAAAGAAACTTGGAGTTGATGTTTTTACAGATTTGAGAGTTATAAGTTATGATGGAAAAGTCATTAAGCTTTCTAACGGACAGGCAATTGACACTAAAAACGTGCTTTGGTCGGCCGGAGTTAAAGGTGCAACACCTGAAGGATTAAAACAAGAGTCTATAACCCGAGGAAACCGGATACTTGTTGATGAATTTAACATGGTGGTCTCAGAAGAACATATTTTTGCCATCGGCGATGTAGCCGCATGTCTCAATGCTGAAAACCCAAATGGCCTACCGGGAGTTGCCCCGGTTGCAATACAACAAGGCACTCAACTGGCAAAAAATATCATCCATATCATTAATAAGGAAGCGCCTGAGCCCTTTAAATACTTTGACAAGGGTTCTATGGCCACTGTTGGGCGCAACCTTGCGGTAGTAGATATTGGTAAGATCCGCTTTCAGGGAATTTTTGCCTGGTTTGTCTGGATGTTTGTACATCTGATGTCGCTGGTGGGATTTCGGAATAAAGTTGTCACCTTTGTAAACTGGGTTTGGAGTTATTTCAGCTATGACCGTGGAACAAGGCTGATCATTCGGAAATTCAGCAGAGAATCGATGACTGAGGATACAAAGGCTAAATGATTCCTTCCGGATCAAGTCCGGAATGACAAGTTGCGGATCAAGTCGGGAATAACAAATTGTGCTATTAGGACGTTTTAAGAAGATAAACTTTCAATGACAAAACTGATCGAATGTCCGCGTGACGCTATGCAGGGAATTCATGATTTTATTCCCACCGAAATCAAGGCTGAATATATCAACCTGCTATTAAAGGTAGGATTTGATACGATTGACTTTGGGAGTTTTGTTTCAGAAAAGGCCATCCCGCAATTAAAGGACACCAGCGAAGTACTGAATAAACTGGATCTAAGTGGGGGAAAAACAAAGCTTCTGGCAATTGTTGCTAACCTGAGAGGTGTTGAAGAGGCCATTAATCATCCCCAAATCTCTTATTTGGGGTTCCCTTTTTCAGTTTCTGAAACATTCCAGCAGCGAAATACAAACTCCGGAATTCAAAAATCTCTTGAAACAGTTGAAAAATTACTTAATCACTGTGAAAAATCTAATAAACAAACGGTAATCTATCTTTCCATGGGCTTTGGAAACCCTTATGGAGATCCATGGAGTAATGAGATCGTAGAACATTGGGCTGCTGAACTGGCAGAAAGAGGTGCCGGGATCATTTCACTTGCTGATACAACAGGCGTTTCCAGTCCAGAAAAGATCAAATACCTCTATCCTCATCTGGTATCATGCTTTCCAAAAATTGAATTCGGTATACATCTTCACAGTACGCCTTCGACCTGGCATGAAAAAGTAGAGGCAGCCTGGGAAAGTGGCTGCAGACGATTTGACAGTTCACTGAGAGGTTTCGGAGGATGCCCGATGGCATCAGACAATCTCACCGGAAATATTGCAACAGAAAGCCTTATTTCGTTTCTGGAAGCAAGAGGAGAAGATCATGGGCTTGATTTGCAGAAATGGAATGAAGCAATGGATTATTCTTCAAAAGTGTTTTATTAATTGAGAATGGAGAATTAAACAAACAGCTTAAAATGGGATTTAGAGATGGAATCCAATTTCTGCTTTAAGCTTTTAGCTTTAAGCTTGGAGAGTCATTTTAAAATGCTGTATCCCCGCCTCCTCAAACTGTTCACCTGCCTTGGTAAATCCGAATTTAGCGTATAATGGCATTGCGTCAAGCTGCGCATGGAGATAAACATATTCAGCGTCTTTTGGAAGGTCACTTATCACTGCGGCAACCAATGCCTGTCCCATTCCTTTTCCTCTGAATTCTTTTAACACAGCAAAACGCTCCAGTTTGTATCCTTTTTCGGTTTTACGCCAACGTGAAGCCCCTGCAGGAGCACCATTGAACTTGCCCAAAAAATGGACAGACTCCTCTTCGAACTCCCATTCCAATTCGGGCGGGCAATTTTGTTCATCAACAAAAACCTTTCTCCGGATTGCAAAAACCTGTTGAAGGTCTATATCATTTGCTACCCGTTCAACATTTATCTGGTCTTCCATTTTCTCGAAATAATTGAAAAAGTATAAGGGTCTTTCTAAACAGAAAAGCCCTTATAAATAGTTTAGAGTCTGTCGTTGACATTTATACAATTGAGGTCCTCAAAAGCTTTAGTCAGTCTTTTAACAAAATTATCTTCCCCTTTTCGAAGCCAGACACGCGGATCATAATACTTTTTATTTGGTGAGTCCTCCCCTTCCGGATTACCGATCTGACTTTGGAGGTATGCCTCTTTTGATTGGTAATAATCTTTTATACCTTCCCAGAATGCCCATTGCATATCTGTATCGATATTCATTTTAATAGCTCCATAGGATATCGCCTCACGAATTTCTTCCTGAGTAGATCCTGAGCCACCATGGAACACAAAATTTACAGGTTTTTCTGCACTAATACTAAACTCAGAACGAACAAAATCCTGAGAATTCTTCAAAATAACAGGCTGCAATTTTACATTGCCGGGCTTGTAAACGCCATGCACATTGCCAAAGGCAGCAGCCACGGTAAATTTCTCACTTATGGTGCTCAATTCTTTATAAGCGTAAGCTACTTCGGAAGGTTGAGTATATAATTTTGAGCTGTCAACATCACTGTTATCGACACCATCTTCTTCTCCTCCAGTTACTCCGAGTTCAATTTCAAGAGTCATCCCCAGGCCTTTCATCCTGCTTAAATACTTTTTACTGATTTCAATATTCTCCTCTATCGGTTCTTCAGACAGATCAAGCATATGTGAAGAATAAAGTGGTTTACCGTATTGCGCAAAGAAGCGTTCACCATGGTCCATTAGTCCATCAATCCAGGGTAATAATTTTTTGGCTGCATGGTCTGTATGTAAAATAACGGCCACACCATAATGCTCTGCCAGAAGATGTATATGTTGTGCCGCAGAAACGCCCCCAAGTATACAGGCATTTAAATTATCGTTGTTCAGGGATTTACCGGCATAGAACTGTGCCCCCCCATTTGAAAGCTGAATAATTACAGGGGAATTCACAGACTTAGCTGTCTCCATTACTGCATTGATTGAATTTGTACCTATTACATTAACTGCTGGCAGGGCAAATTGATGTTTTTTGGCTACTTCGAATAATTCCTGAACCGCATCACCATGCATAACTCCCTTAAATTCTTTTAAACTCATGATTTTAGTTTTTTTGTAAGATGATCGAAATTATGAAAAATAGCCCCAAAATCAAGCAATAAGCTTAATTAATCTATGCATTTAGGGATAAGTTTCATTCTATCATTCTGAGGGGCATTGCTTTCTTAAAATTTTTGTTTCTTTGTAGGCTACACATATATCCGAAATGGCCTGGTTTAAGAGAGAAAAAAAGGGGATTATAACTTCCACAGAGGAAAAGAAAGAGACACCCGATGGGTTGTGGAATAAATGTCCCTCATGTAAGAAACCACTGCATTACACAGAGCAGGTAGAGAATAAATACGTTTGCCAATACTGTGCCTACCATTTGCGCATAGGCTCGAAAGAATATTTTGAGATTCTTTTTGACAATAACGAATTCACCGAATTATTTCCAAATATACGATCAGCTGATCCCCTGAATTTTACCGACACTAAAAAATATACCGACAGACTGGAAGAAAGCTATGAGAAAACCGGTTTAAGTGATGCCATTCGCTCTGCCACAGGCAAATTAGGCGGTCAGAATCTGGTAATTGCCTGTATGGACTTTAATTTTATTGGTGGATCAATGGGTTCTGTGGTTGGTGAGAAGATCGCCCGTTCCATTGACCACAGCATTAAGCATAAGATCCCGTTTTTGATGATCTCTAAATCAGGCGGTGCCAGAATGATGGAGGCTGCATTTTCACTGATGCAAATGGCCAAAACCTCAGCCAAATTAGCCCTCTTGAGCCAAGCTAAGATTCCATATATTTCATTACTTACTGATCCAACAACTGGTGGAGTTACCGCCTCCTATGCAATGCTGGGAGACATAAATATCTCGGAACCCGGTGCTTTAATAGGCTTTGCAGGTCCAAGGGTGATTAAAGAAACTATCAAAAAAGAACTTCCCAAAGGATTCCAAACCTCCGAATTTGTTTTGGAACATGGTTTTCTGGATTTTATTGTTGACAGAAGGCAAATGAAAGCCAAACTGGGGTCTTTTCTGAAGATGCTTGCTTAATTGTCTGAACTATGATTAGTATGATTTTACTTTTTAAGGTTATCGTTTCATCAAATCACAAGCGTTATGTTAGCATTTTATGGGTCTAATTGGCCATAACTAAGAACTTAATTCTTCATACGCCGCCGTCAAACTTCTTTGTATTCCCTGTCCCTGAAAATCTTCTGCTCCGGGAATGCTCTGCGCTTTTAATATATCTTCTTTAGATTTTCCTGCTTTCATTTCATTTTTCACAAAAAGAAGCAACTTTTCAAGGTAGTTTTGCATAGCTCTAATCTCCTCCTTACCACCTGTAACTTTCAGAGGATCAGCAGAATGACCGAATACAAATAAGGTATCATTATCAAACTTAGCAATAGTTTTATCCAGCACATTCACCCAACTTTGAATATTGGCCCCTCCGGGCCGGTCAATGAAAGGAAATCGTTTATTAAACATCAAATCACCCATGTGTGCAATGTTAGCATGCTCAAAATGAACAATGATATCCCCATTGGTATGTCCAGCTCCAAAATAATGAGCCTTAATCCGTTCTGAGCCAACTTTAGCCTTCCATTTATTCTGAAATACTGTATCAGCAAATAATTGTTTGTCTTCAGACTTTTGTGCCGCTGCTGTTTTTTTATGGTTAGCCAGACAGTTAACATGTCCAACGACTTTCTCAGCCAATCCTTTAAATGCAAGATTTCCACCTGTATGATCACCATGATGATGGGTATTGATCAAATAATTCAAAGGCTTTGACGAAATTTTCTTTAGCTCTGCTATCAAATGAGTTGCCGGATCAATAAATTGGGTATCGACCACTGCCATTCCCGAATTATTTGATAACCATGCTATGGTACCACCCTGTTCCGTAAATATCCCGACATCATTTCTCAAAAGAGTGAATTTATAAGCCGGCTGCATTAAGAAATTAGCCAGAGTCTTATTATTAGCCATGGCTAACATAGCCAATGATAGTCCTGTTCCTTGTAAAAATTGTCTGCGTTGCATCAAAAATCAGATAAATTGAACCTAAATATAAATAAAAAAAATCCCGCAGCTGCGGGATTCAAAATTTACATAGTTCCTGGTTCATGATTGAATCCAATGGAATGATGATTAACACGCCCGTGGGAATGCTGACTGAAACTGTATCCCCGAACCAAACCTGTAATGAAATGTCTTTCACGTAATAGTTCCGATTGCTCATCCTTAGGAATACCTTTTACCGAATGTTTGGGGACATGTTTTTTAGCCATGATTTCCTCCTTTTTCTTAAGTATTTACTCAATTTACGAAAAATCGATTAGAAAAACAAGATTGATTCAAATTGGAGAATCAATTTTCAGGATTACACTTCAACATGACAGAGTTCTTTTAGCTTCAGAACTACAAAATCAATCTCTTCCCTTGTATTGTATTTGCTGAATGAAAACCTTACCGCAGGACGATTTGGATTAGCATGAATCCCGTTCAAAACATGCGAGCCAATGTTGGTTCCGGAACTGCAGGCACTGCCTCCTGATGCAGAAATACCAGAAATATCCAGACTAAACAGCAGCATTTCTGCCATATCCATTTCAGGAAAAGAAACGTTTAGCACTGTATAAAGACTTTTTTCAGGATCAGTTTCGCCATTAAACTGTACTCCGGGAATATTTTTTAGCAACTCCTGCATCATATAGGTTTTAAGTCCCTGAATGTATTCATGATGCTCATCCATCTCTGCATAGGCAATTTCAAGTGCTTTTGCCAGACCTGCAATGCCATATACATTTTCTGTTCCACCCCGCATATTACGCTCCTGAGAACCGCCAAAAATCATTGGATTAATCTTAATGTTATGGTTAATGTACAGGAAGCCTACACCTTTCGGGCCATGCAGTTTGTGTGCTGCACATACGAGAAAATGAACCTTCAGCTTACCAAGATCATGTGGATAATGCCCCATACTCTGCACGGTATCGCAATGAAATATTGCATGATAATTTTCGCACAATTCTCCTACCCTTCCAATATCAGTAAGTGTTCCCAGTTCATTATTAGCATGCATCAGTGAAACAAAACTGCGTTCATTTGTTTTCAAAATTTCTTCAAGATGCTGGTAATCAATAGTTCCCTTTTCATCTGTATTGACATAACTTAACTTGATCAGGCCGCTTTTTTCCAGTGCCTGCAAAGTATGCAATACCGCATGATGTTCAATTGCACTGGTTATTGCATGTTTAATTCCATAATCAATGATAGCACAGCGAATTGCCATATTATCTGCCTCTGTCCCGCCAGAAGTAAAGAAAAATTCGGAGGGTGAAGCATGCAAAAGGGATGCAACGCTCTTTCTCGCCTTTTCGATCAATGTACGCACTTCACGCCCATGAGCATGAATGGAGGAAGGATTGCCATAATGGCTTTCCATTACTTCATAAATCGTCTTCAGTACCTCATTGTCTAAAGGGGTAGTAGCCGCATTATCCAGGTATACACGCATATTAATAAATTATTCAACAGATTAAATTGTTTTACAAGAGCCATTGATTAAAGCGCTTGTAAAAATAAATGAACTTGCACTCATTAAATGAGTATTATATTTTGATGGTAATAATATTAGTTTAACCGCAATATTTCTTTAATGTCTGATATGATTTTCTGAGCGAGATATTCCGCACCAGTTTCTGAACTGCTTTCAGAATAAATTCTGATGATTGGTTCAGTATTCGATTTCCGAAGATGTACCCACTGTTTATCGAATTCAATTTTTAAGCCATCTATTGTACTATGGGGCTGATTTTCGTACCGCTTTTCAACTTCAGTTAAGAGAGAATCGATATCCATTTCGGGTGTTAATGTGATTTTGTTCTTTGAAATATAATAGGCAGGATAGGAAGCTCTAAGAACAGATACGGATTGTTTGCTCATAGCAAGATGAGTCAAAAACAAAGCTATCCCTACAAGAGCGTCCCGTCCATAGTGAGATTCTGGATAAATCACACCTCCGTTACCCTCACCGCCGATAATAGCCTGAGTTTCTTTCATCATATTCACCACATTTACTTCACCAACAGCAGCAGCATAATACGTTGCACCCGCAGATTCAGTTACATCCCTTAAAGCACGGGTGGATGATAAATTGGAAACCGTATTTCCGGGGGTATGTTTGAGAACATAATCAGAAACAGCAACCAGCGTATATTCTTCTCCAAACATTGAACCATCTTCACACACAAAACACAATCTGTCAACATCAGGATCAACGGCAATACCAAGATCAGCCTTTTTGGCAACAACCAAACGTGAAAGATCAATCAGATTTTCAGGTAATGGTTCTGGATTGTGTGGAAACTCACCATCAGGCTCGCAATAAAGTTCATAAATGGTCTTTACACCCAAAGCTTTTAGCAAAGCGGGTATAAATATCCCACCCGAAGAATTTACACAATCAATTGCTATTTTGAAATTAGCGTTCCGCACAGCTTCGGCATCCACCAGGGGCAATGCCAGTACCTTGTCTATATGTTTTTGTAAATAGCTATCGTCATAACTGACCTTACCCAAATTATTAACCTCAGCAAACTCAAAATCGCTCTCCTCAGCCATTGAAAGAACTAATTGCCCTTCCTGAGCAGAAATAAACTCTCCCTTATCATTCAGAAGCTTTAAGGCATTCCATTGCTTAGGATTATGGCTCGCAGTTAGAATGATACCACCTCCGGCATTTTCATCTGGTACAGCAACTTCAACAGTAGGTGTGGTTGACAAGCCCAAATCAACCACGTCAATTCCTATACTTTGCAAGGTTCCAACCACCAAATTACGAACCATTTCGCCCGAAATTCTTGCATCTCTGCCAATAACTACCTTATTTTTGCCTGTACTTGCTATGACCCAACGACCATAAGCTGAAGTAAATTTTACGATGTCAGTTGGTGTCAAACCATTTCCTGCAAGTCCGCCTATTGTACCCCTGATTCCGGAGATTGATTTTATTAAAGCCACGATTTAAAATTATTGAGCAAAAATAACAATTACATCCTATTCATAAGTGTAAAACAGTAAATGTATATATTTGCTTACATATCCTGTGATCTGCATATGCCAAAAAAGTGGTTTCAAAACTGGTTTAATTCACCATATTATCATATTCTGTACCATCAGCGCAATGATGAAGAGGCTGAATTTTTTATTGATAATCTTTGCACTTACCTTAAACCAGCCGTCGACTCTAATCTACTTGATATCGCTTGCGGACGCGGTAGACATTCGGTATATCTGAATAAAAAAGGATATTTTGTAACCGGAATAGATTTGTCGGTATCCAATGTGAAGTTTGCCCAGCAATTTGAAAATGAAAAGCTTCAGTTTTATGTGCATGATATGCGATATCCATTTTACATCAATTATTTTGATATTGCGCTTAACCTTTTTACAAGTTTCGGATACTTTGAAACAGAAATAGATCATATTAATGCCTTGAAAACGTTCAGAAAAGCACTAAAAAAAGATGGCATTCTGGTTCTCGACTATTTTAACAGCCATAAAATCATGCATCATCTTACCAATCAGGAAGTGAAGCATATAGATGGCATAGATTTTTACATCAGCAAAAAAATTGCTGATAGCAAGATCATTAAAAGCATTTCCTTTGAACATAAGAATAAAGACTATTCATTTAAAGAAGAAGTAAAAGCATTTACTCTGGGCGACTTTGAACATATGTTCGAAAAAAGTGGCTTTAAAATTTTGAATCACTTCGGTGATTTTTCCTTGAATCCATACAATGAAACAAAATCGGACCGTCTGATATTTATTTGCCAAAAAGCCAATGTTTGAACAGATTATTCAGTTTGACCAGAGTTTATTCTTTGCTATCAATCAAGGTTTGAGTAATTCATTCTTCGACTGGCTGATGCCGGCCTTAAGAAACCGCTTTTTCTGGACTCCTCTTTATTTGTTTATTATTATCTTTTTAGTAAGAAACTACGCTAAGAAAGGCTGGCTTATTCTTTTGTTTACAATATTAACCTTTGGCCTGACTGATTATTTTTCATCCTCAGTAATCAAACCAAGCGTTGAACGATTAAGGCCATGTAATGACCCTGCGATTAAAAAGGAAGTCAGGAATCTTATTGCATGTGGCAGCGGTTACAGTTTCCCCTCATCGCATGCAGCTAACCATTTCGGATTAGCAGTATTTCTAATCCTCGTTTTCTATCACAAATGGAAGTTAATTCTGCCAATAGGCTTATTTTGGGCTTTTTCAATCAGCTTCGCCCAAATTTATGTCGGTGTCCATTTCCCTCTTGACATACTTGGGGGAGCTCTTCTGGGCTCTATGGTTGGATATGTAATGAGTACTATTTTACTTGTGAATAAATCATTTCAAAAATGGGAACCTGGGAATTAATGTTGTTGTTCAGCAGCTCCATGCTGGGTGGCCTGGGGATCTTTCTTCTAAAGACAGATAACACCAACCGATTGAAACTGGTATTGTCTTTCAGTGGAGCTTATTTGTTTGCCATTACAATCTTACATCTCATGCCGGATGTTTATCATTCCGGGAATCCCGAGATAGGATTATATATTCTGGGAGGCTTTTTGCTCCAGATTGTGATGGAACAGTTTTCTGAGGGTATTGAACATGGACATATCCATAAACACAATCAGCATCACTATGTTTTCCCGATTGGGATCATGGCAAGTTTATGCTTGCATGCCTTTCTGGAAGGGATGCCTTTGGCTCAGAAACAACATAATGAACTTGTTTTTGGAATTGCACTTCACCATATACCGGCTGCCTTCGCATTAGGAAGTGTGCTGATGCAGAATAATTTAGGCAAAACTAAAATCGTCGGATTACTTATTCTTTTTGCTGCTATGAGTCCGATGGGCTATTGGTTAAGCTTTGAGATTGGCAGAGGGTCAATTGGCAATATCGATGGGTATTTCGATCGGATCATGGGAGTAGTCATTGGAATATTCCTTCATATTTCAACTACAATCCTATTCGAATCGAGCGTAGATCATAAATTTAATCTAAAGAAGATGGTTGCTGTGCTGCTTGGTATCGGTATTGCACTGATTGGGTTTTATTTACATTAATTAAGCTAAAAGCAGAAAGCTTAAAGCAGAAAGCTAAAAGCAGAAAGCTTAAAGCCGAAAGCTTAAAAGCCGAATTTCCGTATTGGAGTGAAATTCCGTATCGGAGTGAAATTTATTATATCGAACTTGCCTTTGTCAACTCTCAACTCTCAACTCTCAACTCTCAATTATCCTCTCATCTTATCCAGCAATCCACTTAAGGTGTTGGCCTCTTCATCGCTCAGATTTTTGGAAAGCATTTCCTGTAAAGAGACTTCAGTATCGAGTTTTTGGAGGACATCCAAACCTTTTTGACTGATCAGAATATCAACGGCCCGGCGGTCCTTATCGCTGACACATCGTTTAACCAGATCCTTTTGAACCAGTCTTTCGACGATTCTGGATGCATCAGACATTTTATCAAGCATTCGTTCTTTAAGAATGTTAACTGTTGCCGGATTTGGGTACTGCCCCCTTAAAATTCTCAAAATATTGTATTGCTGGAGCGTAATGCTGTGTTTATTAAGCTTTAAACGAAGTAAATTGGTTATCCATCCATAAGTATATATCAGATTTACAACCACTTTCTGATGATTATCCTCAAATTTTTTATTATAAATTTCCTTTTCTATCTCCATTATGATGTTCAGTGATCAGGCTGGCTTAAATCTTGAGTGTTTAAAACAAAAAGCATTAAAATTAATAACAAATTATTTACCCTTAACCTTAATATTATTATCCTGCCCATATTTCCAGGGACAATTCAAACACTTATTGTTACAGCAATATCCTCTTTTTATATGGTACTTTTCTGTAAACACGAAATCTCCATGTTCGTTGATGTAGTAATCTACATTTTCAATCAGCATGATTGAGTAATTTAACAGTTAATAGTTCATTGAAATAAGACTTCAAATATTTCCCATTTCCGTGAAGTGTCCATAACTCTTTGGGTTCAACTTGTTTGACCATAGTGAGGATATCATTCCAATCCACATGATCCGAAATCAAAATTTTCAGATCATTATTTGCCTGCAAATTCATCCATCCGGATGCGAATGCCCTGACCACATTTTTTGCCCTGATATAACTGTTAAATGTTAACGGAGGCACTATGTAGACAATATTTTGGTCAGCCTGTTTCATTTGTTTACGGGTGTAAAGTTCATATTTACCCGGGTTAAAGCCAAATTGCTCGTAAATTTTATTCAAACCCAATATAGAATGGTGCACCAGCACTTGACGTTGAGGGCAATGAACAGTCATCAGACTTATAAGCCTCTGTGCTTTACCGAGAGAATAAGCTCCAAGTAAAACATTGTGATTGAATAAATTCAGTTTTTTGATCTCTTCAGACGCTAAAGGATGTTGAACAGCAGGATTTGCAAAAGTCGACTCGCTGATCAAAACATCTGCTTTGACAAACTCAATTTTCTCACAGGTAGCATCATCCTGCAATTTATAATCACCTGTATATAAATAACTTACACCCTTATAATTCATAAGAACCTGCGCTGAGCCCAGAATATGCCCAGCCGGAATGAAACTGATAGTTACGCCATTTAAATCAAATGATTCTGACCAATTATATGTCCGGATATTGTTACCTGCTTTCTTTTGATACCTGTGCTGCATAATTGCAGCAGTTGCCGGTGTACAATATACATAATCATTGCATCTGACAGCATGATCACCATGTGCATGTGAGATAACAGCATGCGTAGAAGCTTCTTTAGGATCAAGGTAAAAATCGCCGTAAAGGCAATATAATCCACGCTCGTTAATGACCAAAAAATCGTTAATAATCATATCAGGATCCAAGTGTCATAAACTGCTTATGCAATTGAATAATTTGAGGTATTAACAATTGCTTCTCATCATTATGCAGAATATGATCAGCAAACTTTAATTTCTGTGCATCACTAAACTGTCGGTTCATTCTCAATTGAATGTCTTCGGCGCTAATCCCGTCTCTGGCCTTAACTCTGCTTATTCTGGTTTCAATGGGTGCGATTACAAGTATTGACTGATCGCACATTTTATAGGCATCACTTTCATATAAAAGAGCTGCTTCTTTAATTACATAGGATGCTTCGTTCTGATCTAAAACCCAGGAGTCAAAAGCTCTGAAAACTGCAGGATGGACAAGCGAATTCAATTTCTCGAGTTCATGCATATCACTAAATACTATAGATGAAATGTAGCTTCGGTTCAATTCCCCGATTTTGGTATATGAATTCTCTCCAAATGCATCAATAATGCCTGATTTCAAAACCGGGTCAGTATACATTATTGACTTAGCTACATCATCAGCATAGAATACAGGCACTCCTAACAGTTCAAACACCTTACAAACTGTTGTTTTACCACTACCAATCCCTCCTGTTATACCTACCTTCAGCATCATTTTTGAATTATAAAATCTAATGTCTGAGGTTCAATTTTTACAAGTCTGGAAAATTCCGGAATCCGGATTATTCTAACCGGTAACTGGGTATATCCATTTTCTTTCCAGTTATTCAGATCAACAAACAATTCAAAATCATTTCTATCGGTTTCTGGGTATTTACTTAAAGGGCTTAGGAATGTAACCTTAACCTTATCGGGCAGTAATTTTATGTTCTGGAACTCATTATTGTTAAGGACCTTAACAGGTATATCAATCACTTTTTCAGTAAACTCATCAATATTTAATCTGAGATCAACAAAGCCGGGATGTATCGTAATATTCGCCTTAGATGGTCGCTTCAAATTGATCTTCATATTCAGACTTTCACTCACTTTATTCAAACTAAGAAGTTCTGTTTCCCAGCTTACTATGTTCGCAAGTTCTTTAACTGGCCCGGTAATGGTAACAAATGCGGGATTAATCTGAACCGAATCTGAAATACCAAACTGTGCTTTGAATTGAATATCCTGTTTTAATAGTACAGGAATTTTTTTGACTTTACTGGATGAAAAATCAAAGTAAAGTGTATCCGGATTAATATATACTACTTTTTGCGTTGAGCCAACCTGAAAATTGATCTTTTGAATCTGATCAGATAGTTCGATAAAAGTCTGCTTCTGTAATTCCTTCAATTCAATGTCAACCGAAGGTGGACTTATCCTTAGTTTGGAAAACAATAACTGCCAGCCGGTTCCTTCAACCTGCAGCCTGATAGTATCTGATTGAAGCGGATGAAATGCCCTGTTTTCAGGAAGATCAACAAAACGAACCAGGGTCTGAACCTGATAAACATACCTATTAGAAAGTGCAAAAAACAGCCATGCTCCTACTGCCAATAGTAAGCAGAGGAAAAACAGGGAAATCCTGCGTCTTTCAATTTTAGTAAATTTAAATAAAGGCATATCAGATAATTAATCAAATTTAGTCAAATAAAAACGCCGCTTCAACAATGAAGCGGCGTTCATATTAGTTAATGATTATATTATTTAGTCGCTGACTGATTAAGAGCTTTTGAAGATTCCAGTGAAACAGAAGATTTTTCAAAACGAATCTTTGTACCACTCTCAACTTCAATTAAAAATGTAGTTTCGTTCAAGTCAACAATTTTACCATGTATCCCTGAGGTTGTGATAACCTTGTCGCCCTTCTTTAATTCCTCCACGAACTTTTTATGATCCTTTGCTTTCTTCATTTGCGGGCGTATCATAAAAAAATAAAACACCACAATAATTAGTAGCATTGGTAAAAACTGGCCGATCTGTTGCATGTCCATATTATTCCTGTTTAATTTTGATTTTTATTTTGTTTTAGCTGCCTCAACCATACCAAGTATGTTCAGTTCAGTTAGAGATGGTATTGTATTAGCTGTAATACTCACTATTTTATTCTGCATTCCCGGTTTTCCTGCACTGTTAAACACAACACGAATCACTCCTTCGGCACCCGGAGCTACTGGTTCTTTAGGATATTCAGGCACAGTACAACCACAGGTTGCTGTGGCACTGCTTATTATTAAGGGGCTATTCCCAATATTCTTAAATTTAAAATCGTAAGTAACCACATCCCCATCTATGATTTTCCCAAAGTCATATACTTCTTTTTCAAATTTGAAGACAGGCGCATTGGCTGTATCAACTGAAGCAATTTCACTTGTTTCCTTCGAATCTGAAGTGCTTTCTTCTGTTTTCTGATTATTGCATGCTGCTAAAACTACAAGACATGCAATTGATAAAAGAAATTTTCTCATTACTATTTAATAATTATTCTATGCAAAATATATTTATGAAAATACTTATTCAAATTTACTCAATTAATCCTCGTCCTTCTTTCCTAACTTTTCCTGAAGTTTTCAGATCCGCTAAAATTTTATCTAAAATACCGTTTATGAATGAATTACTCTTTGGTGTACTGAATTCTTTTGCGATTTCAATATACTCATTCATAGTAACTTTAATGGGTATTGAAGAAAAATGAATAAGTTCGGTAATGGCCATCCGCATCAGCAGGGTATCCATAACAGCAATTCGCTCAGAATCCCAGTTTTTTGTCTTCTGTGCAATCATTTCCTGGTATTCAGATTCAAATGCGACAACCTTTTTAAATAAATCAAGCATAAATGGCCGATCTTCATCCCAGTTAGGACAAACCTGAGCCAGTTTGTTTTCTTCGGGATTTTCACTTGAAAAATTTTTTAATGTTTTAGCCACCAATGCCTGAAGTACTTCCTTATCTACTGGCCAGTTAATAAACATTTCTTCAAAAATCTGTTCAATGCCCGGCGATTTAAGAATGAGCTTTTTGAAAATATATTTGATAATATCCTTATCTGACTGAATAGTGTGTTTTGAAAGGCTATTGAAGCTGGCATACTCAGCAGAACTTTTCAAAGAAATAAAAATTGATTTACTTACTTCAGGATCAAAATTCCAGGAAATTTTATATTTTTTTACAGCTGCCAGATATTCAGAATTCTGCTTTAATGAGCTGATAAAGAGATTATTCTGAATTTTCACACTCGCATTAAGATCCTCCTCAGAAGGCAAATGTTTGTTGGCCCGTTCATCAGCATTAATGATGCTGTAATCTGCAACCTCAATTAAAAGTGAAAGCAACCAGAAATACATCTCATGTACCTTATCCACACTTTGTAAAATCGCCTTCTCAAAAGGCAAGATTTCCTTAACTTCTGATTGCTGGTAGGAATACAAAACCTGCAATACTTTAACCCTCAGATGCCTTCTATTTAACATTTATAAGAACGATTTTTATCTGTTGATCCTAAATTAATAGGATGCTTTTATTTTTCTAATATCCTCAATCCGCTTCTCAGCAATTTTATTGGCTGCCTCATTGGCTGGAATATTCTCTTGTTTTGATTTTTGTAAGACCCTTCTGGTGGCTTCATAAATATTTTCGGCCATTTGAAATGTTTTCTTTTTATTAAATCCGGCAATTTCTGAATAACAATTGATCAAGCCACCGGCATTGATCAAATAATCAGGGGCATACATAATACCCTTTTCGAGTAACATATTGCCATGAACCACTTCATCGGCAAGCTGATTATTAGCAGAGCCGGCTATAATGGAACATTTTAGACGGTTTATGGTTTCTGTGTTAACCGTAGCACCCAATGCACATGGCGAATAAATATCAATGTCGAGATCAAACAAATTATTATTAGCAACAGCTATTGCACCATATTTTTGTGCAATTTGACCCAAACGCTCCTCGTTTATATCACTGATGTAGACTTTAGCATTTTCATTTCTGAGTAAAGAAACAAGATTCTCACCAACCTGCCCTATTCCCTGAACTGCTACTGCCTTTCCAGCCAGACTCTCATTCCCAAAATGCTCTTTCAAACATGCCTTTATACCCATAAATACACCTCTGGCAGTTACCGGAGATGGATCACCACTGCCTCCGATTGATTCGGGAACACCAGTAACATATTTTGTTTCCATTCGGATATATTCCATATCCCTGGGTGTAGTTCCTACTTCTTCGGCTGTAATAAATGATCCGTTTAGATTTTCAATAAAACGGCCATATCTGCGCATCAGAGCCTCAGATTTGTGCACGCGGCTATCCCCGATAATTACTCCCTTACCTCCACCAAGATTTAAACCTGTTATCGCAGCTTTGTAGGTCATGCTGCGTGATAAACGCAAAACATCATAAAGGGCCTCAGATTCTGATCTGTAAGGCCACATTCGTGTTCCACCCAAAGCAGGGCCAAGTGTAGTATCGTGGATCGCAATAATTGCCTTTAAACCGGTATCAGGATCGCTGCAGTAAACTAATTTTTGATGACCGAATGTGTCAAGCTGACTAAAAACTGAATGTTCTTCAAATTGAGATAAAATCATGTCGGATGCCGGGCTTTACGCCACAAAAGTAGTAAAAAATGTTGTTTTAATTATTTAAAAAGGTTTGCAATACTTTTTCTTGTTACCTGTTACCTGTTGTCAGTTATCAGGAATTTATTGTTCACTGAAAATGAGATTGTCAATGTATTAACTTCATTCCCTATTTCCTAAATTTTACTATTTGAATTGTCAATCCCGGTGCTAAGGGCTCGCCCAATGTCATTATTATAGTCTCCGGTTAGGTTCATTGGGCTAAAATAGCTGTGGAGAATATGGAGGGTTCTCACGAAAGCGGGAACCTCCCAATCCTTAAATAATGACATTGGGCTGGACCCGCAACAAAATTCGTTTCCACTATTGTCCATTGTCAGCAACCAATTCCCTAAATTCTATCTACTTTTGCAGGACAAGAATCAGATGAAAGAACTGGCATATCTCAATAAATTCTTCTATAAATATCGCTGGCGACTGCTGCCCGGAATACTTTTCGTAATAATCTCAAATCTTTTTGCAGTACTTCCTGCTCAGGTAATACGCATAGCTTTTGATCTTGTTAATGAAAACATCGCTCTTTTCAGACTTTTTGATGGATTCGACCGCCAGGAACTAATTTCCAGAATTTTTGGCCAAAGTTTATTGTTATTCGGAATAATAGTCATTTTACTGGCCCTACTTAGGGGAATATTTTTGTTTTTTATGCGTCAGACAATCATTTTGATGTCACGACACATTGAGTATGATCTGAAAAATGAAATTTATCAGCATTATCAGAATCTGTCGATGGCTTTTTATCGCAGAAATAATACAGGTGATCTGATGAATAGGGTAACTGAGGATGTAAGCAGGGTCAGAATGTACCTTGGTCCCGGAATAATGTACACTATTAACACCAGCGTTCTGTTCATTCTAATTATTATATCCATGTTTAATGTAAACTCAAGGCTTACCATATTTTCACTTTTACCATTACCTCTTCTAGCGATTACGATCTATTATGTTCATTCAATAATTAATCATCGAAGTGAAAAAATACAGCAGCAGCTTTCGTCACTGTCAAGTTTTGTTCAGGAGACATTTTCAGGGATAAGGGTAATAAAAGCCTATGTCAGGGAGGACGAAATCAGGAAAAAATTCAATGCTGAAAGCGAAAACTATAAATCACATTCCATGTCACTGGTGCAGGTTCAGGCACTTTTTTACCCAATGATGCTTTTACTTGTAGGACTTAGTACAATCGTAACTGTTTATATCGGAGGAGTGGAAGTAATGAACGGCAATATCACTTCCGGAAATATTGCTGAGTTTATAGTCTATGTCAATCAGCTTACCTTTCCGGTCATGTCACTCGGCTGGGTTACCTCTCTGATACAAAGAGCTGCTGCATCACAGAAGAGAATCAACGAATTTTTAAATACAAAGCCTGAAATTATTTCAGTCTTGGGGGAAAAGATATCCATAAAAGGTAATGTTTCCTTTAAGAATGTGAACTTTAGGTATCCTGATACGGGTATACAGGCAATAAAAAATATTTCATTTGATGTTAAAAGCGGCGAGTTTCTTGCCATTATCGGTAGGACTGGTTCAGGCAAATCAACCATAGCGAATCTTTTAATGCGAATGTATGATGCAGATCAAGGACAAATATTACTCGATGGAAAAGAGATCGGGCAAATGAATCTGCAACACTTCAGACAGCAAATAGGTTTTGTTCCCCAGGAAGTTTTCCTATTCTCTGATACAATTTACAATAATATTGCCTTTGGATTGACCATAGCCGAACCTGGAAAAGTTGAAATGGCGGCCAAAAATGCAGCAGTATTTAATAATATCATGGAATTTAGCAAAGGCTTCGAAACACTGATCGGGGAACGGGGAATTACCTTATCCGGCGGACAAAAACAAAGGCTTTCCATTGCGAGAGCAGTAATTAAAGAACCACAGATTCTTATTTTTGATGACTGCCTCTCTGCTGTAGATACCCGGACTGAAGAAGAAATTCTTAACAATCTGAGCAGGGTAATGAAAAATAAAACCAGTATTTTAATAGCTCACAGGGTTTCCACTATTAAAAATGCAGACAGGATTTTGGTTATGGATAGTGGAGAAATTATTGAACAAGGCACCCATGACGAGCTAATGGCTCTTAAAGGCAGTTATTTTGATTTGTTTGAAAAGCAGCTATTGGAGGAGCAGATTGCGGGAGAATAGTAAAGGTAAATGGAGAGTGGAGAGTGGAAAGTGGAGAATGGGATTTTGTTCAATGGCTAAAATCCACTGTCAACTATCAATTTAATTCTCAACTCTCAATTCTCAACTTTCAATTAAAATCTGTTTTTGTTCAAAAAAAAATCAATTTGTTACTTTACTAATATCTATTATATTTACCCCTACCAAATTAAATATGACTATGGGAGATTTCGACAACAAAGAAAGAGAAGAGGTTTTTTCGAAGAAGGTACGAGCCGGGAAGCGCACCTACTTTTTCGATGTTAAAGCTACACGTTCAAACGATTACTATGTTACAGTAACTGAAAGTAAGAAGCGTTTAGAAGATGGTGTGTTTATTAAGCACAAAATATTCCTTTACAAAGAAGATTTTGAAAAGTTCGCTGAAGGTCTTAAGGAAACCATTGATTACATTAAAGCTCACCAGGAAGTGGTAGAAAAGCGTTATGAATATTCAGAAAATCATACTGAGCCTGCAAAGGAAAGTGATGATTTCTCTTTTGAAATATAATTCAGATTGATTCTGACAGAATTAATTATTTATTCTTAAAAAAGCCTCAAACAAGAAATTGTGTTGAGGCTTTTTTTTTATTCTCTACGCCCGATTTAATGTGAATGTCCCTTTTTGTAATGATCCAATAACAAATCACCACCAAAATCATTTTTTAAATCACGAACAACCGAATGAACATGGTTGGCATTATTTTGAGTATTGTCATATTCAATAACAATTGTCGGACCCTGAACACGGT
>CAYHGN010000008.1:0-53836 GCA_964356005.1 uncultured Sphingobacterium sp.
CAACAATTAACTTACAGTTGACTAAAATCGGTCAAGGCTATTCAGGCATGCATAATCTGACAACAGGTAACTGGCAACAGATAACTATTACAAAAAGACAGGACAATTCCTGTCTTTTTCTATTAAATCATGGACCATGTTGAACCTGAATCAAGCAGTAGAATCCTGTTCTATTATCTCAGATCTCAGATCTCAGATCTCAGATTTCGTATCTCACATCTAATATTGTGAATCATCTTGCTAAATATTAACTTTGCCCCAAATAGACGCTAACAATAAAATTATACCAATTGGATTTATTTGATAAAATTTCGAAAAATATGGGACCTCTGGGTCAGCACCAGAAAATGGCCCATGGTTATTTCTCCTTCCCTAAACTTGAAGGTGAGATAGGTCCGCATATGATGTTCAGAGGTAAAGAGCACCTGATTTGGAGCTTGAATAATTACCTCGGACTTGCAAATCACCCGGAAGTGCGTAAAGCCGACACCGATGCAACTGCAGAGTACGGACTTGCTTACCCAATGGGTGCGCGTATGATGTCAGGTAATTCTAATCATCATGAAGCGCTGGAGAGAGAACTGGCTGAGTTTGTAGGGAAGCAGGATTCATTTTTATTGAATTATGGCTATCAGGGAATCATGTCGGCAATTGATGCATTGATAGACAGACATGATGTTATCGTTTATGATGCCGAATCGCATGCATGTATCATTGATGGGGTTCGTCTTCATCAGGGGAAGCGTTTTGTTTATACCCATAATGATATGGACAGCCTCGAAAAGCAGCTTGAAAGAGCAACCAGATGGGTTGCTAATACGGGTGGTGCTATATTGGTGATCACAGAAGGTGTATTTGGTATGTCGGGTGCACAGGGAAAACTGAAAGATATCGTAGATCTGAAATCAAAATTCGATTTCCGAATTTTAATTGATGATGCTCATGGTTTTGGAACAATGGGTCCAACCGGTGCCGGAACGCATGAAGAGCAAGGATGCATAGAGGGTGTGGATATCTATTTCGGAACCTTTGCGAAGTCAATGGCCGGAATTGGTGCATTCATCGCTTCAACAGAGGAGATCACCAATTTTCTTCGATATAATATGCGTTCGCAGACCTTTGCGAAGTCATTACCAATGCCAATGGTAATTGGTTTAAGGAAAAGGCTTGAATTGTTGAAAAGCAAGCCTGAGTTGAGAGAGAAATTATGGTTCATTGCTACCACGCTGCAAAATGGCCTCAAACAGAGGGGATTTAATATTGGAATCACCAATACGATGGTTACTCCAGTTTTTCTTCAGGGAGAGCTTCAGGAAGCTACTGCCATCACCATGGACTTGAGAGAAAACTATGGAATCTTCTGTTCCATTGTAATGTATCCGGTTATACCAAAAGGATTGATTATGCTGCGCCTTATTCCAACAGCATTGCATACTATTGAAGATGTGAACCGCACACTTGATGCTTATAGTGAACTTGCTGAAAAATTAAAAAAGGGACATTATAAAGAGAAAAGCACTGTTGGAGCATAAGCCCATATTCAAATTAAGTCTATAGGATTAATTGATTTTAAATAAATAAAAATGCCCTTAGAGAGCTTCTAATGGCATTTTTATTTTTAATTGATTTGTAAATGATTGAATAATAAGGAATTAATATTTCGAAATGTGTAAATATTGTGCATAACTGCTTAAAATGTGGAAAAAAACGCCAAAAACGCAGGATTTTATTTATTTTAACTGTTCTTTATATCAAAAAAACATTTTACATTAGCTTATAGTAAACAATACTAACCTAAAAACTAAAGGACTAAAAACATGAAAAAATTCACTGAAGCAAAAAATTTATTCGAATCACTTGAAGCGGATGCTGAGAAATTCTACAGTAAGGCTAACAGCGCTGCTGGTACTCGCGTAAGAAAAGGAATGCAAGATTTAAAGAACCTGGCTCAGGCTATTCGTCTTGAAGTTCAGACTATGAAGAACAAGGAAGCAGCAAAAGCTGCTAAGAAAAAATAATTTTGCAATCCAAACAAAAAAGGTGCTGTTAATAACAAAAGCAGGGCCTTTTTTTGTTGAATATGCTTTTGCCTAATTAGGTTTCTATTTAAACATCAAAGAGTATAAATCAGCATCTTTCAAATAAATACGAAGCCGAACCGGTGTAGATGCCAGGTCCTTTACACTTTCATTTCCCTTCCAAATTACCACTCTTTTGATTTCATTACCTATTATAGATTGCGAGTCATCCAGGGTAAACCCAGGAATAGCCTTTCCCTTTTCATCCTGTATTTCTACGCGGATCTCACCTGCTGCTGATGTAGAATAATTGAGTTCGAGTTCTTTACCAGAAAAAGTAAATAATTTGGTAATTACTTCGCCTCCTTTATAAGTGGCTGAAATAGAAGTGAAGCCATCCAGCCGTAAAGAATAACGCTTAAGATGAGCCGTAGGTTGTGCATAATCCTCATTGACAAAAACAGACATTTCAGTAGGGCTTGTCTGAACCACGTTCAGGGCTGGATAATTAGACCGCGACACCCAGTTTTGTAAACCAATTCCAGGCCGGATAAAGGATTCCATAAAAGTTCTGTCATAACGATTACCTCCACGAGATGACATCAGGATGGCATCTGAGCAATCGTTGAAGTATTTTGGATCCACATTCAGCTTTTTTGCCTGTTCGTCTGAAACCACCTGACGGTTGGGCATAAACCTGGCACCTATAGCCAGATAGATGTGAGGGGCCCTAAAGTATGAACTGGTCTGGTGTGTATATAGATGCTCATAGGGGGTGTCACCAAAGGTCATAACAACTGGTTCAGACCATTGGATAAAATCTCTGGAAGTAGTTCGGCTAACTGACCTGAATCCTTTATACTCAGTAAATCCACCCTCTGACCAGGTTCGGAAATAGCACACATACATTTTTTCGCTTTCAGACCAAAAAGCCACATTCTGAGAATCAAAAACCCCTTTCTTAAAAACACCTTCATTTTGAAGCTTTTTCCAATGAATACCATCCGCTGAAACATAAGCAATTAAACCATTTTTACCAACACCTCCCAATCCCTTGTATCTCTGGTCAGGGTTAACATCAGGGTTCGTATCAAGAAATGGGCTAAAGTTGTGAGTAGCCGGGGATTCATTGGCTAAAATGACATTGTTTTCAAAAGAACCATTAATGTTATGAAGCTTTAAAATTGGTTTTTGCCAATGAATTCCATCCTTTGATTCGGCATAACAAGTTACTTCTTTACTATTACCATCTTTTCCGGACTCAGGTATCCCGCGATAATAAGCACGAAAGAGTTCTGCATCTTTTATTATAGTGCAATATCCACTGAAATTGCCTTCCCAAGGTTTATCAAACTTCAAAACCGTCCCTTCATTACGTGGAGAATGAAGGGCAATCTTTGTTCCGATATGTTTATCAATCAGGTAATTATCAACAAAGATTTCTCTGTTATTTCCTAATCGGAGTATATTGGTTTCCTGTCCAAAACTGAGCGTGAATGTACAAACGATACTTAAAATAAAAATCGCTTGAAATTTTAAATTCATAAATTAAATTTAATTATTAAAATTCTGTTATTTCCTGTTTTACGCCGTTTTTTTAGATGTTGACAAAAAAGGGGGCAAATATTGCTTTCAGGAGGTTTTTGTTTCAAATTTAGGTGTCCCAGGTGTAAATTAGGGAATGTTTATCAAGATGAAGGCCAACAAATTGGAATGATCAGCGTGCAGATGATTGATGAACTCCGGCTTGTTGAGTCAGAATTTTTATTAGGCAAAATATTTTATGAGATCGGCTTTTTTGAAATAATAGGCACCATGGTCCGTCATTTGGTGCCCACCCGGTTATCTTTTTCTGTCAGTAAACTCAATACCACAGATTATTTGTTTAAGGATACAGGCGATCGTATTGCTGTGGATAATGTATATCGTTATTTGGATAAACTTCATCACGAGCAGGAGAAATATAACTTATTTCAAATTTAGTCTGGGTGTCCCAATGCTTAAAATAAGAAAACAAAATTTTGTTAAAAATAATTTAGCCTAAAGCAGGTTTAATAATTCCAGTTGGGCTTTGATTTTGGCCTCAGTGGATTCACTTATTTTGACCAGAGGCAGTCTCATATGCTCCTCGCAAATTCCCATCATTTTCATTGCTGACTTTACTCCACCAGGATTTCCTTCTGCAAAGCATAAAGATGTAAATTCAGTCAGGCTGTGATGCAAGGGTTGTGCTTCAATAAACTTTCCATCCAGGCACATTCTTACCATAGTTGAAAATATTCCCGGCAAGGCATTTCCAATTACAGAAATAACACCGACTGCTCCAATCGAAATCAAGGGCAAAGCAATAGCGTCATCTCCCGATATGAACAGGAACTCCTCAGGTTTATCCTTAATAATTTTGTTGAACTGATCAAAACTCCCGGAGGCCTCTTTCATTGCGATGATATTTTTGCAATCATGAGCAAGCCTGAGGGTGGTTTCTGCACTCATATTCACTCCGGTTCTTCCCGGAACATTATAGAGAATAATTGGTAACAGGCTTTCCTCGGCAATGGCTTTATAATGTTGATAAATCCCCTCCTGAGTTGGTTTATTATAATATGGACAAACCGAAAGAATAGCGTCAAATCCCTTTGAGTCAAATTTCTTGAGATCATGCAATACTTCAGAGGTATTATTGCCTCCAATTCCGGCTACCAAAGGTACCCTTCCGTTCACATGGGAGATCGTGGTATCCCAAACTGCCCGTTTCTCTTCACTGTTGAGTGTTGCTGATTCACCGGTTGTTCCCAATGAAACTATATACTCGACACCACCATTAATCATATGGTCAATAACTGTTTTGAGAGCGGTGTGGTCAACAGACCGGTCTGCCTTAAATGGAGTAATAATGGCTACTCCTGTTCCATGAAATTTGTTCATTATATTATATTTATCCGATAGAAACTCAGCTAATTTAAGCGGAATGGCTCAATATTAAAACGATTTTGTTAATAATAGGCTATTATCACAAAATTATTGCAGCATTCCGACTAATTCCTGGTCAGAAATGATTGGAATCTGAAGCTTTACAGCTTTCTCGAGTTTAGAAGGTCCCATGTTATCACCCGCAACAAGGTAATTCAGTTTAGCAGAGATACTACTTAAAATTTTGCCCCCATTTGCTTCAATAATGTCCTTCAATTCATCGCGACTGTATTTCTCAAACACGCCGGATAGGATGAAGGATTTGCCTTCCAGCTTATTGCTGGCAAGAACAATTGTATTTTGGACAGATTCAAACTGAAGACCATGCATTCGCAGCGCTTCGATTTGTTCTTTATGACGCGGTTCTTTAAAATATTCGATTATGCTTTCTGCGATGCGTTCTCCAATCTCATCAACAGAAATGAGCTCATCATAACTGGCATTCATCAAACTGTCTATGTCTTTGAAGTAAGCCGCGATTTTCTTTGCTACGGTTTCGCCAACATAGCGTATTCCAAGTCCGAAAAGCACTTTTTCAAAAGGCATTTGTTTGGATTTATCAATTCCTTCGAGCATATTCCTGATTGACCGTTCTCCAAAACGCTCGATCTCTTTAAGCTGATCTTCCTTTTCATGAAGCAGGTATAGATCAGAGATGTGTTCAATAAATCCCTTTCTGTAAAAGGCTTCAATCGTCTCATGCCCTAAACCTTCTATATTCATGGCCTTGCGACTGATGAAATGCTGCATTTTACCAACAATTTGTGGTGGACAGCCCTCATCGTTCGGACAATAGTGTACGGCTTCACCTTCCTTTCTGATGAGATTACTTTCGCATTCCGGACAAATGTCCGGATAGCTAATTTTCAAAGCATCATAGCTTCGTTTGGAGGTGTTTACAGAAATGATCTTCGGAATTATTTCTCCACCTTTTTCAACAAGAACTGTATCACCTTCGTGAAGGTCAAGGCGTTGAATTTCATTGGCATTATGCAATGTTGCCCGTTTTACGGTGGTACCGGCAAGAAGAACCGGTTTCAGGTTCGCCACAGGAGTTACAGCCCCGGTACGTCCAACCTGATAAGTAACTTTTTCAAGTATAGTTTCTACTTCTTGTGCTTTGTATTTATATGAGATTGCCCAGCGTGGCGACTTTGCAGTAAAACCCAATTCCTGCTGCTGACTGTAGTTATTCACTTTAATCACAATCCCATCAATATCATAACTTAGTCCGAATCGTTTCTCATCCCAGTAGTGGATAAATTCGAGTACATCTTCAATATTACTGCACAATTTGCTGTGTTCACATACATGAAACCCTAATTTTTTAACGGCTTCCAGACTTTCCCAATGGGTATTATAAATAAGTTTATCTGCGTAAAGAAAGTATAAAAAACAATCCAGAGGACGTTTAGCTACCTCACTTGAATCCTGCATTTTCAATGTTCCGGAGGCGAAATTCCTCGGGTTAGCGTAAGGAACTTCATTGTTTTCTATGCGTTCATTATTCAGCCGGTCGAATGCTGCGCGGTGCATAAAAACCTCTCCGCGGATGTCGAAAGATTCAGAAAACCCACTTCCTTTGATTGTATTGGGAATGCTTTGTATCGTTTTGGCATTATTGGTCACATCATCCCCCTGTGTCCCGTCACCGCGGGTAACAGCTCTTAACAGCTTACCATTTTCATAACTCAGACTGATCGAAAGTCCATCGAACTTCAATTCACAAACATATTCAAAGTTGCTTCCAATAGCTTTACGTACCCGTTCGTCAAAATCTTTCAAATCCTGCTCATTATAAGTGTTACCCAGCGAAAGCATCGGCCATTTATGTTTTACAGTTTGAAATTCTTTGGTGATGTTGCCCCCAACTTTTCTGGTGGGTGATTCAGGATCCAGATATTCAGGGTAATCTTTTTCCAGTGCTGTTAGTTCCTCCAGCTTTTTGTCGAATTCAAAATCAGAAATTACAGGCTGTGCCAGCACATAATACTTATAATTATGCTCATTAAGCTCTTTGATAAGGCTTTCAATGCGTTCTTTGATTTCGAAAAGGGACATGAAGCGAAGATAATTGTTTGAATTGAGAATTGATAGTGGAGAATTGAGAGTTAAATTACCCCGTGAACATCAATTCCCTATTTCCCATTCTCCATTCTCCACTCTCCACTCTCAATTAATTTCCCGTTTATTTCCTCAAAAATCTCCATATAATTCTCCAGCAGATTTTGATGATAATCGTTCAGGATTTCTCCAAGAGCAAGAATTTCATATTCTGTGAGCGGGTCTTTCCATACACGCATACAAATTCTGTTTAAGGCAAACATGATATTTTGGCTTTCCCGATAGCTTTCCAGATAGTTGGATTGGATGAACTTATCAAAAAAAATGAAAAATTGGCTTGTATCCTCAACATCATTCAGTTTAAGAAAAGTGTTGATCGCTTCTCTGTCCGATTGTCTTAGATGAGAATAGAAATCCACTGAATGAATATGGTTATGTGTTAGCAATGTGCTATCAAGCATCAGCTCGAGCGAGATATGGGCTAAAAATGAAGGGCGAACGACCGAATTCTTTAGTGACGGGATGATCGCTTTTTTGATATCGGCAGTGTGTTCTGCAAAAAACATTGAGTTATGAAAATTACGGTCCACTATCATGTGTCGTCTCCATCCTCTTAAAATTGAACTTTCGAAACCGCTGCTGAAACGCTCTGCATTCCTTTCCGGATGCAGATTCCAGTCTTTCCTGGCATTTTTCATCAGATCAGGCAAAACTGCACCTAAAACCAGATTAGGGTCTTTGCTGTGCCTGTCAAAGTAAAAATGAGAAAGGAAGTTCATTTCACTGTTTTTAAATAACTGAACTGTTATTGCTTAATTCAAGCTGAAGCTAGCTGAAGAACATAAATCTACAAAAATTTTGCCATGCAGAGCTTTATCAATTCTGCTATATTTGCATTCCAAATGATGCTTAAGATAAAATGAACTTTGTAGAAGAATTACGCTGGCGGGGAATGCTGCATGATATTATGCCCGGTACTGAAGATGAGCTGAATAAGCAAATGACATCAGGTTATATTGGCTTTGATCCAACCGCTGACTCATTGCATGTAGGGCATCTGACTCAGATCATGACCCTAATTCATTTTCAGCGGGCAGGACATAAGCCATTTGCACTTGTTGGCGGAGCAACTGGAATGGTGGGTGATCCTTCAGGTAAATCGGCCGAACGTAATCTCCTTTCTGAAGCCGTTTTAAATCATAATGTGAAATGCCTGGAGAATCAGTTGAAAAAATTTCTTGATTTCAATACCGGTGCCAACAGTGCCGAGATGGTAAACAACTATGATTGGTTTAAGAATTTCACTTTTCTTGATTTTATCCGGGATGTGGGTAAGCATCTGACTGTCAATTATATGATGGCCAAGGATTCTGTAAAGAAGCGGCTTGAGGGTGAAACGGGAATGTCTTTCACGGAGTTTAGCTATCAGCTTGTTCAGGGTTATGATTTTTATTACCTCTGGAAAGAAAAGAATTGCCAGGTACAAATGGGCGGATCAGATCAATGGGGAAATATTGTTACCGGAACTGAATTAATCCGAAGAAAGGCTGCCGGAAATGCTTTTGCAATTACTACACAGCTGATCAAAAAAGCAGATGGAACTAAGTTTGGTAAAACAGAAAGCGGTGCTGTTTGGCTTGATCCTGCAAAGACTTCGCCCTATAAATTTTATCAGTTCTGGCTGAATACTACAGATGCTGATGCTAAAAGCTGGATTAGGATCTTTACCTTAAAGACCAGAGAACAGATAGAAGGATTAGAACGGGAGCATGACCAGGCACCCCATCTTAGAACCCTTCAAAAAGCACTTGCTGAAGAAATTACAATAAGAAGTCACTCTGCTGAGGCTCTTGAAACCGCCCTGAAAACTTCCGAATTTTTATTTGGGAACGGCTCACTGGAATTCATTAATGCTTTGAGTGATGCTGAAGTACTCGATGTTTTTGATGGCCTTCCACAGTTTGAGATCTCTGGCTCAGAATTTACTTCGGGCATCAATCTGACAGATCTTCTGGTTGAAAAAGCTCAGGTTTTTCCCTCAAAAGGAGAAGCTCGTAAAATGATTAGCGGAGGCGGAGTATCAATCAATAAAGAAAAAGTAGCCGACCCTGCGCAGGTTTTTTCTAAGGATAATCTGATCAGAGGTAAATTTCTGGTTGCTCAAAAAGGTAAAAAGAATTATTATCTGATTATTGCTACTTAATCCGGCCTGAGTCCTGAAATCCAAAGAGTTGAATTTAATCCTTATAAATAAAATTTGCTGAAACCTGTCAGAGAGTATTATCATGAGAAGCAACTTGAATGCGAAGCTGAAATAAAGCGATTTGAACATCAAATCAATATTTATTCATTTTTGCGTCTTTTTGTACTAATTGCCGGAATTTTCCTGTTTTATCAGACTATAAGTTACAATCTGATCTGGCTTGCTTTAGTACTGGTCTTGTCGCTTATCATTGGTTTTGCATGGCTTGTTGCCAGACAGGTACGATTTCAAAGGCAAGTTGATTATTTCCGGAATTTGAGCATGGTTCATTCCAACGAATTAAACAGCCTTGATCGAAAGCAAAATATCTATTCCGAAGGTTCAGTATTTAGTGATGATCTTCATCCTTATTCATCCGATCTGGATATTTTTGGTAAAGGTTCTCTATTCGGGATGCTTAACCGTTCTGCGACCAGTGGGGGTATTGCTAAATTGGCTGATTGGCTTAAGAAACCTGCTTCCGTAGCTGTTATCAGAGATAGACAAGCTGCAGTAATAGAATTAGGTACAAATTTAATTTGGAAACATCATTTTCAGGCTGTTCTACTTTTTGCAAATAAAGCAACTGATGACCAATCTGCTGAGCTGTTCAAATTTTTGAAAATAAGACTTGATAAGCCCGCCTCCTGGTTAAAAGTTTATGTTCGCTGGATTCCCATATTATTTCTGATCATAGCAATCGGGTCCTGGTTCATTCCTGCGTTACTCATTCTGCTCACAGGCCTGATAAGCTTCAATTTGATCCTGACGCAAAGTTATACTACAAGAATCCTCAAAATCGATAGCATGATTGGTAAAATGAGCAGGATTTTGAATCATTTTTCCGATGCCATTACAGCGGTGATAGATGAAGACTGGAAGTCGCCCATGTGCCGGCAACTTGAAGAAGATTTGAAAGGGAAGGGGGAGGAGAAACTTTCGGAGCAGATCAAACGTTTCTCTTTGCTTATCAGCCATCTTACTTTCGGGCTTACGGCGGTAGGGGGAATTCTGAATGTCGTGATGTTGTGGAACATCCGGCAGTTATTTGCAATTGAAAATTGGAAAAAGGAGAATGATGAAGGACTTAAACAGGCTTTTGATGTACTTGCTTCCTTCGAAGCATTAATCAGTTTGAGTTCCTTGAATACTAATTATCCTGAATGGTGTTTTGCAGAAATTATTGAGCAGGAAAAATACACATTAAGTGCCAAAGCTATCGGGCATCCATTAATCCCATCCCAACTAAGGGTTGATAACGACTATCTGCTGGATGATGAGTTGAAAATAGATATTATCACTGGCTCTAATATGGCAGGGAAAAGTACTTTTTTGCGCACTTTGGGAATCAATACCGTTCTTGCTTTAAGTGGTGCGCCATCCTGCGCAATTTCAATGGAAGTCAGTCGCATGCTGATTTTTACTTATATGCGTATCCGCGATTCCCTGAATGAAAGCACATCTACTTTTAAAGCAGAACTTGATCGTTTACAGGCTTTGATTAAGATGCTGGATAATTCAGGCAAAGTTTATTTCCTGATTGATGAAATGTTGAGAGGGACTAATTCGGTAGATAAATATCTCGGATCAAAGGCTGTAATCGAAAAGCTGATCTCCCAAAATGCGGTAGGTATTGTCGCTACCCATGATTTGCAAATAGCCGCACTTGAACAGAAATATCCTGAGTATATCCGTAACTATTACTTTGATATCCAAATGGAAGAAGGGGAAATGAAGTTCGATTATAAACTAAAAGAAGGGGAGTGTAAAACCTTTAATGCTTCCTTGTTACTTCAGAGAATTGGTATTTATCCAGAGAATTAAAATCAACAGGATTAATCAGACCATTATTAATCAACAAGATTTTTGTAACCAGATAAATGTTCAATACCCATCTCATCGCTTAATCAGGTTTAGTCATTGCTGATAGGGGTATTCCCAGATTTCAATTAGAATTTGGTATTGAACACCAAGTATCAAAATTGGTACATGAATTTTTGCAGCAAGCGGATTGTTAATTTATGATATACTGTAAAACAGGTTTTGGTTTGGATTTCTTTCTCTTCAGGGGCTTAAGCTAATGTGATGCATATTAATCTGGCTGTTATTCATGAGATCTTATAAATTCAATCAATAATTATTTAACCTGAAAGAAAATAAATTTCCTTATTGTGATTCTGCAGGATTGATATTTTTTCGAATCTGCTATCAGTTAGGCAGCTACATATTATTGATTATTTTTTTTACATTTAAACAGAAACTAAAACTAATTTAAATTGTGAACAATGTCTAATTCTTTCAATCGCCGAAAATTTTTACAGGCAAGTGCTTTTGCGGGAGCTGCTTCCTTATGGTCACCTTCTTTAAGTGCCGAGACTTTAATTGATGTCAAATCATCTGATATTGGCAAGTCAAAATGGGACCTCGATACTCCGGCTTTATGTGTCGACCTTGATAAAATGGAAAAGAACATTAAACATATCCATACCCGGTTGCAGGGTACAGGTACAGGTGTTCGTCCCCATGTTAAAACGCATAAATGTCCGGCTATAGCAAAAATGCAGGTTGCGGCTGGTGCTGTAGGTATATGTGCTGCGAAGCTCGGAGAATCGGAAGCGATGCTGGTTAATGGGATTCAGAATGTATTGATGACTGGTGTTAATATATCAGTATCGAAAATCAATCATGCAATGGCTTTGAGAAAGAAGTATAAAGGCTTCATTCAGGCTGTTGATAATATGCAGAATGCCAGAGATCTTCAGGATGCAGCTAAGGCTGCTGGTATCATTGCAGATGTTGTTGTTGATCTGGATGTGATCAACAGATCGGGTATAGCAAATGGGCAACCGGCATTGGCACTTGCACAATTTGTAGATAAAGCACCTAATTTGAAGTTCCACGGTGTTCTGGCATATGATGGAGCTGTTCAACATGTTGAAGGTTTCATGGCTCGTAAAGCACAGGCATTTAAAGCTTTTGAACCGGTTGTTGGTAGTTATGAATTAATGAAGAAATCCGGTTTAAATATGGAGATTTTCAGTGGGGGTGGTACGGGCACTTATGATATGATGTATGAAATTCCTGGATTTACTGACGTTCAGGCTGGGAGCTATTTGTTTATGGATCATCAATATATGATCATTGGCGGTGCTAACAATCAAAAGATAATGGATGATTTTGATCCATCTCTAACGGTAATGGCTACTATTATCAATGATTCCAAAGCAGGTAAATATGTAACGGATTCCGGAGCAAAGGCTTTAACCCTGAACGTGCCTCACGGAAAAATAATAGGAGAGCCTGATTTTGATTATAATGCTGGTTCAGATGAGTACGGATCAGTAAAAATTGTCAATCCAAACAAAACCTATAAAGTAGGAGATAAATTTGAAGTAATTGTACCACATTGTGATCCTGTGGTTAACCTATATGATTTCATGTACGGTATCCGGAATGGTAAAGTTGAAAAGATTTTGCCTATTCTTGCCCGCGGGAAATCGCAATAGAATTTAGTTGAGAGTTGAGAGTGGAGAATTGAGAGTGGAGAATCCGCATTCAATTCTCCATTTACTAATTAGTTGACACCATTCAATAATTTTCACTCAGAAAATTTAATATCTATATCTACACTCGTACAGTTTAAATTCTGTCGAACTTGATTATAGTTGCAACCAAATCTTATTGTTTTGCCATAAGAGTAGTGGCTATCTATAAACTACTTGTAGAGGAAAGAAAGGAATATGTTTTATCCAAACAACTGCTTAGAAGTGGGACAGCTATTGTAGCACTCGTCAGAGAAGCTCAGCATGCCCAATCCCGGGCTGATTTTGTACATAAGATGAATGTTGCATTAAAGGAGGCCAATGAAACTGCTTATTGGATCAGCCTATTGAATGATACCGGATATTTGTCTGTGGAGATCTTTTCAACTTTGAGCAATGATTGTGATGAATTATTAAGACTATTAGTCAAAATTGTGAAGACAGCAAAAGGTATCAAATAGCACCCTGTTTTAGAAGGTATAAAGAAACTCTGAATCAATTAGTAAAAAGCCCGCTAAGCTTAATCTTAACGGGCTTTTTTAACTCTCCACTCTCCACTCTCAATTCTCCACTATCAATTCTCCACTCTCAATTATTTACAGTTTCTTAATCTCAATATTCCTGTACCAAACCTCATCTCCGTGATCCTGGATCGCGATTTTACCGAATTTGTAGATGCTGAAACCGGGCATGGTTTTGAACTTACTTCCGGCAATCATTTTTTTCCAGTCATCATCCCACATGGTTGTAGAAACAATGTTTTTGCCGTTCATGAAAAAGTCGAGTTTGCCATTGTTGGCAATGATCTCTACTTTATTCCATTGCCCAACAGGATTTACAGGTTCGGAACTGCTTGCAATCAGATCATACAAATCTCCCGCGCGGTGTTTATTGATTTTGCCATCTGCATGACCATCATTATCCAGCACCTGCATCTCAGGGCCTGTATTATAAGATGATTTGTATTTTGACAATTCCTCGTTTACATAGAATATGATTCCACTATTTCCATTTTTGGATATTTTCCATTCCATCCTGAGATGGAAATTGTCGAATGAATCATTAGTGGTTAAATCACCCCCTTGTCCGGCTTGTCTGTTTTTGGCGTCGAGATAAATAGCACCATCCACAACTTTCCAGTCGGTTCCGGCGCTTGATTTACCATAGCTATGCCATCCGCTAGTTGTTTTACCGTCAAATAGTTTCTGCCATCCTTTGCTATTCATGCTATTTTTGCTTGAGCCACAGCCAGAAAGTAGAACTGCACTGAGAATAATCAGGCTGATTTTTTTCATATTATTTAGTTTTTAAGGAAAGAATGTATTTAACCATTTCCTTTGCATCATCTGTACTTAGGGCAGCGTGTGGTGCCATCGGGATTTCGCCCCATGAACCTGATCCTCCATTAATGATTTTACCGGCTAACAACTCAATGTTTGCTTCAGTAGCTTCGTATTTATTTGCCACATCAATATAAGATGGACCAACAATTTTTGTTTCAACCTTATGGCAGGTTAAACAATCAGAAGCACCAATCAATTGCTCTCCTTTTGCAGAACCTGTGCCCGCTGCAGAAGCAGCACTTGTCTCAGGGACAACTTGTTCAACTGCGGATGTGGTATCCTCTGTACTTTCTGTTTTTTCAGCACTATTACATGCCAAAATAATGCTGCAAACTCCTAGAACGATTAGTATTTTTTTCATGATTTTTTGATGATTTATTGAAGTGAAATTAGTGATTAATAATTAAATACCGAGAATTTTTCGGTTAAACTCCTCATTGCTTCCGGTACCTGCAAAATCATCAAATGCCCTTTCAGTTACCCTGATAATATGATCTTTGATAAAAGCTGCCCCTTCGCGTGCTCCATCTTCAGGATGCTTGATACAGCATTCCCATTCCATCACCGCCCAGCCTTTAAAATCGTATTGGGTCAGTTTACTGAAGATTCTTTTGAAATCAACCTGTCCGTCTCCGGGAGAGCGGTACCGGCCAGCTCTGTCGGCCCAATTCTGGTATCCTCCAAACGTGCCCTGCTTGCCTGTTGAATTGAATTCAGCATCTTTAACATGGAATGCTTTGATGCGTTCATGGTAATGATCGATGTATTGAACATAATCAAGGCATTGCAATACAAAATGAGATGGATCGTAAAGCAGGCAGGCTCTTGAATGATTGTTTACTTTCTCCAGGAACATTTCATAGGTTACCCCATCAAATAAGTCCTCTCCCGGATGGATTTCATAACAAACATCCACACCATGCTGGTCAAAATGATCCAGGATCGGCAGCCAGCGCCTGGCTAATTCTTTAAAACCTGCATCAACAAGTCCTGCTGGCCTTTGTGGCCATGGATGCCAGGTATGCCACAATAGGGAACCGCTGAATGTTGCATGAGCAGTGATTCCCATGTGTTTTGAGGCAATTGCCGCATATTTTAATTGTTGAACAGCCCATTCTGTACGGGCTTTTGGATTGTTATGTACACTCGCAGGAGCGAAACCATCGAAAAGCAGATCGTATGCCGGATTCACAGCGACTAATTGTCCCTGCAGGTGGGTAGATAGCTCAGTAATCTCCATACCACAGGAATTAACAATCCCTTTGATTTCATCGGCATAGGTTTTACTTTCTGCAGCCTTTTGAAGATCAATACATCGTGGATCCCAGGTTGGTATTTGTACGCCTTCGAAACCAAGACTTTTTGCCCATTTACAGATTGATTCGAGGCTATTGAATGGTGCAGTATCACCTAAAAACTGTGCAAGAAATATTGCGGGTCCTTTTATTGTAGTCATAATCTATTTTTAAACTTCAAAATTTGTCCATTTTTCATTACTTAAACTGCTTTTTACAACATTATTGATAAAAGCCATTCCTCTTATTCCTTCCTCAACTGAGGGGTAGTCGTATGCTTCGGTTGCTGCTTTTTTACCTTCATTTTCTGCTGAAATGCATAAAGCAAAATTTCGGTAAAGATTAGCAAACGCTTCAAGATATCCTTCGGGATGCCCTCCGGGTGTGCGGCTGTTAAACGCAGCATAGCTTGAAAGCTTATGTCCGCCTGCTCTTAAAATTTGAACCGGTGCATCCAGCCATTTCAGAATTAAAGTATTAGGTTCCTGCTGTGCCCATTCGAGCCCTCCCTTTTCACCATATACCCTGATCCGGAGTGCATTTTCTTCTCCCGCGGCGATTTGGGAAGCAATCAAAACTCCATTTGATCCATTATCAAATTTTAGAAGCACATTGCCATCATCGTCCAAAGCTCTTCCATCAACCACAATGCTGAGGTCTGCACATAATTTTATAATCTTTAATCCGCTGATGTATTCAGCAAGATGTGCAGCATGGGTTCCAATATCGCCCATACATCCGCTTTTTCCTGATCTTGCGGGGTCAGTTCGCCATGCAGCCTGTGGGTTTCCATCCTTTTCGGATAATCTGCTTAACCATCCCTGCGGGTATTCTACAATAATCTTTCTGATCTTGCCCAATTCACCTGCTTTAACCATTTCCCTGGCCTGTTTAACCATAGGATAACCGGCATAGGTATGAGTCAGCAATAAACTGAGACCAGTTTCTTCGATTTTTTTCTTCAATAGTTTAGCTTCTTCAAGCGTAAAAGTGATCGGTTTATCAATCACAACATGAAAACCATGTTCCAGAGCCATCATTGCGGGAGCAAAGTGGGCATGATTTGGAGTGACAATACTTACAAAATCCATCCGCTCATTGGCAGGGAGGCGACTCTCCTGAAGGATCATTTCTTCATAATTCGGATAAATCCGGTCTTCTGCAAGAAAGAGGGTTCTGCCACTTTCGAGGGCTTTTTCGGGACTGGAACTCAGGGCTCCGCATACAAGCTCAATTAGCCCATCCATATTAGCTGCAATGCGGTGAATGGCTCCGATAAAGGCATCTTTACCGCCGCCAATCATTCCCATTCTTAATTTTCTTTTCATCATATAGGGCAAAAAATTATTCGTATAAAATCGATATTAAATATAAAATTTTGTTCTATTCTGCCAGAAATAATCCTGATTTAACTCAGGATTTTTTTTTAACTGAAAATTTATAAACAGTAGTTGTTTTATAGACTTCTCCGGGATTCAGAATAGTTGTTGGGAATGCAGGCTGATTTGGTGAGTCGGGGAAATGCTGTGTTTCGAGGCAGAATGCAGTTCTGAAATCATCTTTACTGCCCCCCTTAAAGTTGTTTTTGCCCTGCATAAAATTTCCGCTATAAAATTGAAGACCTGGTTCCTGCGTAAATACTTCCATGACAATCCCTGATTTTTCTCCTGTTACAATTGCAGCAGCTTTCATTACGCCACTTTTACTAGGAATTAAAACATAGTTATGATCATAACCTTTCCCATACTTTAACTGAATATTATCATCATCAATTCTGTCGCCTATTCTTGTTACTTTTTGGAAATCAAATGGACTGCCTGCAACAGATTCCATTTTTCCTATTGGAATAAGAGTTGAATCTACAGGTGTATATTGCTCTGCATTAATCTGTAGGGTATGGTTTAGGATACTGCCACTTCCTTCCCCATTTAAATTGAAAAATGCATGATTTGTCAGATTCACAATCGTTTTCTTATCAGTAAATGCTTCATAGTTAATCATGAGCTCATTATCATCAGACAATGTATAAATAACTTTCACCTGCAGATTACCGGGGAATCCTTCTTCCATATCTTTTGACAAATAGCTAAACTCTAAAGTTTGATCATTTAATTGCTTGACATCCCAAACCACATCCTGAAATCCTTTTTTACCGCCGTGAAGGGCATTCGGACTGTTATTGATAAAAACAGAGTACTCTTTACCATCGAGTATGAATTTTCCCTTTGCAATGCGATTGCCGTAACGCCCGATGGTAGCTCCAAAATAAGGCTCCGTAGATTTCTGATAGGCCTCAACATCTGGGAAGCCCACTACCACATCTGTTAATTTACCTGATCGGTCGGGTATGCCAAGGCTCAGGATTCTGGCACCATAATTTGTGAAAGCAGCCTCTGCACTATTCTTATTTCTTAAAATAAATAAATCTGTGTTTTTACCATCGATGATTTTTTGAAATGCAGCTTTGGATTGCAGATTATAAATAGATGAGCTATCAGATGTTATTCCAAGATCTTTTTCTTTTGCCGAATTGCATGCAAACAAGGCAAGCAGACAAAAGCACGGGAGAATGAGTTTTAGTTGCAATATCATATCCTTTTTTTAAAAATTTACTCCGCCTTGAAAGTAACAGTTTTGAGAAGTGGCCTTGGTTTTAAATTTTTAGTGTCGGATACAAAAAGTACAAACAAGCTGTTTATCCTCATGTCGGCTGGAAGGTTAAGCTGAACAAGGGTATTGCTTTGCTGATCCGGAATTTCTCCATCCGTAAAACTGCCTTTCCCGATAAGCGCCCCGGTCTCTGAATTCGCGCGGATCTCCATAGTATACACTCCCCCGCCGCCTTTTGAAAGGTTTGCAAATTCTAAATTCCTGATTCCCGACAGATCCAAATTGCTTAGTTTGAACCATCCGTTATTCTGTGGATAGATCAGAAAACCGGTATTGGTTGAATCTTTCAAGCCAATTCTTGTTCTTTCTGTAATTTCTCTTGCATGAAATATATTGCTCCTCAGATATACTGTAGTGGAGCCCGTAAGAGGTTTTAACCCGGCCTGTCCCTGATCAGTATAAGAGGCGTAGATGCTAAAAATATTATTTTCAGATTCTTGTACAGGAATAATACTTCCCTGAGTGGGTAGCGTGGCTTTGTTTACACCTTTATCCTCTAATGATAAAACCCATTGAGCAATTTTCTTTGCGTCATCATCGCTCATGGCCGAGTGAGCTGGCATAGCTACTTCTCCCCAAGTTCCGCCACTTCCTTTGATAATCTTTGCCGCCAGATAGCTAACCGCATTTGGATCATTCTGGTATTTTGTAGAAACCTGGGAATACGAAGGCCCAATGGATTTGGTATTTACCTGATGGCAAGACTGGCAGTCTGATTTAAGCATCAAAGCCTGTCCGGCCTGCGCTTCTGTAAATACCTGATGTCCCATTGATGTTCCCGCAAGGTCTGTTCCTTTCGTATAATTATTCGCTACATAAATGGTATTTTTATTAACCGTAGAACCCTCATCGCTGACAGTTACATCGTATTCAACAGGTTTTCCGACAAAATAAAAGCTTTGATTTCCTTTTAGTTGAATACCTACTTTGGGTTGTGCATTTCCTGCAGAAATAGTTACAGGACTACTATTGGTGATTGCAAAATTTCTGTCGATTGCCAGAACGCTGATCGCATATTCTCCCGCTTTGGTATATGTATGTTCAATACTTGGCAGGATGGTTGATTTCTTGATACCATTGCCAAGCTCCCATACATAATTCATTTTATCCTTATCCGGATCGATGGCTTCAACTTTAGCCTGCAATTTAAATGGAAGCACTCCACTTGTTTTGCTTACGATTAATTCTTTAATCTTTGGAGGGCGGTTGCCGGCAACAAAATCAATTCTGGAGATCCCAGCATCCGGATTTTTTGAGAACCAACCTTTACCATACTCCAGGATATAGATGCGGCCATCAGGTCCCAGTTCCATATCGATCGGAGATGAAAAGTTTGTCATTGGCATAAAGGCTTCCATATTATCATAATCGCCATTAGGCTTCATGGTCACTGCCTTTATCCAACCCCGGATCCAGTCGTACATAAATAGTTTGTTGTTATAATAATCAGGATAACGCGTCTCTTTTGGATACAGTTCAGTATGATAAACTGGTCCGGCCATTGCATTTCTACCTCCGGTACCCACCTGAGGAAATTCCTTTGAAGCTGCATAAGGGTACCAAATAAATGCAGGTGATACAGGAGGAAGATATTCCAGACCAGTATTGTTTGGTGAATTATTATATGGCTTTGCAGGATCAAAAGCTTCACCAATTGTTCCATTAGTATAATCGTATGCCCGGTAAGGGTAATTATTTCCAACGAAAAATGGCCATCCGAAAAAGCCCGCTTTTCTGGCCTGATTCAATTCATCATAGCCTCTTGAACCTCTTTCAGGACTATCAGCATTCGCATCCGGTCCTACTTCGCCCCAGTAAAGAAATCCTGTTTTCTTGTCGATGGAGATACGGTATGGATTTCTGTTTCCCATTACATAAATTTCAGGTCTTGTTCCAGGAGTATTAGGCGGGAATAAATTCCCCTCAGGAATACTATAGCTGCCATCCTCATTTACCTTTATCCTCATGATTTTTCCACGAAGGTCATTGGTATTACCTGAGGATCTTCTGGCATCATATTGTTCAAGCCCGGGGCGATTATCCATCGGCCCGTAGCCTTTATTCACAAAAGTCTGCTTGGGTACATCAAAAGGTGTGGCATTATCACCAGCCGAAACATACAATAGTCCATCGGGGCCAAAGGCAATTGAACCTCCGGTATGGCAGCAAATTTCTCTCTGAGAATAGAATTCCATGATTACTTTTTCAGATGAGTTATCCAGCTTATCGTTCACAAATTTGAACCTTGAGAGTCGGTTTACTGAGGTGTCTATCGGACTGTAGAAGATATATATGTAATTATTCTCGGTGTAGGCCGGATCTGTTGCAATTCCCAGCACCCCTTCTTCAGCATTAACTCCCGCAACTGCGGTCTTGTGATAAGCATTCAAATACCCAACCTGTGAAATACTTTTGCTTTTCTCTTTGTATAGCATGATTTCACCCCTTCTTTGTACCAGTAGGATATCCAGATTAGGAAGAATAGCCATTTCAGTTGGTTCAAACAAAGTTCCTGTAGTCAGAACAGTTTTTACTAGGCGGTTTTCTTCAGGTACCTGCTGAGTTTTGGCTTTTGTATAATTTAATGGAATATTATTGCCTATCGCATATTTTATACCTCCAAGAAGATGTTTAAGGAAAAGTTGGTTTGAGTATGATTCACTGGTATGTCCCATACCTGAATAAAAGGCTTTTCCTCCATCAAATTCATGGTACCATGCAATAGGATGATAATCTCCATTCTCTCCGCCAGTATAACTCTTTTCATCAAGAGAAATCAAAACCTTTACATTCGGATTCAAATTTTTGTAATTGTACCATTCGTCTCTATGAATCCATTTTTCATCAAGATGTTTGGTTGAAAGGTGTGTACGGTCATTCACAATCATCGTAGCTTCCTGAATCTTTGGATGGCTTTTGAAATATCCCCCAGCCAATTTTCCATACCATTCCCAATCGTATTCAGTATCAGCTGCTGCATGGATTCCGACGTAACCGCCACCGGCCTGTATAAACCTTTCAAAACTCATTTGCTGCGGACTGTTTAATATATTTCCGGTAGTACTCAGGAAAATTACTGCTGAGTAGTTTTTCAGGGAATCATCATTGAAATACTTTTCGTTTTCTGTCGTATCGACAAGAAATCCGTTTTCCTTACCCAATTTGATCAGCGCTGTCTTGCCTGCTGCAATTGACTCATGCCTGTAAGCTGCAGTTTTACTAAAAACAAGAACTCTGGGTTTGACTGCCTGTTCCCATTTTGTGAAGGCAAAAAGGGCAAGTATTAACAAAGAGAATGGCAACAGTCTGTAAATTCTTTTCATGGTTATTTTTATATTCTGAAGGTGTTATCTTCCAGTTAAAAGATCAGGATGGTATTTAATTGAGTATGATTATTAAAAATAAAAATATACATTTATTTCAAACAAACTAAAGAAATATCCCCCTTGAATATATAAAAGGGATATAAATGGTCTTGTTTAGATTTGATGGTGTATTTTTTACAATTAGATCTGAATTTAACTAATTTTAGATTTTATATGAGTCATCTGATTCGCAGGTCATCTTTTTTATTCCGCTACTTATTTTAGTTAAATCAAGCATTTTATGAACCTGTTCACCCGCATTAAATTATCGCTCATGATGTTCCTCGAATTTTTTATCTGGGGCTCATGGTTTGTTACACTTGGCACTTTTCTTGGCAGGAATCTGCTCGCAAATGGTTCTGAAACTGCAGCAGTATTTTCCACTCAGTCCTTTGGTGCTATCATTGCCCCGTTTATAATCGGTTTAATTGCCGACAGGTATTTTAATGCCGAAAGGATACTTGGAATTCTTCATCTGATTGGAGCTATTCTGATGTCCCAGATGTATTATGCAACTGACTTTGCGGAATTTTATCCTTATGTTTTTGGATATATGATCCTCTTTATGCCTACCCTTGCATTGGTTAATTCAATTTCTTTCAACCAGATGAAAAGTGCCGAAAAGGAGTTCTCTTCGATTCGGATATGGGGTACAATTGGCTGGATCATTGCGGGTTTATGCATCAGTTTCTTATTTAACTGGGACTCATCAGAAGGAGTATCGGATGGTCTTTTAAGAAATACCTTTGCGATGTCAGGGATATCTTCAGTGATACTGGGACTTTTCAGTTTCAGCCTCCCAAAAACTCCGCCTACAGTATTTAAAGGAGAAAAGGTTCCCTTAGCATCCTTATTGGGCCTTGACGCTCTCAAAATGCTTAAAAGCAGGAATTTTCTGATCTTCTTTGTTTCATCTATACTAATCTGTATCCCGCTGGCATTTTATTATCAGAATGCAAACCTTTTTCTTTCCGAAATCGGAATGGAAAACCCCACAGGGAAAATGACCATCGGGCAGGTATCAGAGGTCTTATTTCTGCTGCTCCTGCCCCTTTTCTTTAGCAGATTCGGATTTAAAAAGACCATTTTAGTGGGAATGATCGCATGGGCCATCAGATATGCCCTGTTTGCTTATGGAAATGCAGATGAACTGACATCCATGCTTATTGTTGGAATCGCATTACATGGTATCTGCTACGACTTTTTCTTTGTTTCGGGGCAGATATACACGAATTCAAAAGCATGCGAAAAATATAAAAGTGCCGCCCAGGGTTTAATTACCCTGGTCACTTATGGTATTGGAATGTTAATCGGTTTCTGGGTTGCCGGAATAGTAAGTGATGCATATAAAGTTTCAGAAACTCAGTACGACTGGGAAAAAATATGGATGCTTGCTGCATCTATAGCGGCTGTGGTTGCGGTATTATTCTTTTTTACCTTCAATCAGAGTAAGGAAAATTCTGAAAGGAGTAAAGATGAGAGTATTAATTAAATCTTAATAGATTATTTACTGGTCTTATTATTTTCAAATAAATGCTTAAGATTCAATCATTAAAAGGTAATATTAATCAATCAGTTTGCCGATGGTGTTTTGATGAGCTTTCGATCGAAGTGCTTTGCATACTTGCGAAGGAAATCGGGCTGGTCGGTATCGACCTGCTTGGGCCTTCGGACTGGCCTGTACTAAAAAAATACGAACTTAGTTCTACTATGTGCAATGGAGCAGAGATCAGTTTGGAAAAGGGCTGGAATAACAAGGTTTATCATATGCAAATTGATGAGGGGGATGTAATCAGAACGATAAAGGACAACTACCAGTATATTGCTCATTATCATACTGCCGGAGTGCCCGGTCGTCATGAGATAGATGATTCACAGGAACTTAATTATCCTGCAATTATGAGGGCAATACTTGAAACCGGATTTAATGGATATGTAGCTCAGGAATTTATTCCTTTGAACCCAGATAAAGCAGGATCGCTGAAGGATGCCGTCAGGATATGTGATGTATAGCGAATTGATCAATGAACAAGAAACAAGGAATAAAGACGGTTATGTCTTTGTTCCTTATTCTTTGCTCCTTCATCAAAATGGAAATAGAGATTAAATAATAAAATTATATATCAAAGAGTAAAGACGATTATGTCCATGTTCCTTATTCTTTGCTCATTGATTAAAAATAAATTGAATTATTAAAACAAATTAAATATGGCTGACAATATTTATGATGCAATAGTGATCGGTTCGGGAATCAGTGGTGGCTGGGCTGCCAAGGAACTCACAGAAAAGGGTCTGAAAACTATCATGCTTGAACGTGGTCGCAACGTTGAACATGTAAAGGGCTATGAAAATGCGACAAAGGGTCCCTGGGAGTTCCCACACAGAGGCGGTCGCACCCAGCAGATGATCGAAGATTATCCGGTATTAAAAAGAGACTACCCGCTAAGCGAAAAGAATTTAAATTTTTGGTCTAGTGATCAGGATAGTCCATATACCGAAGTCAAGCGTTTCGACTGGTATCGGGGATATCATGTAGGGGGGAGATCATTGATGTGGGGGCGCCAAAGTTATCGTCTTAGCGAAATGGATTTTGAAGCTAACTTAAAAGATGGTATTGCAGTCGACTGGCCTATCAGGTATAAGGATCTTGAGAAATGGTACAGCCATGTGGAGCGCTTTGCAGGAATAAGCGGGACCAGAAATGGTTTAGCTCAGCTTCCTGATGGTGAGTTTCAGCCCAGTATGGAAATGAATGTGGTTGAGAAAGAGGTAGCTGCCCGTATTAAAGCACATTATAAAGGTGACCGGCACATGGTCATTGGCAGAGCAGCTAATTTAACAAAGGCACTTCCCGGACGTACAAATTGCCAGTACCGCAGCAAATGTTCTTTGGGTTGCCCTTTCGGGGGATATTTTAGTACCCAGTCTTCAACCCTGCCAGCGGCAGTAGCGACAGGTAATTTAACTTTGCGTCCATTTTCAATTGTCACTAAGATACTTTATGACAAGGATACCAAAAAGGCGAAAGGTGTTGAAGTGCTTGATGCAGAAACCAACAAGACTTATGAATACTTTGCAAAAGTGATATTCCTGAATGCATCTACACTTAATTCCACCTGGATTCTAATGAATTCGGCAACAGATATCTGGGATGGCGGACTTGGAAGCAGCAGCGGAGAATTGGGACATAATCTGATGGATCATCATTTCCGTCTTGGAGCATCCGGTAAAATGGAAGGGTTTGAGGATAAATATTATTTTGGACGAAGACCAACGGGAATCTATATCCCACGATTTCGGAATATTGGAAATGATAAGCGGGATTATATTCGGGGATTCGGTTACCAGGGTGGAGCAAGTCGGGAAGGCTGGGGTCGTAATGTGGCCGAAATGAATATTGGAGCTGATTTCAAAGATGCTTTATGCGAACCGGGTGCATGGACGATGGGTATCACTGCTTTTGGCGAGACACTCCCTTATCATGAAAATAAAGTCAGCCTCGACAAGACCAAAAAAGATAAATGGGGTTTGAATGTTTTAGCAATTGATGCCGAGATCAAGGAAAATGAGTTGAAAATGAGAATGGATATGATGGAAGATGCAAAGGAAATGCTTGAAAATTCAGGACTTAAGGATGTGAAAACATTCGATACAGGTTATGCCCTTGGACAGGGAATCCATGAAATGGGAACTGCCCGTATGGGACTGGATCCGAAAACCTCAGTGCTAAATAAATTTAATCAGGTTTGGGATGCACCAAATGTATTTGTAACCGATGGTGCTGCGATGACTTCGGCTGCCTGTCAGAATCCATCATTGACTTATATGGCACTAACAGCTCGAGCTGTTGATCATGCGGTAAGTGAATTGAAAAAGGGAAATATTTAATTCAGGAAATTATGAACAGAAGAGAAGCAATACAGAAAGTTAGCTGGATTTTGGGAGGAACTATTATCGGTTCAAGTATATTTCTTGAATACGGATGTAATTCGAGCAATCAGCAGACTTCAGATTTTTTTGATAAGTCCACCACTGACCTCCTAAATGAGATAGCCGAGACCATCCTGCCTAAAACAAACACACCAGGAGCTAAAGAAGCTAAGGTTGGTGAGTTTATGAATGTGATGGTGAAGGATTGTTATACTAAGGCGGATCAGGAAATTTTTAAAGCAGGAATACAGAGCCTGGACAAGGGATGTAAGGATAAGAATGGTAAAAACTTTATGGACTGCAGTCCGGAGGAACGTACTTCATATCTCACTACACTGGACACTGAGCAAAAGGCCTACACTGAAAAGAAGTCGGCAGAAGATCCCGCTCATTATTTTAGAATGATGAAGGAATTGACCCTTTTGGGCTTTTTTACCTCAGAACTTGGAGCAACAAAGGCCCTGAAGTATGTTGAAACACCCGGAAGTTATAACGGAAATCTGCCTTACAAGAAAGGCGACCGTGCCTGGGCTTAAATGAAACAATTTTTATTACTCTGAACTATTTTTATGAAGGAAGAAAAAAAATCTGGTAGTTCCAGAAGAGATTTTGTAAAAACCACCGCTTTAGCAGCGGCAGGTTTTATGATTGTACCCCGCCATGTATTGGGAGGTAAGGGTTTTATTGCACCAAGTGATCGTTTGGTGGTTGCCGGTGTAGGTGCCGGCGGTAAAGGAGCGAGCGACCTTACCGGTTTTGCGAGTGGAGGGAAGGCAGAAATTGGATTTTTATGTGATGTAGATGACCGCAGGGCTGCAGGATCGGTTAAAAATTTTCCAAAGGCAAAATACTATAAAGACTGGCGCGAGATGTTTGATAAAGAATCAAAACATTTTGATGCGGTTTCGGTCTCGACCCCAGATCATAATCATGCAATTACCACCCTTGCGGCAATGCAGTTGAAGAAACATGTTTATGTTCAGAAGCCCCTCACTCATGATATTTATGAAGCCAGAATTCTTACTGAAGCTGCTGTGCGTTATAAAGTAGTTACTCAGATGGGTAATCAGGGGGCATCAAGCGACGGTACCCGAAAACTAATAGAATGGTATAATGCCGGACTGATAGGTGATGTTCATACAGTTTATTGCTGGACAGACAGGCCTGTCTGGCCTCAGGGTATTGCATGGCCTGCAACAAAAAATGATATTCCAAAAGAACTCGACTGGGATTTATGGCTTGGAACTGCACCTCAGACAAATTATGTAGATAAACTGGTCCCTTTTAACTGGCGCGGATGGTGGGATTATGGTACTGGGGCATTGGGAGATATGGGTTGTCATCTTGTGGATGCCCCATTCCGGGTTTTAGGACTGAAATATCCTACCGATGTAGAATGCAGTGTAGGAAGTGTGTATGTGGATCAGTTTAAACGAGGATATTTCCCTGAAAGCTGCCCTCCGTCTTCCCATGTGATTATGACTTTTAACTCGGGCAAACAAAACAATGCAGAGGTTAAAATGCATTGGATGGATGGTGGAATTCAACCTGCCCGTCCGCAGGAGTTAGGACCTGATGAGATATTTGGAGATGGTGGTAACGGAGTATTATTTATTGGTACTAAAGGTAAAATGCTTTGCGATACCTACGGTAAAAACCCAAGACTTCTTCCTGCATCACGCAACACTGAAATCAATGTCCCTGCAACATTTGCTAGGGTTCCGGGACAAGAGGCCGGGCATTACACCCAATGGGTAGATGCGGCAATAGCAGGTTATGGAAAACAGGAGCTTAGCTCTGACTTTTCTATTGCAGGCCCTCTAACTGAAGCCCTTTTAATGGGTAATTTAGCAATCCGCGGTTTTGATATCCGTAAGCCCAATGCTGCCGGAAATGGTTTTACATATCCCGGAAGATATAAAAAACTGCTTTGGGATGGGCCAAATATGAAAATCACTAATTTTGATGAAGCCAATCAGTTCGTTAAGAGGGAGTATCGCAATGGTTGGACCTTGGGAGCTTAGTAGGCAAGTTGTAAGTTATAGGTTATAAGTTTTAAGTTTTATGGCTGCTTCATTTAATATGAAGCAGCCATAATTTTTTTGGTCTTTAGTCTTTGATCCTTGTTCTTTTCTCATATCACAAATCTCACATCTCAATCTTATTACTGCACCAGCAAATTACATCCCCTGATATCGCTGTTGTCGAATCTGCCCAATACTTCAAAACTGCCATCTGCATAGCATTTTCCAAGATCCTGGCTGGCTATAAACGAACAGGAGTGGATATTTGCGAGATCGATAATATTTAGCCCGCCGGTAGCTTCATTTTCCAGAAGAGTTAGCGGATCATTAGTATCCCTGATGCTGACTTTCATCCATGGTGGAGTCTGAAAAATCCCTGATCCTTTAGAATAGGCTTGTGAGAGCAACTCCGTCATTCCATATTCTGAATGGATTACAGGAACTCCAAAACCTGCACAAAGCACTTCATGGAGTTCAGTTCTCAAAATTTCGCGTCGTTTTCCTTTCATACCGCCGGTTTCCATAACAATAAGTTCCGGAAATTCGATGGAATGGCTTTCCAAAAAATCCATCAGGGCGTAGCTTACACCGATCAGGATGGTAGGGACTTTAGAAGCTTTGAGTTCCCCAAGTGTCTGCTTCAAAAGATCATGATCGTCAAGAAAATACCCGCTTTTTTGATGTTTGCTTAGACCAATCAGGTCATTGACCATATAAATCAATGATGAACCTTCACGTTCCAGGTAGGAGGGCAGCAAAGCCAAAATTGTGTAGTTGCTGATCTCACCATAAAACAATTTAAATGCTGTTCTGTAGCTTTGAATGTATAAATAAATATCATCTACAAAATGTCTGCTCTGACTTAGTCCGGTAGTGCCTGAACTGCTGAAAATTATATCTGCTTGTTCTTTAGAACTGCTGATTTTCTGAGTTTTGAAGAATTCTATTGGTAAGTAGGGAATACTTTTTAGGTCTTTTACTTCCCGAATATCAATCCCAAGATTGTTGACAAATTGTCCATAAACCTCACAATTTCTAACCTGATAATCAAATATCTCAAGTGCCAGTTGCTCAAATTCCTGAGAATTTGAAACAGAGAAAATACGATTCGGGTTAAGATTTTGCACGTACAAAGATAGGAAATGTGTTGTTAGTTGAGAGTTGAGAATGGAGAGTTGAGAATGGATTGGATTGCTAATTGAACCAGTCATTTTGCTATTCCCTAATCTCTATAGTACTAATTATCAAATGAGCCCTGATACCCGAGAGGGTTGAGCCTCGCTTAAGACTTGTTATCCTATACCTATATCGGTATAAAGTCAGTATAAGGGCCCTATAAGGTCAATATAAGGTTTGCATGAAATTCTTTGGAAGAAATATTAACTTGAAGCAAATACTAATTCTAAGTATAATAAAAAATCAAGGGAATGTCAACAAAATCTACAATGAACCAATCATCAAATTTGTCCATTCTCCATTCTCAACTGTCCACTCTCAACTCTTCTTAATCGCTTCTTTAAAGTAAAACCCTGAAAGTCCAGAGAACCCCGATGCGAGTCCGCCAATGATTCCGGTAAGCAACAGAACAATTATCCAGTTAAATGAAGTATCCGAAAGACTTAGCATGCTTCCAACTCGGTTAGCCAGAATATTTTCATTCGGGAGGGTATGGATTAATCCCATAATTATCCATAAGAGGAATATGGCCAGAAATGCCGATCCAAATGCCTGCTTACCCGACCTGGCCATCCAGAAAGATAGACCAAAAGCGATGGGTGCAATGATCCACCAGGGTAGAAAAAATTGTAATATCAGTGAAACTATGACGATGATAAGTATTAGCATGATTTTTTAATTTAAGATTTTAGCCTGTTTATTTTTTACTTAGTTTCCAGGAAGAAATGATGCGTTTGGACTTCTCACCTTTTGCTTTCAGGTAAACCAGCTCATTTAGTTTACCTTCTGACCAGGTATCGATCATATCATCATAATAATGGCTGCCTGGATTCCCTGACTCACCTCCTGGGAAAACACCATAAGCTTTTACATCCTTGCCAAGTGCAACAATCATTCGCCATGAAGGACCATTGCTTTCACTTGTTGCATTTACGGATGTTTTTGATCCGCCATTATACATGAATTTCGATCCAAATCCCGCTACTTTGGCCAGATGCGGCACATGCGTTTTTTTCAGATTAGCCCATGCCCAGTCCTTATCTAAAGGACCGAATTTTCGTTGCAGACTGTCGATAGCAAATTTAAAAGAGGCATTGATCAGATCAGCGCGGGTTTCTTTTTTTGCAGTTTTTATATTATCCCACCATACTGCATCGGGCTCATTAAGAAGCAGTTCTACATTCCTGTCGCGAGAAGGGTAACGCATTGGTGTTTTCGGATCTCCAAAATCATCCTGCCAGATCTGCACCCCAAGGTTCTTATGCCATAGTTCAAAAATGCTTGCCCCGATTTCATCAGCATCGAAAAATTTGTTCCATTTGCTGACTATTTCAAACCCTTCACGCTCACTGGCATTCAGTTTCTCAGAATCAACCAGGCCGACTAAGGTTGATAAAATATTTTCAGCAAGGATACTGTAATTATCATTCTGTAAGTTTTGAAGGCTATCAACATTTGCCTGAGTCATTACCGATAGTCTTTTGTTGATACGGTGCGAACGCTCGTAGCCCGAATATTCCCAGTTAAGATAATATGGATAGCTCTGATCGGATGGAAATTGATTTGCCGAGCTTACAAAATTCCGTTCAGGGTTTTTAACAGTCGGATTATGTTCTGTCGGGATCCTGTCTTTCCAATCGTTTGCAGGATCTGTTCCATCCAGTAAAAATTTACCTTGTCCCTTCCATTTCAATGGGAAATAGCCGTTAGGTGTGATTGCAATATCATTTTGAACACTGGCAAAAACAAAATTCTGTGCAGGTGCTGAAAAATAGGTTAATGCTTTACGATAGTCGTAGTAATTTTTTGCCTTGTTTAGCGCGATAAATGTTCTGACATCATTTGAGCCAATATGTGCAACCCATTTTAGGGCATGTCCAGTAGGAATATTATTGATTTTTGAAAAATTATCAGGTCTTTGTTCGCTGGTGTAAACCACGGGGCCATGATGGGTGTAAAGAACAGTGTCTGTCAAGGTTTGACCATTGCTGATTTTTATAGTCTCAATACGCTCCTTTACCCGGTTCCATTTGTTATCGAACCAATATTCTTTTTTTGAAGCATCTTTAAACTTAATATTGTACCAGTCAAGAACATCAGCACCTACATTCGTTACCCCCCAGGCCACATCTTTATTGAAACCGATAATAATTCCCGGTGAACCAGGAATAGAAACTCCGCAGGCATTCATATCATTTGATGCAAGTTGGATTTGATACCATATAGCGGGTAGAGTAAGGTCCAGATGCGGATCATTTGAAAGTAAAGGATAACCACTAGCGGTTTTAGAACCGGAAAGTGCCCAATTGTTACTTCCTATACCTTCTTCTTTTTCTTTAGTTCTTATATTGAGACTTGTTTTATTTTCACTGATGGACGGCATTGCTGGAATATTTGCCGTATCAAAATCCCATTTTGTTCCAACAGGTATGATCGGGTCTTCTCTAAAGGGATAGTCAGGGAAAAGATCTTTGGTAATCTCCGGTCCATATTTCTGCAGTACATTATTCATATAGAATTCATTGGAACCTCCGGCAAGGGTGGCTGACATTAGTTTCAATAATAAGGCGGAGTATAATGGTTTCCAATCATCGGGTTCATAATTCAAAAGCTTGAATTCAATTGGATAATCTGCAGGCTTTAAAGAATGGATATAGGCATTTACGCCTGCTGAATAGGCGGTCATTATTGTCTTGATTTCAGGATCTTTCATCATTACTTCTACCATATTCTCGGCACCGAAGCTCATTCCCATGCGTCGCTGGTAGCGATCAAGTTCAAGTGCTTTTGGACCAACAACTTCGGAGAGTCTTCCGGCAGCAAAGCGGGTCTGAAAATCCATTTGCCATAATCTGTCTTTTGCAGTGATATATCCCTGAGCAAAATACAGGTCATAATCATCGTCGGCGAAAATATGAGGGATCATCTGATCATCAAAATGGATTTCGACCCGACCTTTTAGTCCTTCAATTTTCAAATCCTTTTCAGGATCCTGAACTTTATTTTCAGCATTTGCCCAGAAACCATTGAATGGGTCAAGAAATCTGGCAAGAGGTGGAATATCACCAAATTTATTATTGAGAGTATAAATCAATGCAAGGGCAAAAAGACCTGAAATGATTGCTTTAACTATTTTCATGAGATTTTATAAAAAACTAAATATGTTAAAAATTAATAGTTAATTCAAAATATTCTTTGTTTTTCTACAAGTAAAAAAAGGCCAAATTCTTTGATATTTGTGAATAGAGCGAGAATTTTGCTATGCAAGCATAAATAAATATCAAAATCCTTTGTTTGAATTAAAATATTACAGTATTTTGTATGGTTAAAAAGATATTAACCAATATAAATCTGAGAATTATGAACAGAAACATTACTCGTTTAGCCTGTTTTTTAGCGCTGCTTACAATGACCATATCAATGGCCTTTGCACAAAGCATTACTATTTCGGGAACTGTCACCGACAAACAAACAAATGAAACCTTACCCGGGGTTTCCATTAATGTAAAAGGAAAATCAATTGGGACCTCAACAAATGCAGATGGTAAATTTGCTTTCAGCACTTCTGAGAGTACTCCTTTTACAATTGTAATTAGTTATCTTGGTTATAAGTCAGTTGAGCAGGAAGTAAGGGCTTCCGTTTCTGATTTGGTATTTGCTATGGAGTCTCAGTCGATTCTGGGACAGGAAGTTGTAGTCGCCGCTTCACGTACCCCAGAGCGGATTTTGGAATCTCCGGTTTCAATAGAGCGATTTGGTCAGACCGCAATACGCGAAACTGCATCACCAACCTTTTATGATGCCCTGAACAACCTAAAAGGTGTTGAGATGAGTGCTCAGAGTTTAACTTTTAAATCGATTAATACAAGAGGATTTAATGCCAATGGTAATACCCGTTTTAATCAGTTTATAGATGGGATGGATAATCAGGCTCCCGGTCTGAATTTTTCAGTGGGTAATATTATAGGTATATCTGAACTTGATGTTGACAATGTCGAACTTCTTCCGGGTGCTTCATCCGCTTTATACGGGGCTGGTGGTATCAACGGAACGATGTTGATGACATCTAAAGATCCATTCACATCAGAAGGTGTCAGCTTTTCTTTCAAAAAAGGAATAAACCATGTAAATGATCCTTTGCGTGGTACACAGCCATTTGAAGAAGCCGGATTAAGGGTTGCAAAGGCATGGAATAAGTTTGCATTTAAAACTACTTTTTCATTCCTGCAGGCAGATGATTGGCAGGCTGCAAACTATTCTAACTTTGACCGTACTGCGAGAACCGTTAAAAGTGGTAACAGGAGCACTGATCCAAATTATGATGGTGTTAATAGCTATGGTGATGAAGTGAGTCAAAATATGAGACTTATTGCAAACTCAGTTCAAACAGCAACTAATGCCGGTGTTGCCGCAGCAACAGGTGGTGCAATTCCGAATATTATCGGAATTATTAATGCCTCTCTTCCTCCAACGGCTACACCTGCTCAGATAGGCGGATTTTTGAGTGCTTTTCCGGCTGCATTAAGACCTACTATTCAAAATGTTCTTCCTTTCAATTTCGGTTTGAGAGCAGGAATTATTCCTGATCAGGCAGTTTCAAGAACTGGATATAATGAGGCTAATCTTGTCGATTACAATACCAACTCATTGAAAACATCAACCTCATTACATTATAAATTGAGCAATACAGTTCAAGCCGTTTTTCAGGCTAATTGGGGTTCCGGTACATCTGTCTATACTGGTTCAGATCGATATTCACTGCGTAATTTCAGTATCGGCCAATACAAGCTGGAGTTAAAGGGACAAGACTTTATGATTCGCGGATATACTACACAGGAGCGATCCGGCGATTCTTATATTTCTTCAATCCTCGGAAGTTATATCAATGAAACATCAAAAGCAAGTACCACATGGTTCCCTCAATATATCGGTAATTATGTAGGTGCCCGTTCTGCCGGATTACCAGATGCTCAGGCTCATACTTTGGCACGTTCTGTTGCCGATCAGGGTAGATTCCAGCCTGGTTCTGCAGAGTTTGCAGCTGCCAAACACAAAATCAGGAACACTACAATCAGTTCAGGTCTGGGTGCAAAATTTGATGATAAAAGTAATCTTTGGCATTATGAAGGGATGTATAATTTCACAAATGCTTTGAAAGGTGCTTTGGATCTTCAGGTTGGAGCATCCTTCAGAAGATATGATCTGAATTCTGCAGGAACAGTATTTGATGACCTTAATCGTACAATTGATATTGATGAGACTGGTGCTTTTATTCAAATGGGTAAAAAATTAAGCGAATCATTCAAACTTGCTGTATCAGGTCGTTATGATAAAAACATGAATTTTGAGGGCAGATTTACACCTAGAATTACTGGTGTTTATACCGTTGCACCTAATAATAATATCAGGTTATCATACCAAACAGGATACCGTAATCCAACCACGCAAAATCAGTATATCGACCTTTCTGTGGGTGGTGGATCAACCCGTTTAATTGGTGGTTTGCCCGAGATGGTTCAAAAATATAACCTGTACACTAATAAACCATTTTCAGATGTCAGCTACAGGAATTTCCTTGCTTCAGCTTCAGCTGGTGCGGCAAACCCTGCATTGCTTCAGACCTACACATTCAATCCTAAGGGTGTAAGACCTGAAAGTGTACAAGCTTACGAACTTGGATACAAAGGTTTGCTTGGAAGTAATGTATTGGTCGATGCTTATGGATATTATAATACTTATAAGGATTTTATCACAGCAGTCGATGTATTTCAGCAAAATGGAACTGCATTTACCAAATTTGGTGTACCGGTTAATGCTGCCGGTGATGTTTCTGCGTATGGAATGGCCCTCGGTCTGGATTATTTAATCGGAAAATTCAATCTGAATGGAAATGTGTCTTACAACCAAATAGGTGACCTTCCCACCACTTATGTAAATGATTTTAACACTCCTAAAGTACGCTATAACCTGGGAATCAGTAATCGCAGTGTTGCAAAGAATGTAGGTATGAATGTTTCTTACCGCTGGCAAGATTCCTTTTATTGGGCATCATCCTTTTCGTCTGGAGCGGTTCCATCGTTTGGCACTGTAGATGCACAAGTGAATTTGAAAATCCCTTCAGTAAAAGGTATGGTTAAGATCGGAGCTTCAGATATCTTTAATAAATACTATATAACATCCTACGGTAACCCTGAAATGGGAGGTATGTATTACATTGGATTTACATTTAATCAATAAGATCACATAATAAATCAGATTCTATTTAAATGATCTGAAATTTTATACTAACCAATTTATAAGTCTCGTTCCATGTAGTGGAGCGGGACTTATTTGTATAGAAAGATGGCAGATTGGATTTTTATTTCTAACTATGTGGCTTAGTAATAATTTGATAAGGTATACAGGATTGTTTGCCACAATATTTTACCCCCGGCTTCTCAGATAATCTTACATGAGAAGACACCTATTAAATAACAAAGAATAAAATATGGAAGTAAGTAAGGAATCCTTATCTACGATTTTGGATGTCAATGATCTTGAGGATGATATTCAGCATGTAAATAATCCGATTGTGGGGCTTGAGCCCATTGTAAAAAAGTACCTGGCGGCAGTAGAAGAGTACAGACAGGAAGGTAATAGTTTTTTCTTTTCTGATGGGAGCGCTCAGGTTGAAGTACGTGTGGTAAGTGATGAAATAATAAGGGTCAGGCTGGCTCCGCAGGGTGTATTCCTTGAAGAGTTTTCCTATGCTCTGAGCCATACTGAGCAAATAATAACGGTTTTTACTTGTGTTGAAGATGAGCATACCTACAGTGTACAAACAAACACAGTAGCCTGCGTAATCAATAAGAGCAATTTTTTAATCTCATTTGAGGACATACATGGCCGAATGATCAACCGGGATCTAAGTGCGATGCATTGGGAGGAGAATGTTGATTTTGGTGGATATTATGTATACGCGACAAAACAATGCAATGAGAAAGAAAGTTTTTTCGGATTAGGCGACAAATCGAGTGATTTTAATCTTCACGGAAATCGCTATTTAAACTGGAATACTGATGCTTATTCCTTTGGGAAGGGGCAGGATCCGCTTTACAGAACCATCCCATTTTATATGGGTATTAATGAGGGTATCAGCTACGGTATATTCTTTGATAATACTTTCAAAAGCCATTTTGATTTTGCCTGTCAGGATAAGGATAAAGTAAGCTTTTGGGCTGATGGTGGAGAGATGCAGTATTATTACATTCATGGCCCACATATGATGGATGTTTTAAAGCGCTATCATAGTCTGACAGGAACACATCAGATGCCGGCAAAATGGACACTGGGTTTTCATCAATGCCGATGGAGTTACTATCCTGAAAAAAAAGTAAAAGATATAGCCCGTAATTTCAGGGAGCGAAAGATTCCATGTGATGCGATATATCTTGACATCGATTACATGGATGGATACCGCTGTTTTACCTGGAACAGAAAGTATTTTCCTGATCCTGTGCGGATGATGAAAGAATTGGGTGCTGATGGTTTTAAAATCGTAGTTATTATAGATCCTGGAATCAGGGTTGACGAAAACTACCGAATTTTTAAAGAAGGTAAACAAAATAATTATTTCTGCCGGCGTTGCGATGATTATTTTATGGAGGGACATGTTTGGCCGGGAAGATGTCAGTTCCCTGATTTCACACATCCTAAAGTAAGGGACTGGTGGGGAGGCCTATTCAAGGAACTTGTCGATGCAGGAGTAGCCGGTGTCTGGAATGATATGAATGAACCTGCTGTATTTGGCTCAGGTACATTCCCGGTGGATGTGCGCCATTATTATGACGGTTTTCATGGATCGCACCGAAAGGCCCACAATATATATGGCATGCAGATGGTACGTTCCACCTATGAAGGCCTAAAAAGGCTGCAAAAGAATAAAAGGCCATTTACTATAACCAGAGCAGGCTATTCTGGAGTTCAGCGCTATGCTACAGTTTGGACAGGGGATAATGTTGCTTCCTGGGAACATCTTAAAATAGGAATTGTGCAATGCCAGCGTTTATCAATATCTGGTATTTCTTTCTGTGGAACGGATATAGGCGGTTTCAGCGGCGAACCTGATGGCGAGTTATTTACACGTTGGATACAGATGGGAGTATTTTCACCGTTCATGCGCGCTCATTCGGCTGGAGATACTGCAGAGCGCGAGCCATGGAGCTTCGGACAAGAGTATGAAGATATCAACCGGAAATTTATTGAACTCAGGTACAGATTGCTTCCTTACATTTACTCGGCTTTCTGGGAACATCACAGGCACAGCTTTCCCATTCTCAGGCCATTGGTCATGCAGGAACAGGAAAATATTCTTACACACAGCATTCAGGATATATTTACCTTCGGAGATAAGATATTGGTCGCGCCTGTAAGCGATCCCGGTACGAGGACTAAAAATGTCTATTTGCCTAAGGGTAAATGGTATGATTACTGGACATATGAATCATTTGTCGGTGGGCAGGAACATCTGGTTCCAGCTCCTATTGATTCGATGCCAATTTTTGTAAAAGCAGGTTCGGTTATTCCCGAATCGCCCCTGATGCAATATGTTGGTGAATATGAAGTTGATGAACTGATTTTTCAGATTTATTACTCTGACTATGAAGTTAATTCTTTCTATTTTGAAGATCATGACGATACTTTTGCTTACGAGCAGAATATCTACCTTGAGAAAAAATATGTGGTAAACGGCGACAACAAATCCATGACGATTGTTCAAACCGTAGAAGGTTTATTTACACCGCGTTATGAAACCTATGATTTAAAAATTATTGGCTTGCCATTTACGCCTTCTAAAGTCCTGATCGACGGAAAGGAATTTACCAATGATTTGGAATTTGATAATTTGAGGCGTGTTGGAATAAAATCGAGTAAGAATTTCAGGCGAATAGAAATCCTTGCCTGACATATTAAATGATCAAATAAAATTTTCGGTATCGTAATCTACCCTAATTATGGCAAAAAAAGCTAATGCTATTCAGGCTGTAAATAATGGATCTGAATCTACAGACTCATGGTATTCCCGTTTTTCGGATTTTGATATCAGTCTGTTCAGGTCGGGTAAGCATTATAAATTATTTGAGAAATTCGGTTCGCATGTTGTTGAGCATGGCGCAGTTTCGGGAACATACTTTGCAGTATGGGCACCAAATGCCCGGCGGGTTTTCGTAGAGGGGAATTTTAATGGATGGAACAAGGCTTCACATCCGATGCAAGTCAGGTGGGATGAATCAGGTATATGGGAAACCTTTATTCCGGGAATTGGAACCGGAGAGGTTTACAAATATTTTATTCAGTCAACATCGGGTGAGAGTCTTGAAAAAGCAGATCCCTTCGCATTAAGATGGGAGGAGCCGCCATCTACTGCTTCAATTGTATGGGATACCTGGTATGAATGGAAGGATAGTCCATGGATGAAATCAAGGAATGATATTAATGCCCTTAATAAACCCATGTCGGTTTATGAAATGCATTTCGGATCCTGGGCACGTAGTAATGAATCACCAGATGAATTTTTAAGTTATCGCCAGATGGCAGTTAAGCTTATTCCATACCTTCTGGAAACAGGGTTCACGCATGTTGAATTCCTGCCATTAATGGAACATCCCTTCTATCCTTCATGGGGTTATCAGATCACCGGATATTTTGCTGCTACTTCCAGATATGGGACTCCCCAGGATCTGATGTATCTGATTGAACAATTGCACGAAGCCGGCTTAGGCGTGATTCTGGATTGGGTACCCTCCCATTTTCCAGGTGATGAACATGGACTTTATCGTTTCGATGGTACTCATTTATATGAGCATGAAGATATGAGGAAAGGCTTTCACCCTGACTGGAAGTCTTATATATTCAATTACGGTAGAAATGAAGTGAAGTCGTTTCTGATCAGCAATGCTATATTCTGGCTTGACCGTTATCATGCCGACGGCCTGCGTGTAGACGCTGTAGCATCGATGTTATATCTTGATTATTCGAGAAAGGAAGGTGAATGGATACCTAATGATGAGGGTGGACGTGAAAATCTGGAAGCAATAAGTTTTATCAGAGAATTCAATGAGGCGGTTTATTCTAATTTTCCGGATGTTCAGACCATTGCTGAGGAATCTACCGCATTTAGCGGTGTAAGCAGACCTACTTTTATGGGTGGCTTGGGCTTTGGAATGAAATGGATGATGGGCTGGATGCATGATACCCTCGACTATTTTGGGAAAGACCCGGTTCATAGGAAATATAACCATCAGGGGATAACTTTTAGTACAATTTATGCTTTCACCGAGAATTTCATGCTTCCCTTTTCCCATGATGAGGTTGTTCATGGCAAGGGCTCATTACTTGACAGAATGCCTGGTGATGAATGGCAGAAGTTCGCCAATCTGAGGTTATTATATCTGTACATGTTTACTCACCCGGGTACAAAATGCCTTTTTATGGGTTGTGAGTTCGCTCAATCTGCAGAATGGAATTTTAATCAATCACTCGACTGGCATTTGCTGGAATATGCTCCTCATCAGGGTATCAAAGAGACAGTTACATCCTTGAATAAGTTATACCGATCGGAACCTGCTTTGTATGAAAAGAGCTTTGATTCTGCCGGTTTTGAATGGATTGAAGGTGGGGATGCCGAAAATTCAGTACTTGTGTATTCCAGAAAGGGAAATAATCCTGCTGATGATCTTCTGATTATTTTGAACATGACACCTGTACCGAGGAAAGCCTGGCGTATCGGACTACCTGCGGAGGGCAGGTGGAAGACAATATTGAATTCTGATGATTCACATTTTTACGGAACCGGTTTATTCACAGATCAAAATGTTATTTCTGAAGAGATTTTTTGGCATGGGAAAGCTCAATCTGGCCTAATGAACCTGCCGCCTCTGGCTGGCTTGGTACTGAAAAATTGTATTAAAAATATCATTTGAGATATCCACTCACCAGATCCATCATTTCCATCACTATAAGTGCTTCTGAAGCCGAACATGGATTTGGGCCCTTATTCAGGAAATAATTTACAACTAGTTCAATCATTGGTTGTTGGACGTGGGGAATTGGAGGGAAATAGAGGTCTTTGGTTTGCCCTTCAAGTATGAGCTGGCATCCATCAGTAAAGATTGGAAAGCGAAGTTTTCCTTTTGTCCCGCTTATTTCACAGATGTCACATTCTTTATCTGCTGTGATAGTGTAATCCCAAGTCCCTTTGAATTGCACATTATTTCCAAAAATAATTTTTGAAGTCACATAATCATCTGCCTGATAATTCTTTCCCCGGTTAGTGGAATTTCCTTTTACCGATTTGGGTTCACCGAAAAAATAAAGCATTAGGTCTAATTGGTGAGGGGCGAGGTCATGAAATAAACCACCACCTGAAATTAAAGGGTTTACCCTCCAGGTATCTGCCACCCCTGGTGTAGGGGCCTGGTAAAGTCTGATTTCTGCAGATAAGATTTCACCCAGTGTGTTATTACGGATCAGTTTACGAATTTCTAAAAACCTGGGTTGAGCCCTGCGGTAATGTGCGATGCTGAGCTTACATGAATATTTTTCTGAGGCTTCCAGCATCCTTCGGGCTTCAGAAGAATTGAGAGCCATTGGTTTTTCAACATAAACAGGTTTACCCGCCTTAAAAGCAGCAATGGTATATTTTTCGTGTGAATCGGGAGGGGTTGCAATATAAATGGCATTGACATCCTGGTCATTGATCAGTGCATCAGCGTCGGAATACCATTTTTTTACATGATGCCTTTGGGCATAATCTTGTGCTTGTATCTTGTCACGGCGCATAACAGCAGCCAATGATGAATTCGCAACTTTGTTAAAAGCTGGTCCGCTTTTGATTTCAGTAACATTGCCGCAACCGATTATACCCCAAACTATTTGATCCATTTTTTCCCTAACGTTGACAGGGTTTTAAACCCTGTCAGCGTTACGAAAATAATTATTTAAAATCAAAAAATCAGCAAGCGGTTGATATCATTTAGTGAACGGTTTCCGACAAAAAATCCTGCATTAAAGATAAAGAAGGGTATAGGTTAGTATAAAAAGCAATTCGAATGTTATTTCACGCTTGCGATGTGCTGAACAAGATCTATTAGTTTATTGGAATAACCCCATTCATTATCATACCATGCAACAACTTTCACGAAGGTATCATTCAGGGCAATACCTGCTTTTGCATCAAATATTGAGGTCCGGGGATCTCCAATGAAATCAGTTGAAACAACATCTTCTTCTGTATACCCTAAAATTCCTTTAAGTTCACCTTCTGATGCTGCTTTCATGGCCTTTTTAATCTGATCGTAGGATGCTGGTTTGTTTAACCGCACAGTCAGATCCACAACAGAAACGTCAGCAACCGGTACACGGAATGACATTCCGGTTAATTTTCCTTTTAATTCAGGAATAACCAGAGTCACAGCTTTGGCTGCACCTGTTGATGATGGAATAATATTCTGGTAAGCACCCCTTCCGCCTCTCCAGTCCTTTGCAGATGGTCCATCTACAGTTTTCTGGGTAGCTGTAACGGCATGTACTGTTGTCATTAATCCTTCCAAGATCCCGAACTCATCATTCAAAACCTTTGCCAGAGGGGCAAGACAGTTTGTGGTACAGGATGCATTGGACACAATTGTTTGATCTGCTTTGAGATCTTTGTGATTTACACCCATTACAAATGTTGGGGTATCATCTTTTGCTGGAGCAGAAAGAACAACTTTCTTTGCACCGGCCTGAATATGTTTTTGTGCGTCTGCCTGAGTAAGAAATAAACCTGTTGATTCAATAATGTACTCAGCTCCAACTTCATTCCATTTCAGATTTGCAGGATCTTTTTCCGCAGTAACCCGGATTGTTTTCCCATTCACTACCAAGTGTCCTCCTTCAACTTCAACCCTGCCCTTAAACTTACCGTGGGTTGAATCATACTTTAGCATATATGCCATATATTCCGGATCAACAAGGTCGTTGATACCAACTACTTCAATACCGTCACGTTCAATTGCAGCCCTAAAAGCCAAACGGCCTATTCTGCCAAATCCATTGATTCCAATTTTCATCTGTTTATTTTTTTTATTTTATTGTCTTTGAATCCTCCTGTAATAAACAGGTCCGCAGGTATATTGTAATATATTACTTGCCAGGATCATTATTAATTTTTATTTGAGTAATATTTTAACAAATTATAAATAGGCTCTTTTATAACAGAGCTTACTTTTAAGTTATTGTTTTTCGCGGCTTGATGCAGGTATTCCTGAAATCCCGCCGCTACTGTTCCAATTATGTGTAGTGGGACGTTTGGATACTCTTCTTTGAGTGGTATGATGTAGGTTTTGAAATAGATGTCGAAACCATCAGTTACCAGCTTTTTTACAAAGCTATCTTCTTTATTCTCCATTAGAAAATCAGCAAAGGAGCTTAAAAACAAAGAAGGTTGAGCTTGTCGGTATACTTTGTCGAGTATTTGAGTCCTGTCGAGGTCATATTTCTTTTTGAATTTGGATTCAAATTCATCAGGAAGAAGATCATTCAGATATGATTTCAGCAATCTGCGTCCCAACCAATTGGACGATCCTTCATCACCAAGAATATAACCCAATCCGTAATTATTTTCTATTATTTTTTTACCATCAAAGTAAGCCGCATTTGAACCGCTACCCATAATGCCCATAATTCCGGGTTTATCAGCACTTGATGCAAGTGCCGCTGCTTTCAGATCATGATCAACAAAAACTTTGCTGAATCTGAAGAAACTGCCAAGGGAATTCGCTACAATTTCCCTGCGCTCTTTTGAGGATGCACCTGCCCCGAAAAAATAAACCCATTTAATTTTTTCAGCATTATTTATTAAGTGGATATTCTTGTTCAGAAACTGAGTAATATAGTTTTCATCATTAAAAAATGGATTAATTCCAGGAGTTTTGAATTCTGAAATTGTCTTCCCTTTTTCGGCAAGCTTCCAGTCGGCATGCCTTGATCCACTATAAACTACTGCAATCATATTCTAAATAGATAATACACTCACCATTTCCATTAAATCGTCCTCAAGTTTAAAATGAGTGAAATTTAATACTTCCTCGAGCGGTGTCATCGCAACTAAATTTCCTCGCAGACCAACCATTTGCCGGCTGTATCCAGCGATTAATCCTTTTACTGCAGCATATCCTAAGCGGCTAGCCAGTACCCTGTCAAAACTACTCGGACTTCCCCCACGTTGCAAGTGCCCTAATATAGTGACTTTGACGTCGTAAAAATCAAATTTTTCTGTTACACGTTTAGCAAGTTGATAGGCTCCACCACTTTTATCACCTTCGGCTACTATCACAATACTAGATGTTTTTTTGTTTTTGGCGTCGAGTGACAATTTTTCGATGAGCTCATCAATCGCAGTCTCACGTTCTGGTAAAAGGACAGCCTCAGCTCCCCCGGCAATTCCTGAACGTAAAGCAATACATCCTGAATCGCGTCCCATAACCTCGACAAAAAACAGCCGGTTATGCGATGCCGCCGTGTCTCTGATTTTGTCAATTGCCTCAATAACCGTATTGGTTGCAGTGTCGAATCCAAGCGTAAAATCAGAACCATAAAGATCATTGTCAATTGTTCCGGGAATACATAGAATAGGAATATTAAATCGAGAAGAAAGGTGCTCTGCACCCCTAGCTGTTCCATCGCCACCAATTGCAACTAATGCATCAATTCCTTTTGCTTTTATATTATTGTATGCTTGCTCTGTCCCTTCGTCTGTCTTGAAGTCCAAACATCTTGCAGTTTTTAGGATTGTACCACCCAAATGAATGATATTTCCGACAGAACGTGCGTCCATATCCCAAAAATCGCTGTCAAGCATTCCCTGATATCCCTTACGGATGCCTACAACTTCAACACCCATGAACACCGCAGTTCGTACAACAGCTCTGATACAAGCATTCATTCCGGGTGCGTCTCCTCCTGAAGTAAAAACGCCTATTTTTCTTATTCCTGACAAATCTGATTATGAATAATGTGTACGAATATAGTGTGTATTTTTTACACTAAGTAATATTTGAATATTTTTTCACACTTTATAACTAAACCTTATATATTTAGTTTTTAAATTTTACATTTTGGGAACAATCCTACCTAAGTTCGATTCGGTATTTTCTATTGACTGCGTAATATTTGGTTTCGATGAAGGAGAACTAAAGATTCTACTGATTGAGCGAAATGAAGAACCATTCAAAAACTGGTGGGCATTGCCAGGATATATTGTTGAGCAGGATGAAAGTATTGACCATGCCGCTGAACGTATTCTTTATGAGCTAACTGGGCTTAGAGGAATATATATGGATCAGTTTTACACCTTCGGGGATGTGAACAGGCACCCTCAGGGCAGAGTAATTACTGTTGCCTATTATGCAATGATCAGGTTAAGCGGTAGTAAGGATCTTAAACCTGTCAGTAATTATGCATCCAAGGCAGTTTGGATCCCAGTTAATGATTTACCAAAACTTGCCTTTGATCATGAAAAAATTTTTACTAAAGGTTTTGAAAAAATCAGAAACAAAATTAGTTATCAGCCCATTGCATTCGAATTGCTTCCTGAAAAATTTACGCTTACACAGCTTCAACATCTTTATGAAGTCATTCTAAACAAGAAGTTGGATAAGCGAAATTTCAGAAAAAAGATGCTCAACTACGGTATTCTTAAAGAACTTGATGAGAAGCAGAAGGGTGTATCCTACAGAGCCGCCAAGCTATATAAATTTGATAAGCGAAAATATGCCAAACTTTTCCAGAAGGAAATAACGTTTGGGAAGTGATTGTTGCGGGTCATGCCCGCAATGACAGCGGTTCATGCCGCAATGTTGCGGATCGGAGTCCGCAATGACAAGGAATCTAGTGCAATGACAGGGATATGAAAATTTTAATCAGGGCCCTTGGGTAAGGCTTTCCGGAATTCTTTTATCTACAATCATAAACCATAAAGGGGGAATCAGGGCAGGTAACATCATACTGGCATAACCACCCGGAAGAACAGGGCTTTCAGGGTGCGAAAGTAATTGATTAAATGGCTTTGCGGCATGAAAATGATGATCTGAATGTCTGCTGAGGTCGATGAGCAGAAAACGGCTGATCAATTTATCACTCTGCCATGAGTGTTTTTCGTTCACGCGTTCATTGTCCATCCTGCTTAAACCATAATGTTCAATGTAGTTTGTATATTCAAGCAAAAGGTTTGCAAAAATGGCCTGAAGCAGTATTGCAGCTAATACTTCCCATCTCCATAAAATCGTGCAAAGCAGCATGATGACGAGGTATCCTGACTGACAACTGACCATATAGTTGTTTATTCCATATGGAGCCAGTTTTTTAATTCTACAACGCTGTTTTTCCATTTGCATGGATTGTTTCAACTGTCCGCCAATGGAACGTAAAACAAAATGATAATAGTTTTCACCGAATCTTGCTGTTACCGGATCCTGATCTGTACCGACATATTTATGGTGAATGCGAAGGTGATGAATAAAGAAATATGGGTTGAAAACTGTGAATAAAAGAAAGCGTCCTGCAAAGTTCCAGATCTTGTGTTTTCTGTGAATCAATTCATGAGCCACTACAATTGCAAGAGTACCAGAGGAGCCACCTGTGGAAAGTGCGGCAGTAATTATCCAATGACCTTGAATAATACCTGTTGAAATACCATAAACAAGACTTGAAATTGCTAAAATTTGTCCGAAAAGAGATAAAATCATTAAGATATCAGGAAGCTTATCCTCTGTCCAATCATCGTTTGTATGGTCTTCCGGAAGCAATATTTCAGCAATTCCAAGTATGATAAAAGAGAATGTAAAATTCAAAAGGGTAAACCAGCCGCCAGAAAGATTTCCAAATATGACCAGTATTATCGGAATCAGATTTAAAAAGTACTTCCAGTTTCGGAATGATCTGCCAGTTCTCTTAACTTCAGTATGCATTTTTTGATTTTAGGGTTTGGCAGCGAATATCAAAAAATATATTCCTGCTTTTATTTAGATGAGGAACTTCCTATATAAAGTGCACCTGCCATCAGAGCAAGATCCTTCAATAAGCTTCCCATCCCATTCTGATCACCACCCATAACTACCGGGAGGTGTATAGTTAGTATGAATACCAGCATTAATACACCCAATAGATAACCTGCAAGTTGCACTGATTTGTTGATTATGAAACCAGCAGCACCCAGGATTAATAAAGCACCAGTAATGTACACCCAGATTATCCCGCCAGGAACATAGCTAGGAACCATTCCCTGCATCTTGTCGGCAGACATCAGATGCATCACGCCAAAAACTGCAAACGGGATTGCAAAAATTACTCTTAATAGACCGTGAGAAAGAATTTGATTCATTTTTTTAGGTTTAGGTTAAGAATTTGATTTAATTTCTATACCTAATTTACTAATTATCAATCAATTTTCGGTTTTTTATTCTTTCCTGAAAAAAGTATCATTAAGATAGCTCCTGAGCTTATTAATGCCCAGCCAATCCACCGGTATTTGATCATTCTCCCTGCAACAGCTGCCAGTTTTTTCAATGGAATGAAATTAAAATAGTTGCTGACTTTAAAATATACCGCCCCGAAAGTGAATGCGAGAACTAATAGTAAAGTCCATCCGCAAAAACGCAGCAATCCTCTTCTATTGCCTGCTGCAGCTATGAGTGAGAGAATGGCAAGAGAATAGACAATCGATGCCAATACCGTATCAAGATCCCAGTAATTCCAGTTGCCGATAATTGGGATATGAAGCATCGGCATCATTCCTCCTGCAATAACCAGAAGTGCACCAATGATTCCGATGTAATTTTTTAAGGTCATGCCATCTAAAATTAACCTTTTAATGCTGATTGTGGGTTATTTCCTTCAGTCAGCTCCATTTTTTCAGCAAAATGAGCACAATAATCCCGAAGGTCTTCTACAATTGCTTCTTCACCGGTTGCCCGTAAAAAACTGTCACCCATTGTCTGAAGTGTCTCATAAAAAAAACGCTTCATTTCATCAACCGGCATATCTTTAGTCCAAAGATCAATGCGTAGTGAGTTTTTATAATTATGATCCCATAATGCCAGCATCATTGATTTAACAGGTAATGCTTCCTTATTCTGTGAGTCAGTTGATTCCCAAAGGATATTCTCAGGTACGTTTTGCTCGTCTAATTCTATGGTAAGTTTAATTTCGGCTTTTTTCATTATTAAGTTGTAGGTTCTAAGTTGTAAGTAATAAGTTATAATTTGCTCCTGCCTGAGGTGCTAATCTTGGAATTTTACTTCACTGTGTTTTTGGTTTTAAGGGCTTGTCTCTTCATTCTCTACTCTCAATTCTCAACTATCAACTGTCAACTATCAACTGTCAACTATCAACTGTCAACTATCAACTATCAACTATCAACTGAAAATATACAATTTAATCATTACCATCAAAACAGCCACAAAGATGAGAAATAGAAGCTCAATTAACCAAATTCGTTTTAGTTCAGAAATATATCTTCGGAATACCTGATCTGTAATAAAACTGAGCAGGAGTAGAATGATTAATGGAATACTCCCTAATTCACGAAATCCGTTTTCATCCGGAAAGAGGAGCAGGTAGGTAATGCTGACAAGTAAAAGTGAAGAAACTATGTTGAGCGGAGTTAAACGCAATTTCATTTTTTCCGGTCTTTTTTATGAACAGAGTCAAATTTGACACTTTTCTTTCTTCGGGCTGCACCGGGCTTATTATTTCTGACTTTGGCTTTAGGTTCTACCTTTGCTGATTTTACTGCTTTCGAATTCTTAGCTTTTTTCTCATGAAACGCTCCTTTGAATTCGGGATCTTCTCTCCGTTTTTGCAGATCTATTTCCCGGGCAATATTCTGACGTTCTTCATAGGGAGTATCATCCACGAATACATTTTCGGGCATTTCGGATATTGGAATGGTCTGCCGGATCAGTTTTTCAATCTTTTCAACATAATATTCTTCAGAAGGGCTACAAAAAGTGATTGCATCTCCGGATTGAAGCGCTCGACCGGTACGTCCAATTCGGTGAACATAATCTTCAATGATAATTGGAACATCAAAATTGATCACATGGCTTACATTGCTGACATCCAGTCCGCGGGAAGCCACATCAGTTGCAACCAGAATCCGTATTTCCCCTTCCTTGAAAGCATTTATAGAATTAATTCGGGTGTTTTGTCCCTTATTGGCATGAATAACCCTAACCTGGTCAACACCATATCGCCGTTCGAGGAAATGAAAAATATTGTCAGCTACCGTTTTTGTTTTACAAAAAATGATCAGACGGCTAAAGTCCTCTGTATCCCTGAGCAAATGCTGAAGCAGGTTCAATTTGGTTTTCAGGTTTGGAACTTTATATAGAACCTGACTAACTGTTGCAGCCGGAGTTGCCTGCTCAGCCACCTCGATCACAGTCGGGTGTTTCAGGAAATCGCCCGAAATCTTATGGACCAATTCGCTCATAGTGGCCGAAAAAAGCAGATTCTGACGTTTTCTGGGTACCACCTCCAGAATTCGGTGAATGGAACCAATAAAACCCATGTCCATCATTTTATCAGCTTCATCCATCACCAGAAATTTCAGATTTTGAGTGTTGATATTTCCTTCAAGATATAAATCCAAAAATCGACCCGGAGTTGCAATGATGATATCTACTCCTTTTTTTAATTCAGCGATTTGGGTTTTGGGTCCTAATCCACCATAAAGTACAACAGTTCGCAGATCAGTATATTTAGCGAAAGTCTTCACATTTTCTTCAATCTGCATGGCCAATTCACGGGTAGGGGCGATGATTAATGCCCTTGGATCATTTCCCTGAGCATATTTAAGTTTCATCAGGATAGGCAATACAAATGCAGCGGTTTTACCGGTTCCGGTTTGTGCAATCCCCATAATATCCTGTCCAGATAAGATCGGCATAATCGCTTTTTCCTGTATTGGAGTCGGCAGGGTATAACCTGCATCCGCAACAGCATTCAGGATCTGCCTGTTCAGCTTAAAATCTTCGAAGGATAGTGACATTGTGCAAAGGTAGGGATAGTTTGTTAGTTGTTAGTTGTTGGTTGTTAGAAATGAAGATTATCTATTTTACGCATTCTTATTAAGAGATCCTGCATTATTTGATTTGAGAAGATTAACTGTTATTTCTAATTTGATTTTTATTCATTGAATGGCAATTCATGATTTTCTGATAATATAAGAACCAACCAACAACTAACCAACCAACAACCAACAACTAAAGAAAATTATACCGAAATTCGCATTTGTAAATAAATCTAAAGCTCAGGTAATGTCCTCAATAATCATCAAATCTGCTACAATTATAAACGAAGGCCGGACATTTATTGGAGATGTGTTCATTAAAAACGGACTCATTGAACAGATCGGATCAAGCCTGAATATGGCGGCCGAAAAGGTGATTAATGCAGAGGGACTCCACCTTTTTCCAGGATGCATTGATGATCAGGTTCATTTTAGGGAACCGGGATTAACCCATAAAGCAGATATTTTTACAGAGAGCAGGGCGGCAATTGCCGGCGGGATTACCTCCTTCATGGAAATGCCCAATACTATACCCAATACCCTGACACAGCAATTGCTCGAAGATAAATATCAGATTGCAAGGAAGACTTCAGCAGCCAATTATTCTTTTTTTATGGGAGCAGGGAATGATAACCTGGATGAAGTGCTAAAAACTGATCCGAAAAATGTTTGTGGGATTAAGGTATTTATGGGATCTTCTACAGGTAATATGCTGGTGGATAATGAAAAGACCCTCGAGGGAATTTTCAGTAGGGCTCCAATGTTAGTTGCAACTCATTGTGAGGATGAAGCTACCATCCGGGCAAATTCTGAGCGATTCAAAATTCAATACGGGGATAATTTAACACCCGAAATGCATCCGCTGATCCGAAATGCTGAAGCCTGCTTTATTTCAAGCAACTTAGCTGTTGGACTTGCAAAAAAGTACGATACCCGATTACATATTCTTCATATTTCTACAGCAATAGAGACTTCCCTTTTTGATAATTCTATTCCACTTGACAAAAAGCGAATTACGTCTGAAGCCTGTATTCATCACCTTTGGTTTACAGATGCAGATTACGCCAAAAAGGGGAACTGGATCAAATGGAATCCGGCTATAAAAACTATTGCCGACCGGGATGAGATATTTAAAGCGGTATTGGATGATCGGATTGATGTTATTGCCACAGATCATGCGCCACATACCATCGAAGAAAAATCACAGCCATATTCCAAAGCACCTTCAGGTGGACCACTTGTGCAGCATGCACTTATTGCCATGCTGGAATTTTACAAACAGGGTAAAATATCACTAGAGAAGATCGTTGAAAAAATGGCTCATAGTCCGGCGATCTGTTTTCAGATTGAGAATCGTGGATTCATCCGTGAGGGCTATTGGGCTGATCTGGTGTTAGTTGATCTCAATAAGCGATCAACTGTTAGCAGGTCTAATGTCCTTTATAAATGTGGTTGGAGCCCATTCGAAGGACAAACATTTGCATCTTCAGTTGTGAGTACAATTGTATCAGGCAACCTGGTATACGAAAATGGTAAAATTGCTGAGGGGGTGTTTGGGAAGAGGTTGGTGTTTAATCGATAAGGCTGACAGGGTTCAAAACCCTGTCAGCCTTTTCAAATCCTGTCAGCCTTTTCAAAATCCTGTCAGCCTTCTCTCAAAAACATGATGAAATCACTTGCCGAATGATCTGTATAGCCCACATGCCTGAGCATACACATCCCTTGTCCCCGGTGAAAGTTGAGTGATTATGCATATGAGGTATATGCTTTCCATTCAGGCGTGCCAGCCAGGTTTGTTCGGCATCTGCAATATGAAGGATTACTTTTTTGATGGTCTGATAATCCGCTTTTTTATTCGCAACAATCTCAGTCTCATCAATCTCCGACAGATAATTACACATTTTCTCATGCACCCAATGATTGTATTGCAGGTAATTTAAACGAAGTGATTCCATAATCCGGCGGATAGGTTATTCTAAAAATACGATTAATAGATAAAAAACTGCGCCATGCTTTCTTAAAAACTAATCAGATTGTAATAAAATCTCAAATTGTAGGGAATAGTTCCGTATTGTGGCTAAACTGCATACCTTTGCGCATTGTTAATAAGTAATTATGGCTAAAGTTTCTATAAATATAGCAACCGGTTCTGTACAGAAGGATGAAATAATTGTTGGGATAGATCTGGGTACAACAAATAGCCTGGTTGCATTTATCAATCCTGATGGCCAGCCGCAGGTAATAAACGATACCGGTAAAGGAGTGCTTGTTCCTTCAGTGGTTCATTTCCAATCTGACGGAGGACTTATTGTAGGAAATGAAGCGAAAGAATTCTTAATATCGGATCCTCAGAACACCATTTTTTCTGTCAAACGACTCTTAGGCCGATCATTTAAAGATATTCAGGAACATAGCAATTTATTCTCCTATAAAATTATTGACGACGACAGCGAAAGTTTGGTTAAGATCAAAGCGGGAGATAAATATTTTACCCCGATTGAACTTTCAGGGATGATTCTGAGGGAGCTGAAGGAAAGAGCCGAGCACGCCTTGAAAACCGTGGTTAGCCGTGCGGTAATTACGGTTCCTGCTTACTTTAATGATAGTCAGCGTCAGGCAACCCGCGATGCAGGTAAACTTGCAGGGCTTGATGTGTTACGTATCGTTAATGAACCAACTGCTGCAAGTCTGGCCTATGGAATCGGTCTAAATCCTGAAGAGGAAAAGATTATCGCGGTCTATGATTTGGGTGGTGGTACCTTTGATGTATCTATTTTAAAAATACAGAATGGAATTTTTGAAGTCCTTTCAACAAATGGCGATACATTTTTAGGCGGAGATGATTTCGACAGGGCAATTGTAAATTACTGGATTACGCAGAATCAGTTAGGCGATAGGGCAAAAGGTTCCTCGCTTAATCAGGCACTACGTTTGAAAGCTGAAGAGGCAAAAAAGGCACTGAGTACTCAAAATATTTACAATGATTTTGTTGAGGACATTCCTTGCGCAATAACTAAACAGAAATTTGAAGAACTAATTCTTTCCCGCGTTGAGCAAACCATAGCTTGCTGTAAAAATGCTTTGAAAGATGCAGGTCTGAATACAAATGATATTCAAGAAGTTGTTATGGTGGGCGGTTCAACCCGGACACCATTGGTTAAACAGATGGTTGCCGCATTTTTTGAGAAGGCAGTCCATGATCAGATTAATCCTGATGAGGTGGTTGCACTTGGTGCTGCGATTCAGTCGGATATTCTGGCAGGGAACAGAAAAGATATTTTACTGCTGGACATTACACCGCTTTCACTGGGGATTGAAACCATGGGCGGACTCATGGATGTGATCATCCCAAGGAATGCAAAAGTGCCCGCTAAGGCAGGAAGACAATATACTACCTCCATTGATGGGCAAATCAATATGAAAATCTCTGTTTTTCAGGGTGAACGGGATCTTGTGACTGAGAACCGAAAGTTGGCCGAATTTGATCTGAAGGGAATACCGGCAATGCCTGCAGGTTTCCCAAAGGTTGATATTAATTTCAGATTAAATGCTGATGGAATTCTAAGGGTTGAGGCTATGGAATTACGTTCAGGAGTAAAACAGGAAGTTGAAGTTAAACCCAGCTATGGTCTTACTGACGAGCAGGTAGAAAAAATGCTGATTGACAGTATTGAAAATGCTAAGGATGATGTAAGCAGGAGAATGCTGATAGAAGCACGTACTGAAGGAGAACAGATGGTTTATACCGTGGAGCGCTTTTTGGGAAAGAATAGTGAACAGGTTTCTGAAAAGGAGGCAATAGATACTCAAAAATTAATCGGGAGTCTTAAATCTGCTCTAAGTTCCGGCAACAAAGATCTGATCCATAAAAGTATTGATGAACTCAATGAATTCACCCGGCCGTTTGCAGAGAGACTGATGAATACTGCAATTTCTTCGGCAATGAAGGGGAAAGCAATAGAGTAGTTTTTTATTTGGGGTATTTCATCTGGCAACAGCCAAAGAATAGTATCAAGAACCAAGTATCAAGACTGAATCCTGGTTCATTCAAAATTTTGTAATCAAGGAAATTGAGTAGTGCTAGTCATTTGATAAATTAAATAAATTAATAACAATTAACAACCAACAACTTGTTGGCTCCTGGTTCTTTGTTCACCCAGTTGTTCTGTATAATTAAAGCATTTCGGAGTTTTTTATGAGAATCATCGTATTGTTAGCCATTTTACTTCTTTCACTGCAAGGTTCTGCCCAAAATGCAGCAGCGGATAATTTGCTGATACTCGAGCTTTTGCAAAATCAGCGCTATGATGAAGCATCCGAAACTCTCAAGAAAATGTATCCTGAACCAATTTCTGATAAAAAAATTCTATCCCGGATCGGCTATAGTCTGAGAATGGCAGGCAATGATATGAAGACTGAGTCGACCCTGTATTTCATTGCAATGAGTTATAAAGCGCTAAAAAACTATAATAAATCTGTTGATTATCTTCACAAAACAATTAAGGAATCAATATCCCCAAACACGGCTGGATATTATGCCCAGATAGGGGATGTGCTGGAGAAGAATCAATTGGTCAGAAAGTCGCTGGAAGCCTACCAGAAAAGCCTCTTTTTTGATAATAAGCCTCTGACTCTTTATACAATCGCTACTATTTACGATCAGAAAATTAAACTGGCTAAAGCTGCCTTAAGCTATTATAAAAGGTATGTCAACTCAAAACCTCCTGCTGAGCAAAAGGCTTACGTTGAGTATGCTAATTATAGAATTTCCCAGTTGAGTAGATAGTATTAACTCATTGAAAAATTTTCAGAGCTGAATCGCCATGACAAATTATCAATGAGTTTTTTATTAGTTTTTTGCTCCGCCTTCCATGGCTTCTCTGATCGCTTCTTGTTCCTTTAAGCCTTCTATGTTGTTTTTCTTGCCATATACATCTTTGGATCCAAATAATTTGATTTTGGAAAGCAATACCTGTGTGTTATAGGCTAGTTCAGCCCTTTCCTCCGGAGTATTTCCGGCAAGAAATCGCGTTCCCCTCTGGTCGGGTGCTCTCACCGTACCAAGCACGATCATATCATTGGTCGGTGATAACACCAACCACAGG
>CAYHGN010000009.1:0-19206 GCA_964356005.1 uncultured Sphingobacterium sp.
TCTCAAATTTAATCACCTCGGTTGCTATTTCCTAAAAAACTTAGTTAACGGTATTCATTCAATGATCCTGTTTATTTGCCCGGCTGTATTTTTACCTATTCCCGGTATTTGTTCCAATTCTTTAACTGCTGCATTAAAAATAGCTTTTAACGTTCCGAATTTATCCAAAAGCAAGCTTGCACGGGCAGGGCCTACACCCGGAAGTCCCTGCAATACATGGATCTGCCTTTTATATTTATCTTTCAGCCTGCGGGCATAAGGAAAGGGCCGGGGATATAATTGTTTACACCCATACGATTGAACTTGTCTGGCGGCATACAAGATAAGCCTGGCAGTTTCTTCAGGATTTTTGGAACGGAGTAATGGTATTTTAAATACAAGTGAAAGAGAAACCAAGGCGCCCTGGATTGCTTCACGTGTCAGGCCAAAAGATTGTACCATACTGGAAGTACCTTCCAATATAATCATACTTTGCATGGGCACAGAAGCCAATTTTCCTGCCTGTTGAAACAAACGGCCATCCTTAATGGAAGCAGATAAATCAGCTATCGTCTTTCTTTCTACTAACAGATAGTCGTCTACCTGGTAGTCGCCTGCAGGCAGGCGGCAGATATGAATCGTTGCGTCTTTTTCTTTCTTTAATACGCCCAGCAAAATTTCGTTACACTCCCTGTTGTCTATTTTGATACTGAACATACAATTGGCATTCCCCGGATCAGGATAATATTTTTTCGCTTAGTTTTTTTTTAATATTCAGCAATCAAACTCTGAGCAGGTATATGCAAAATTTCATGCAGTTTTCGTATCATACTCAGGCTCAGCTTGCGTTTGCCACTTAATATTTCTGATTGCCGACTCCTTGCACCCAATATTGTAGAAAGTTCAGAAGATGATTTACCCAACTGTTCCAGCCGGAATTTAATTGCCTCTATCGGTGAACAGGGCGATATAGGATAATGCTCTTTCTCGTAATGTTCTATAAGCAGCGTCAGCAGTTCCAGTCCATCTGATTTAACTGTGCCGGGCTGGATATCCTCCTGCATAAGAAGATATGCTTGTTCGAGGGCAGACTCATATTCATCTTCTGTCCTGATTATTTTTGACATAGTTGATTTCTTTAACATTTATTTTATTGTAAAGATCCTGTTTGCAGTAAACTTTCTACCCTTCAAAAACCGCATCCAAATCCAGTTCGAACCCGGGAAGTACTTCCGAATACACTTTTTCGCTTAAAGTAAATAGTTTAGACGGCTGGTATTTTCCCTTCACATCCAGGGTATACTTTAGCAAAGTTTTGTCTCCGGGACTGACAACCCAGTATTCTTTTACTCCAAACTCTTCATAAATGCTGTATTTATACAACAGTTCAGTCTTATTGTTACCAGGAGATAATATCTCAACCACAATATCAGGTGCGCCGATACAGCCCCTATCATCCAGCTTAGCCACATCACAAATCACACAAATATCGGGTTGCAAAACAGTATAAATATCCTTATCAGCTTTACTGCCCTTATAAAACCGGACATCAAATGGAGCGGTATATACTTTACAGGGCTCCCCCAACAGAAAATTAAATAACATAGAAGAAATATGAATTGAAACCTGCTGATGCATCCGTGCAGGACCACTCATTTTAAATACTTTCCCCTTTATCAGTTCGACCCGATCATCAAAAAGCCAATTTAAATAATGTGCATAACTATAGGTTAAAGACAAATCAATATCCTCAAGGACTAAAACCTTGGCTTTGGGATCAGGAATAACATAGTTTTCAGACTTATTCATCAGGATTTGCTCTGCTTGTAAATTTAATTAAAAAATGACCTTAATCCCTAAAGAAATTAGTTAACGGTAATCCTCTTTTCCTGCAATATTTACCGTTTACACAATTTCTGCTACCAGTGCAAAACAGTGTTCATATAAATCATATAATTTCATACATGAATCAAAAATTTTGTGAATTGTTAACCTAAAACCCTTAGCTATGAAAAAGATATCTTCAAACGAACTCCCTCTGAGTTATGATCCGGATGAAAATAAACGGATGGAAAATGAACTATTACAATTAAAATTAAAAGCCGAACTGGGAGTTGAGGCTCATATTTCCCTAAACACACCCCCATCAATAGAAAATATATTCCTAAAAAACATGCTTGCCTTTGAGGCTGGATTGGCCGATGCAGAAGAGATCAGGATATTCGAATTAATTGGAAAGCCTGACTTTGAAACCGAAACTAAACTGGATGATAGTTCTTTGGAAAAGGCCTTAGATATTGTAATGGATTTGTTAAACCAAAAACAGATTGCTCTCGACTTTTTAGGATCTTACAACTGCCGGACAAAATATAAATTTATTACTGAAGAATTATTCGAAGAAAAAGTAATGAATGTGCAATTACCCGGGATGATCATGCATTTTATTTATGAAGAATTCCACCCTAATCATAAACTGGATGTTGAGCATAAAGCAGCAAAATTTATTAACTCCTGGTTCATTCAGGAGAAAGAGCAACTTTCCTTTAGTCTTGCCGATGTCCTGATATTACCTGATAGAAGAGTTTGGAAAAAGGATAAGGTTATGGACAGATTCGCCAAAGTATTTGATTCTTACCCCCTGTTTAAAAATGGCAAATATGCAATTGAAGATATTAATTTTGAGATTAAGGAGGATATAGGATTGGGCTATGCAGAAGGTCTAATGAAGTATACTGCATTGGCCGAAAATCATGATGCAATTGAATTTGAAGGCCCGTTCAAATTGTATTTTACACTCGAGTATGAATGGTGGTCAATTTATTACTTTGTGATTCCAGGATTTGAATTCACAAATAATTAGACGATAAAAAAATCCTGTTCCGAGAATTTAATCCGAAGGCTATAATACCCGCCAGGTTTTTCTAATCCTATGGCACCTTTTTTCCTGATTATAAAAATGCCTAAATACTATAGTATAGGCCATTAATTCTGATATAGGATTTAAATTTTTACCTTGCCATGAAACCCTTAGATGCTTTAATACCTTCAATGCAACAGAATTCTCAACTTGACCTCGCTTTTGATTTTGTACAGTATACCGACAAAAATATTTTTCTGACAGGAAAGGCAGGAACAGGTAAAACTACATTTCTTCACCAACTAAAGAAAACTTCATTAAAACGTATAGCAGTGGTCGCGCCAACGGGTGTTGCAGCAATTAATGCCGGTGGAGTTACTATTAATTCCTTTTTTCAACTGCCCTTTGGTCCATATATTCCCGGGAACACTGCCAAAACGGAACACAAACGATTCAGTAAGGAAAAAATAAACCTGATCAAAAGTCTGGATCTGTTGGTGATTGATGAGATCAGCATGGTTCGCGCTGATACACTCGACCATATTGATGAAGTATTGAGACGTTTTAAAGATCATAAAAAACCATTTGGTGGGGTACAGCTCTTAATGATTGGGGATTTGCATCAGCTTTCGCCGGTTGTTAAAGATGAAGACTGGAATATCCTGAAAAGCTATTATCCAAACCTGTTCTTTTTCAGCAGCAAAGCCCTTTCAGCCACTGAGCCCCTAAGCATCGAATTAAAACATATTTACAGACAGGTAGATTCAAATTTTATTGACCTTTTAAATAGTGTAAGACAAAATCAGATCGATGAAAATGTTCTAAAAAAATTAAACCAGCGTTATATCCCCGACTTCAATCCCGGTGATGAGGAAGGATATATTACCCTAACCACTCACAACAAATCTGCACAGGAAATTAATGAAGGTAAATTGAAGGAACTGAACAGTCCTTTGTACAGATTCAATGCTGTTGTTCATGATGATTTTCCGGAATATTCCTACCCCACAGTGGCCGAACTTGAGTTAAAAAAAGGCGCTCAGGTAATGTTTGTAAAAAATGACCCATCAAGAGAAAAGCTCTTCTTCAATGGCAAAATTGGTATCATTACTTCGATATCTGATGAACAAATCCTGGTAAAATGCCCGGGTGATCTGTCGGAAATTGTCGTAAATCCGCTTGAATGGACCAACATTAAATATGAACTGGATACTCAAACCAAAGAGCTAAGAGAAAAGATTATCGGGACTTTCACTCAATTCCCCCTCAAACTTGCATGGGCAATTACAATTCATAAAAGTCAGGGATTAACTTTTGAGAAAGCCGTAATTGATGCAAATCTGGCCTTTGCCCACGGACAAGTATACGTAGCCCTTAGCCGTTGCAAAAGCTTTGAAGGCATGGTTTTACGCTCACCCATCTCTTTTAATAGTGTTAAAACCGACGGCACGATTTCTGAATATACCCGCAATGCTAAAGATAATGAGCCGGGTGAGCAGCAGTTGATTGCATCCAGGATAGCTTTTCAGCAAAGCCTGATTTATGAATTATTTGAGTTTAATACCCTAAAAACCCATTATTTCCATCTAAAGAAGCTAAGTGAAGATCATCATACTATTCTGAATCCCGATATCAACGAAGTTCTTAATCAGATGCGAACTCTTGCAGAAAAAGAGATCTATGAGGTAGCTGATAATTTCAAAAAACAATTGACAAATTACTTTTTAGAGAATATACTTCCTGAAGATAACACTGAGCTTCAAAACAGGATAAAAAAGGCTTGTGCCTATTTCAATGAAAAAATAATTTCAGTGTTTTATGAACCCCTGAAGAAACTAAATACAGATACTGATAATAAAGCGGTCGGGGTCAGCGTAAAAGGCATTTTAGATGATTTTTTCAAGGAAATTGCAATAAAAATAGCGCTGATGAAGGCTTCTGCGGATGGCTTCAGCACAACAAAATACCTGCAGACCAAATCTAATGCTGAAATAGACTATAAGCCACTTAAAAGTACTTCCCAAAGTACACCCTATTCATCAGAAAACATGTTGCATCCTGAATTATATCAGGCAATCAGAAACTGGAGAGATGACCTTGCAAAAGAATGGGGAGTACCCTTATACCTTGTGCTGGCTCAAAAATCTATTCTGGAACTTCTCCGCTTCCTTCCCTCCAATCCTGTAGAATTAGAAAATATCAAAGGCTTAGGTAAAACAAGGGTTAACCAATACGGAAATGATTTATTGGAAATAATCAATTCTTATTGTAAAGAACATGATATCGAACGTGAAGTGCAGGAATTGCCAATAAAAGAGAAGAAAATAAAGACGGATACTAAGCAGGTAAGTTTTGAATTATTCAAACAAGGGAAAACAATCAGTGAAATTGCCAGAGAGCGGGCTTTAACTACTGGCACAATAGAAGGACACCTTGCCCATTACATTCAAAGTGCTGAAATCTCGGTATTCGACATCGTTCCCAAAATTAAAGTAGCAAAAATCATGGCTTATTTGATACAAAACCCTGAATCAAGTACTGTGGATACAAAAATTGCACTCGGTGATGAAGTTTCTTACGGCGAATTAAAAGCGGTTTTAAATCACCTTGCTTTTACCAAAGCTGAACAATTGAATTAGACTTCATCCAATTTCTGATGCGATGTTGATTATTCACCAAAAATCTCATCACACATGCAACGATACCCTTTGGCTCAGCGTCATATACTAAAAGGGTTCGGGGATCTTACCTGAGACCGGGCAAATAAAATTCAAAAAAGAATCATATCATGAAAAAGCTCCTGTTCTCCATCATTTTTATTATGCTTTTCAGCGTTGTAATACCTGAAGCAAAGGCCGAAAAAGTAACTACAAGAAATGGCAAAGAATTGATCCAGTTATTGCTTAATAGAGGAAACAATACCAAAAGCACAAAATTTACGAGAAAGAAATTAAAGAAAATTGTACGCAAAGCCGGGCGTGTTTACCGGACAGTAAAAAAAGATCCTGACAGCCGTAAGAAGTCTAGAAAAGTTCAGCGTACGGCCAGAAGGCTGATCAATATATTCTGATAGTTATGTTTCCCCATTATTTTTGGCTACCGTGTATCCACAAATTTTATCGTGTATTATCAGAAGTCATACTGACCCCAAAGCTGGTCGTATGTTTATAGAAAGACCATACAAACCATTCGCCGACCCGAAGGTGGTCGCGAAAACGACACATACGACCACCTTCGGGCAATGTCATTATTTAAGAGCTTGTTTGGTTTCATGGTTTTAAAATGTGTGTGGAATAATATTGTGATTGCGGCTTTCTTTGGTTCCGTTTCTTTCAGGAAGACAATGTTAACCGGAATGCGTTATGAGGTTCCAGCTTTCGCTTGGAATGACAACATTGCTAGGGGAGATGGAGGAGATTCCAGCGAAGGGAATCTCCTTATTAACCAAAAAATTTTGTCATTCCAGCGAAAGCTGGAACCTCCCGACTCTTAAATAATGACATTGCCTTTCCGGGTCATATAAACACAATTAAAAATAGGTGCTCACAAATAAATATAGGTTCGGGCAGCCATTTATTATTGGGTACAGGATAGCTGAAATTTTTATTTTGTCGCAGGCCAGCTATTATTCGCCGGGTTTGAATCCGGGAAAACCTTATCCGGATCAGAGACAATCGAAATGATCTCCTCTGTTGAGGGATAATTAAAAGTAAAGCGTGCATTACGTTCCCAAACTTCAACCGGCAGTTTTAAACGGTTCACTTTCCCGTTTTTTGTTTTGATCTCCAGGATAACCGGCATCGCCATTTTATCCAGATTTTCAATAGTTATCAAAGCTCCCTGCTTAAAATCATTATTTACATATTTCAGATCTGCAAGTCCCTGATCCAGCTTCCAGTTATTCAGGATCCATGCTCTCCAGAACCAATTTAGGTTTTCACCTGCTACATTCTCCATGGTGCGAAAGAAATCATCAGGAGTAGGATGCTTATATGCCCAACGATCAATATAAGTTTTAAAAGCCCTGTCGAATCGCTCTTCACCTAATATGTGCTCGCGCAAAATGCCAAGAGCAATAGCTGGTTTATAGTACGCAAGCAAACCAATACTGTTTTCTTTCATATTATCCGGACTACTCATAACCGGTTCAAAACCCGGATTAGTTAATACTTTTCCAAGCGCATGCATATCGACTTTACCCGGCCGGTACTCGCCCTTGTTAAAATCAGTTGATGCCAGAGTATTAATGAAGGTATTGAAACCTTCATCCATCCAGGCATAGAGCCGCTCATTGGATCCAACAATCATTGGGAACCAGGTATGACCAAATTCATGGTCTGTAACCCCCCAAAGATCTCCGGATTTAGATTTCGCACCGCAGAATACTATACCGGGATACTCCATACCTCCGGCATTTGAAGCAACATTTGTTGCAGCCGGATAAGGAAATTCGAGCCATTTTTTAGAATTGAACTCATTTGATGCTTTTGTATATTCTGTCGAACGCGCCCAGGCATCATTCCCATCACTTTCAATAGGATATGCAGAAATTGCCATTGATTTTTTACCACTGGGAAGATTCATCCGGGCAGCATCAATAATAAAGGCAGCAGAAGAAGCCCAGGCCGCATCACGCGCATTCTTTAATTTAAAATTCCATGTAAGCTCCTGCTTTCCTTTTGGACGCGAATCCGGATTTGTTACTTCAGCAGCAGATCTAATGATTACTGTCTTATCACTTTGTGCGGCAGCTTTCCATCTTTGCTGTTGTTCCGGCGTATATACATCCTGAGGATTTACCAGATCGCCTGAACCCACAACAATATGATTTGCAGGAACAGTGATGCTGATATCATAATCTCCATAATCAAGATAAAACTCACTTGGACCGATATATGGAATGGTATTCCAGCCAGAAACATCATCATATACACACATTCGCGGATACCACTGCGCAACAGAGAAAATCTTTCCGTTCATAGTGTTCAAAATACCCATACGATCTGAACCATAATCAGGAGAAGTAAAAGAATATTCAATCTTGAGCCGAAGTTGTCCTCCTCCCGAAGAAATCTCATTCGGCAGATAAACCTGCATTCTGGTGTCTTCAATAAAATGTTCAGCATTCTTCTCGATTGTTTTTCCCTTTTCAAGAGAAAGAATCTTGACCGATTTAATTTTATAGCCACCATCAAATTTCTGACCGCGGGCACCACTCCGGCTGCCGCCCGGAGGAATGATCGCATGACCGCGTGAATCCTCCTTAAAAAGGTTCTGATCCAGCTGCATCCAGACGAATGGAAGTTTATCCGGGCTATTGTTCGTATAAGTTAAAACTACAGTCCCGGCGATCTCATTACTTTGATCATTTAATCTGACTGCCAATTTATAATCTGCCCTGTTTTGCCAGTATTTCGGGCCGGGCTGACCACCTGCAGACCTGTACTCATTTCCACTCTTTGTGTAGAACATCGGTCCGAAAGTATCGTGATAATTATAGTTACCACCAACCACACTCTGTTGTGTATATGCCTGATTTACAAAGCATAATAAGGCAATTGCTAAGGTTAAAAACTTCAATCTGTTCATTTAATATTTCTTTTAAATTTTATTAACAATTCGCCTAACTGTTCCTCGTTGAATCCCAGTAAAACCAAACCAGAATTTGTTTCAATCACAGGACGCTTGATCACACTGACCTTATCCTGCATTAGTTTGAATGCAGAATCTTTTGATGTAATGCTATTTTGAATTTCAGGTGAAATCATTTTCCAGGTTGTTCCGCGCTTATTTAATAATGATTCCCAACCCAACTGTTTTGACCATTCTTCAAGCTTCAGCCGATCGACTCCAAGTTTTTTAAAATCATGAAATTCAAATTCAATTTCATGTAACCTGAACCAGTCGAGCGTCTTCTTGACAGTATTGCAATTGGGTATTCCGTAAATCTTCATCAAAAAATAAATTTTAATTGTTCTGGATATAAAACACTATTATTTGTTTAAACGGGTCATAGTCAATTCAGCACCTACGCTAACAAAACTATTTATAAATTCTACAGATCGGTCAATCAAAGAAGGCAATTCCTTCTGTTCATCCGGATCGAAACCGCTCAAAACATAATCAACCTGCCTGCCTTTGGGGAAATTATCCCCTATACCAAACCGCAGCCTTGCATAATCAGAACCGCCCAGAACCCCTTCAATACTCTTCAAGCCATTATGCCCGGCAGCACTGCCTTTAGGCTTCAAACGTATGGTACCAAATGGCAGGGCAAGATCATCAACAACAACCAGGATGTTTTCGGCAGATATACGCAGTTCCTGCATCCAGTAATTAACTGCCTTGCCGCTCAGATTCATGTAGGTAGTAGGTTTAATCACGAAGATTTTACGACTTTTATGGGAAAACTCTGTATAATACGCCAGTCGCATGTTAAAAAAAGATGAATGCGATTGTTTAGCAAGTTCATCAGCAACCATAAACCCAATATTATGCCTGGTGTCTGCATATTCCGGACCAATATTCCCTAAACCTATGATCAAATATTTCATGTGGAGTACAAATATGCTTGAAAGCTTTTGAAAAACTATATGCTTACAAAAAAAAAGCAGTGCCGGTAACCTGGCACTGCTTTTTAAAATTATTTGAAAAAGTCTGATTATTTCTTGGCATCAGTCTCTGCCTGCTTAAGGGCACGGGACATAGTCACAGAAACAATGGTATCTTCAGGATTGTTAGTAATTTTGAATTTATCGAATTTCAAAGAACCAACACCTACAGATTTTCCAACCTCTAATTGAGAAATACTAACTTCTACATTTTGAGGCATATCCTTAGGCAATGCTTTTACACGTAGTTTACGTAATTTCTGAACTAATTTACCACCGATTTTAACACCAGGTGAGGTTCCGGTTAATTTTACCGGGATCAGCATCACGACAGGTTTCTTTTCGTCTAATTCTAAAAAGTCAACGTGTAATGGCAAATCAGTTAATGGATGAAAATGTACATCCTGAATAATAGCTTGTGCTTTCACACCAGCAACATCCAAAGCAACGAAAGAAACTTCCGGTGTATAAACCAGACTTTTCAAATCAGATGCAGACACAGAAAAGTGGATTTGATTTTTTCCACCATAAAGAACTGCAGGCACTTTACCTTCGTAACGCAGCTCTTTAGCGTCTCTTTTCCCTACGTTCTCTCTTGGAGAACCGCTAATAGCAATTGATTTCATAATTATTTATTTGTTATTGTTTGTATTTAGCTGTTAGAAAACCTAACACTCTAATATTTTCAGTCTTGATCCGATAGCTATCGGATCAAGACTCTTTATCCTTTATCCTTATTCTTTGTTCCTTGTTCCTTACTCTTTGCTCCCTACTCTTTGCTCCCTGTTCCTCAATCTATCTTAAACAGTTCACTTATCGAAGCGTGTTCATTCACATTGGCAATTGCACGACTGAAAAGATCTGCTGTTGAAAGCACCTTTATTTTAGGGCTTGATTTTGTTGATGCAATCGTATCCGTTACGATCAACTCATTAAGCGCTGAAGTCTCAACAGTCCGGTAAGCGTCTCCCGATAAAACCGGGTGAGTACAAACAGCTCTAACGCTGCTGGCACCTTTTTCCATAATAAGCTCTGCTGCCTTGGCCAAAGTTCTGGCAGTATCACATATATCATCAATCAGAACCACATCCCTTCCGGTAACATCACCGATTATAGACATCGATTCGATCTCATTGGCTCTTTTTCTTTGTTTGTCACAAATCACCACTTCTGCGTTGAAGTATTTGGCGAATGTCCTTGCTCTGTATGAACCTCCCATATCCGGTGATGCAACAGTCAGATGAGGCAAATTCAGACTTTTAATATGAGGGACAAATATTACTGAAGCGTCAAGATGATCGACAGGGATATCGAAAAAACCCTGTATCTGTGCGGCATGCAAATCCATAGTCATGATGCGATGAGCTCCGGCAGCTGTCAGCAAATTGGCAATTAATTTTGCGCCAATTGCTACCCTTGGTTTATCTTTTCGATCTTGTCTTGCTAAACCAAAATAGGGAACAACAACTGTAATGTAATGAGCTGAGGCTCTTTTGGCAGCATCAATCATTAACAGAAGCTCAACGAGATTATCATTTGGCTGGTTAGTTGATTGAATCAGAAATACATCACAACCCCGAACTGACTCATTATAATGCGGCTGAAATTCCCCATCACTAAACCTCGACAAAGTCATATCTCCCAATTCTTTGCCATAGCTTAAAGCTATTTTTTTAGCCAGATCTGTAGTACCTGAGCCGGCAAATAATTTGATCGTATTAAATGTTACGGGCATTTTGTTTCGGATTTCGAAATTATAATTTCGGTTTTAAATTAATAAAAACACAATGTATAAACAACATTGATCGCCAGGCGAACCTTGGAATGTTCAATTCCGAAACTCGAAATTAATTGGTTGCCCGACCAGGATTCGAACCTAGACAAACTGCACCAAAAACAGTTGTACTACCATTATACTATCGGGCAAACAAAAATCAAAAAGAAGCTCCTTTTGAAATGGTGTGCAAATATAGGGGGATAAAGTTTAAAGTGCAAATGATTATTGTTTTTTTTCATTAATGAGAAGAAGTATTTCTTTAAATAAATTGAGAACAGAGAACCACTAGTGTCCGTGGAAATCTTAAAATGGAATTTCATGAGTTTAGGAGGTTCCAGCTTTCGCTGGAATGACATCTAAGAGGTGGAATAGGGAGATTCCGGCCTTCGCCGGAATCTGTGTGGTATCTTTACAGGTGCTTTTTGGGACAAATAATCCTGACGAATTCAGGATCTCCCAAGTCTAAAAAAATGTGTGTCATTCCAGCGACAGCTGGAACCTCATTTTGCATATCCTATAATTTTGATAAAACAGGGAGCATGCTTTTAAAAACTTAGTATAAATCCCATTTTAATTTAATACCAGCACTATTGACCAGAATTTTAATTTTAACCGGACAATAATAATTGAGAATTATTGCACAATGCTAATTTTAATTGAATCCTCTTTGTCTTGATTCCTGGTTCCTGGCTCTTGATTCTCACATCTCACATCTCACATCTCATATCTCACATCTCATATCTTACATCTCGTTAAATAATGTTAAAGCAAATATGAAAGGCATCAAATAACAATAATTTCATTAATTTCGACAGCATTATTTTGATCTTGAATCTATGAACTATAATAAAATCAATAATTTATTAGGTTGGCTAAGTTTTTCAATAGCGCTTATTGTCTACTCCCTAACCCTTGAACCCACTACAAGTTTTTGGGATTCCGGTGAATTTATTGCATCTGCATACAAACTTCAGGTTGTACACCAGCCCGGAGCCCCCTTATTCCTGATGTTAGGGAAGGTATTTTCACTGATTGCTGGAAGTAATACCAGCAGGGTGGCTTTCTGGATAAATATGTGCTCTGCTCTGGCCAGTGCGGCCACAATACTCTTCCTTTTCTGGACTATCACAGCTCTGGCAAAAAAAGTTATTCAGGAAAAGGGCAAAGAAATTTCAAATTGGGGAATGATCACTGTTATGGGCTCCGGCTTAGTTGGTGCTCTGGCCTATACTTTTTCTGATTCGTTCTGGTTTTCGGCAGTTGAAGCCGAAGTTTATGCCTTATCTTCACTATGTACCGCTGTTGTTTTCTGGGCAATCTTAAAATGGGATCAGCATGCTGATGAACCGGATTCAGACCGTTGGCTGATCTTTATCGCCTATGTTATGGGGCTTTCCATCGGTGTGCACTTATTGAACCTATTGGCAATCCCTGCTATTGCCCTGGTATATTATTTTAGAAGATCTAAAACACCAACTTCTTCAGGTACTTTACTTGCTTTGCTTGTAGGGATGTTTATTCTGGCATTAATTCAATATGGAATTGTACAATATATCATCAAATTCGCAGCCTATTCAGACCTGTTCTTTGTCAATACTCTTGGCTTTGGATTCGGCTCGGGTGTTGCATTTTTTGGTCTTCTACTTATAATCAGCCTTAGTTCAGGAATACTTTACAGTATCAACGGTAATAAACTTAACCTGATGCTTGCTGTTGGTGCTTTTGTTTTGCTCATGACTATTGGTGGTGGGATTTCAGGCCTCGTGGTAGCAGCAATTTTGCTCGCCGGACTTGAATATATCCTGAAAATCCGCGAAAAAAGACGCATACTGAATTTAGCACTCATATCAATTGTCTTCATCATTTTTGGGTATGGCTCCTTTGCCATGATCGTAATCAGGGCGAAAGCCGATCCTACCCTGAATAATAGTGATGCTTCAAATGCTTTCTCATTGCTGAGTTATGTAAACAGGGAACAATATGGTGATCGTCCTTTGGTTTATGGACAATATTTTGATTCCAAGCCTATTGATAGTAAACATGGAGACATAATCTATCGTAAGGGCAAAGAGAAATATGAGAATGCAGGTCAGAAATATGAGCGTGTTTATGACAGAAATACCCTGTTGCCAAGAATGTATAGCGATGATCCTCAACATGTTGGATTTTACCGCGACTGGATGGGAATGGCAGAGGATCAATCGCCTACTTTTTTCAATAACCTTGGCTTCCTCATCAGTTATCAAACCAGTTTCATGTATACCCGTTATTTCGCCTGGAACTTTGTAGGAAGACAAAATGATGAGCAGGGACATGGAGATTACACCCGCGGAAACTGGCTATCAGGAGTCAAATTTATTGACAATATGTTACTGGGCGGCCAATATGAACTTCCTGAGAGTCAGTTTGAAAACAATGCCTTCAACAGATTCTATTTCCTTCCTTTCATCCTGGGAATCATTGGAGCGCTTTGGCATTTTAAACGAAATCAGAAAGATGCCGGAATTGTAGGTTTGTTATTCTTTTTCACCGGTCTGGCAATTGTTCTCTATCTGAATCAGAATCCACTTCAACCCCGGGAGCGTGATTATGCCTATACCGGTTCATTCTATGCCTTTGCAATCTGGATCGGCCTTGGAGTAGCCGGAATTGCAGATTTTTTCAAACCAAGATTTAAAGCTCCAACAGCAGCATTACTTGCAACATTGATTGGCTTATTGGCTGCCCCGATTTTAATGGCTAAAGAAGGCTGGAATGATCATGACCGTTCCTCTAAATTCACAGCCCGTGATATGGCGGCTAATTACCTCGAATCATGCGCTCCAAATGCGATATTATTTACCTATGGCGATAATGATACTTACCCGCTCTGGTACGTGCAGGAAGTTGAAAATATCCGGCCGGATGTCAGAGTAGTTAATTTAAGCTTGCTCGGTACCGACTGGTATATCCGGCAAATGAAAAAGAAAGTCAATCAGGCAGAAGCATTGCCAATCACAATGGCTGACGAAAAATTCGTTCAGGGAGTACGCGACGTAATGGGTTATCAGGATTATAATGCTGCTGGTGCGGTCGAGTTAAAGGACATATTTGATATCATGACCTCGGAAAATGATGCCGATAAAGCAAGCTATCAGGATGGTTCAAAAGAAAATTTCCTTCCAACAAAAAACTTTAAAATCAGTATCGATCCTGATCATATAATTGCAACTAAAACCTTACCTGAAAGCAAAAGGGACCTGATCATACCTGCTATGGAATGGAAGTACAACAAGAATTATGTCACAAAAACTGAGCTTGCGATGATCGATGTTCTGGCTCATAATAATTGGAAACGTCCGGTTTATTTTGCAATTACCGTACCGGATGATAATTACATGGGCTTAGGGGATTTCTTGTATAATGAAGGCTTTGCGTACCGTCTGTTACCTCTGAAAAAAGCTCAGGTTGATTCAGCTGCTGAAAAGCCTGAACTAACAAATTCAGATCAGATGTACACCAACCTGATGACCAAGTTTAAATGGGGAAACATGAAAAATGCCGGCTATTTAGACCCCGAATCATTGCGTATGAGCTATACCATGATCAATCACTTCAATATTCTTGCAGAGAATCTTTACAAGGAAGGCCGGACTGAGGAAGCCAGAAAACTATTATTGAAGTGTATGGAAGTAGTTCCTGATAAAAATCATTCCCTGAACTTTACGATCCGCAAATTCTACATGGCAGATTTGCTCTATAAGCTAAAAGAACCCGCAAAAGCCAATGAACTGACTTTGAACACAGCTAATTACATTGAAGATGAGTTAAATTACATGGCCGCTATTGCAAAAACGAAAGAAAATCTTAACTCCCGTGAAATACAACTGGGTGTTTATGTAATGAGTGAACTGGTTAAACTTTCTGAAAAAAATGGACAGACCGCTGTTCTTAAAAAATTACAGGATCGCATGAAGGTAATTGAATCAAAATTCATGGCTGCAGAAAGATAGGTTTTAATTTCACAGAAAAAAATCCCCGTTATTGGTTAATTAGCGGGGATTTTTTTTTGTTAATTGCATATCAGTACATTCATCAAATACAAAAATTGAATTTGAATAAAATGCATCCCGCTGATGAACCAATTCTCAGAGTAAATGGACTTTCCAAATCATTTTTTGGTGTAAAGGCCCTGGATAATATCCATTTTGACCTTAAAAAGGGAGAAGTGCATGCCCTTATGGGCGAAAATGGAGCCGGAAAATCAACATTCATGAAAATTTTGATTGGGCTATTAAAAGCAGATTCAGGCTCAATTTCTTTCAATTCTGAACAAATTGAAAATATGGATGTTCATTCCATTATGCGCAAAGGCATTTCAATGATTCATCAGGAAATCTTAATGGTTCCTGAATTGACTGTTGCTCAGAACATCTTTTTAGGCAGGGAGATTAACCGGGCTAATTTACTTGATGACCAAGCAATAAATCAGCAAGCTGAAAAACTGATGCAATCAATGGACCTGAAAATTATGGTCAGGACAAAGGTAAAATACCTCAGCATAGCCGAATTGCAATTATTAGAAATAGCTAAAGCTGTTTCCAATAATGCCAGTGTAATTATCATGGATGAACCAAGTTCTGCGCTCTCAGAGAAAGAGGTTGAAGTACTTTTTAAAATCATTCATGACCTCAAAAGTAAAGGTGTAGCCATTATCTATATTTCCCATAAAATGGAGGAAATCTACCGGATTGCCGACCGGATTACCGTATTGAGGGATGGTAAATTTATTGTGACAAAAAACACTGCAGATTTCGATAAAAACAGTTTAATTTCCATGATGGTAGGCCGCGAAATAGGAGAATTGTTTCCATCAAACTCAATGGCTCAGGGAGAAGTGATCCTGAAAGTTAAAAACCTTAATAAAGCAGGTAAATTTTCTGATATTAATTTTGAAGTTCATGCCGGCGAAGTGCTTGGAATTGCAGGCTTAATGGGTGCTGGCAGAACTGAAATTGCAAGGGCAATTTATGGATTAGACAATTTTGATAGTGGTGAAATCAGGATAAAAGGCAAAAAGCTTAAAATCAGATCACCAGAAGAAGCCATAAGGGAAGGAATAGGATATGTCAGTGAAGACAGAAAGGCTCTGGGCTTCATCCCAGAATTATCCATTATGCAGAATATAAGTCTTTCGAGTATATTGAACTACTCAAAAGCATGGTTCATTGACGAAAAAAAAGAACAAAAAGCAAGCAGTAAAATAGCTCAGCAATTAAATATCAAAGCTTCCGGCCTAAAGCAGAAAGTGATGAATCTCAGTGGTGGTAATCAGCAAAAGGTGGTAATTGGAAGAGTATTAATGGCCTCCCCCTCTTTAATTATTCTGGATGAACCTACCAGAGGAATTGATATTGGAGCAAAGCAGGAAATCTATAAATTGATCAGGCTGCTGACTGAAAGTGGTGTAGCAGTAATTATGATCTCTTCAGAATTACCTGAAATTTTGGCAATGAGTAACCGGATTCTGGTCTTATCAAATGGAAAACAAAAAACTATTTTGACACAACAGGAAGCAAGTCAGGAAAAAATCATGCAGTATGCATTACATTAACAAGCTCAGGCAATACGGTATTTTTATCGTATTCAGTATTATATGCCTCATTATTTCATTTATTTCTCCTCAGTTTTTAACTGTATCAAACTGGACGATAATAATCACTCAGGCCTCCATTAATGCGCTTTTAGCATTTGGAGTAACTTTCGTGATCATTACAGGTGGCATCGATCTATCTTTGGGATCAATAGTTGCCCTGACAGGTGTTAGTGCTGCAATGCTGGCACATCCCGATAGCTATCCTGTTTTAGTCCCGATTTTTGCCGGTCTGTTCGCCGGTCTGCTCATGGGTGCTTTCAATGGTTTTATAATCACAAAAAGCAAAATTGCCCCATTTATTGTCACGTTGGGTACCATGACCATGGGCCGTGGATTAGCCCTGATTTTAAGTAATGGACGCCCGGTGTCAAATCTTTCAGAATCTTTTATTTTTATTGGTAGTGGTAAGATTATAGGTATACCTGTTCTGATCCTGATCCTGATTTTCATGTTCATACTTTGTTCAGTCATACTCAATAAAACAATTTTGGGACGGTATATTTATGCTGTGGGAGGTAATGAGCAAGCAGCCAGAGCATCCGGAATCAATGTGAATCAGGTTAAAATGGCTGTCTATTCGATTTCAGGCTTATTAGCCGGCTTATCTGGGATACTATTAACCTCAAGAATAACTACCGGACAGCCGAATTCAGGAGCTGGTTTTGAATTGGATGCAATCGCTGCAGTAGTAATTGGCGGAACCAGTACCACAGGTGGCAAAGGCAGTATTGCCGGAACCCTGATTGGCGTTTTACTTATTGGTGTGATAAATAATAGCTTAGATTTATTAAATGTAACGTCTTATTACCAACAGGTAGTGATGGGTATAATAATTATTGGGGCAGTGGTTTTGGATAGTCTGAATCAGAAATCGAATTCATAATAATATAGGTAATGAAATACACGTACTTGCTCTTTTTTACTCTGCTTTTATTATTAAGTGGATGCACTCAAACCGAAAGCAACAATCAATCTGAAAAAATAGTCATCGGCATTTCAATGCTAAGTATGCAAAATGAGTTTATTGTGAACATCAGTGATGAGATGCAAAAAAAAGCTCAGGAATTAGGAGCAGAATTGATCATTGTTGATGGAGAACGTTCTCCTCTAAAGCAAATTGAACAGATAGAAAGTTTTATTGCCCAGAAGGTTGATGTCATTATTCTGAACCCATGTGAGTATGAAGCCAGTTCTCCAGCTGTGAAAAAGGCCTTGGTTGCAAACATCCCGATTGTGAATGTGAACTCAGCTACTAAAGTTGAGCCTACAGCATTTGTTGGATCGAATGATGTTGAATCGGGCAGGATTGCAATGAAATTCATCGCAGAAAAACTGGGAGGTAAGGGTAATATTGTCATGATTCAGGGCTTGAACGGACAAGCTGCTCAAATTCAAAGAGAACAGGGTGCAAAAGAAATTATGGAGCAATTTCCGGGACTTAAAATGATAGCGCAGCAAACTGCCGAATGGGACAGAGCTAAAAGCATGGACTTAATGCAAAACTGGATTCAATCTTATGGCACAAAAATCAATGCTGTATTTGCGCATAATGATGAAATGGGATTGGGGGCAGTAAAAGCATTGCAGGATGCGGGCATGAAAGACAAAGTGATTGTAGTTAGTATCGATGCGATTGCCGATGCATTACAGTCTGTAAAGAAAGGAGAATTAGATGCCACCGTCTTTCAGGATGCCCGCAAGCAGGGAGCCGGAGCAATTGAAACCGCAGTTAAGATCGCAAGGGGACAGAAATTTGACAAAGAAATATTGATCCCATTCAAGTTGCTTACAAAAGAGGATGTTGATCCTTACCTGAAATAAATTCAGCTATTAGATAAAATATCGGAAACTTGAATTGCTTGTGCGAGTAAACGTGCCTTGTTGTATGAAATCAAAAAGGATAAGTAGACAGACACTCCTTCTTCTACCAAAGGAATGATTTTTGGGATAGCCATATCATTCAATAGCCCGGTGCTTTAGCTCCGGGTTAAGATCCGGTTTTCAGACCGGGCTTCAGCCCAATATAATAATTCCTCACATGTTGCTGAATATTGGGCTGAAGCCCGCCCGGATGAACTCCGTTCGGACTGACCCGATAACGAACAATCTCATTAACCCCAGCTAAAGCTGGGGCCTATTGAGCAACCTAATTAGTATTGTTTCATAATTAATTTGACGAATAACTTGAATACTGAGCCCTTGGATGGCCGTTACGCTAAATAGCCCGGTGCTTTAGCTCCGGGTTAAGATCCGGTTTTCAGACCGGGCCCGTCCGAACGGAGTTCATCCGGGCGGGCTTCAGCCCCAAACCTACGCGACCAGAACGGAACAAATAATGGTGCTTCAG
>CAYHGN010000009.1:19306-51955 GCA_964356005.1 uncultured Sphingobacterium sp.
CGGGCTTCAGCCCCAAACCTACGCGACCAGAACGGAACAAATAATGGTGCTTCAGCACCAATAATATTGAAACTTTATCCTTCAATTGATGAGCGACAAAAATCGCGATTGAGCCAAATAAATTTAATGGCAATTTTTCTGGTAGTTAAGCTATTTACTATATTGTATTCTTAATTAATAATAATTTTACTAACAATTCACTTTCAGGGGCCAATGAGTATTAATACCAAAAATAATTATTCCGGAAAAAATAAGCCTATTGCCCTTTTCATCTTCCTCCTGTCCATCTTTTTGCTTCATCTGATTTATAATGATTTTGCTCCTTCCAATTCGATTCTCTCCCTTGCTCCTGAAAACTTCTGGTTTTTAAGGTTTTTTGGACGACTTCACCCTTTAACAGTTCATTTTCCGGTAGCTCTGCTTCTGCTTACAGCTATCTTTGAACTTGGTACACTGAAAAAATTCAATTCTCCATTGCGACCTGCAATTCAGATTATATTGATTGCCGGAATTATCTCTTCACTGATTTCGGCAATTTTCGGAATCCTGCTTTCCGGCAATGCAGAATACGGCGAAAATCTGATTTTACACCAATGGCTGGGTATCAGCACTGCTTTTCTGGGAATTATAGTTTGGTTTCTGCATCAAAGAGTTTTAATAAAAAATCAAACCCGGCACATCAAAACTTATCGCTTTGCTTTGTTTACGACTGCCCTGGGGGTCATACTTGCCGGACATTTAGGAGCTTCATTAACCCATGGCGATGATTATCTGTCGGGCACCTTACCCTGGACCGACAATTATGAGAATGTCGAAACGATCAGCTTTGATATCAATTCAATTTCTGGAGATAAAGACACCCTAAGTAAAACTCAGGAAAAGGAACTTAACCTCAAAGTCAGAGCCATTTTTGCACATAATTGCTATAAATGTCATGGAGAAGAAAAGGTTAAAGGGGAATTAAGACTCGACCGCAAGGATTTTGTTTTTAAGGGAGGGGAAAATGGCGAAGTAATCTTACCTGGAAACATAAATGAAAGTGAACTATTCAGACGCATTAGCCTGCCTTCAGATCATGAAGACGTCATGCCTTCAAAAGGTAAAAAACTTACTGCAAATGATATTGCTGTAATCAATTTCTGGATCAAAAAAGGTGCCCCATGGCCGGATGGGTCAGATAAAGATGAGGTTTTTAAGAATGCTGCACTTGCTCCAAGAAATCCGGCACTACCTGCAATTTCAGGCAGTTATACTAACCCAGTCGACCGCTGGACAAACCAATATTTTGTAAAGAATAAAATTGCCTGGCCCAAACTTGTCGATGACAGAATCTTTTTAAGAAGGTTATTCATGGACATTATTGGTTTGCTACCAAACCAGCAAGAAATCGATGAATTCAGTAAAGATTCAAGAGCAGATAAACGGGCAATCTGGAGTAAAAAACTTCTTGATCGTGAAGATGATTATGCAATGCACTGGCTTACATTCTGGAATGATGCATTAAGAAACGATTATACAGGCACTGGATATATCACCAAAGGTCGTTATGCGATTACCGACTGGCTATATCAATCCATCAAATCGAATAAGCCTTATGACCAGTTTGTTAAAGAACTTGTGAGTCCTGACGAAAATTCAAAAGGTTTTATTGAAGGTATAAAATGGCGTGGGGTTGTGAATTCAAGTCAGCGGACAGAAATGCAGGCTGCTCAAAATGTATCACAAGTGTTTTTAGGTCTTAACCTGAAATGCGCCTCCTGCCATAATAGTTTTATCAGCGACTGGAAACTGGAAGATGCCTATGCATTTGCAAATATTTTTGCAGATACCACGCTTGAGATCAATCGCTGTGATAAACCTACGGGCAAATTCACTGATGCCCGGATGCTCTGGAAAGAACTCGGTAGCATTGATAACAAAGCAAAAGTCTCAGTTAAAAGGGCACAGCTTGCAGAGAACATGGTCAAACCACAAAACGGCCGCATGTACCGTACCCTTGTAAACAGAATGTGGGCACAAATTATGGGCCGGGGTTTTATTGAACCTTTAGATATGATGGATAATGAACCCTGGAGCCAGGATATGCTCGATTGGATGGCTTTCAATTTCGAACAGAATAATTCTAATATTAAGGATTTGATTTACCTTATCACCACTTCCAAAACCTATCAATTACCTTCTGCAGGGTTTAAAGATCCGAATGAGATTGTTTCACAGGAATACAAATTTTCCGGAAGGCTCAGAAAAAGAATGTCTGCAGAACAGTTTGCTGATGCAGGGTCTGCCTTATTTGGACCTATATTCCCTGACTCAATGGTCAGGTACCAACCAGCCACAAAAGTGTTAAGCGATCAGAGTATTCAATTATTCCCGCGTGCCTCGCAGGTAGTCAATAATCCTTTTCTTACTGCATTGGGACGGCCAAACAGGGAAACAGTTTCTACCAGCCGTGAATCACAGGCCAATCTTCTGCAGGCTCTGGAATTAACCAATGGCGATCGTTTTAATTCTATGCTTAAAAAAGGAGCGGAAAATTGGAAGCTGAAATATAATAGTGGGGATCAGATCATTAAAGAAATATACAGACATGCTTTGGGCCGTGAGGTTCGTTCAGAGGAATATAAAATTGCAATAAAAATATTGGGAGCTAAGCCGCAAACAGATGCTGTTCAGGATCTGTTCTGGGCAATTATGTTGCTTCCCGAGTTTCAAATTATCTATTAATAAATATTGAGCATGATTAATCAATGGAATAGAAGGGAGTTTTTAAAGAAAAGCAGCGCGGCTACCCTGGCTGCACTGGCTGCATGTGCTCCACTTTCAAGTCTGTTATCTTCCTGCAATAATAGAAGAAATGCCAAAGCCGATACAGTGATTTTACTCTGGATGGCAGGGGGAATGGCTCATACTGATACTTTTGATCCTAAACGATATACTCCTTTCAGTAAGGGGATGAATGCAAATGATGTGCTGAGCACCTTTAAACCTGTACCTACGATACTGGATGGGGTTTCATTTTCTGAGGGACTTGAGTCGATCGGAAAAGTGATGGATCGGGGAACCGTAATCCGGTCGTATGTAGCCGGCGACATGGGCCATATTTTACACTCCCGGCACCAGTACCACTGGCATACCTGTTATAAACCGCCTCAATCTGTTTCCGCACCGCACATCGGTTCCTGGATTGCAAAAGAACTGGGAACAGTTAATCCGGTTATCCCTGCTTTCATAGATATTGGTCAGCGCTTTACCCTGGGCGAAGGTGAAGAATTAAAAGCTTTCCATACTGCCGGATTTCTTGGGAGTGAATACGGCCCATTCCTGATTCCTGATCCGTCTGCAGGCCTTGAGAGTGTAAGACCACCGGTGGGAATGTCTGCCACAAGGTTTGAAACCAGAAATCAGCTATATAATGACCTGATCAGCAAAGGTGCAATGGGCGAATTTGGCAGTGATTATCAAAAAGAATCCCTGAAAAGATCGATGGAGCAAGCCTATATGCTTTTAAAATCTCCTGAGGCTGCTGCTTTTGATTTGAGTAAAGAACCCAGAGAAAGCTATGATATCTACAATACTGGGAAGTTTGGCCTGGGTTGTCTGTTGGCTCGCCGCCTGACAGAACAGGGCGCCCGCTTCATTAGTGTAACTACCGAGTATGAGCCATTTAAAAGTTGGGACACCCATGATAATGGACATACCCGTCTCGTTGATATGAAAAAGCAAATCGATGGTCCGGTTGCACAATTAGTAAAAGATCTTGAAAAATCAGGGCATCTGGACCGTACACTGATCATATTAGCCAGTGAATTTAGCAGGGATATGATGGTTGAAGGCCGGCCTGATCTGAAAGTACAGGAACAGGTTGCACAACCAGATATCATTCATGACATCAAAAATTATGGAATGCACCGGCACTTTACCGACGGATGTTCGATTTTAATGTTTGGAGGCGGAATAAAAAAAGGAAATGTATATGGTAAAACTTCGGATGAACGTCCATGCAAAACCGTTGAAAAACCGATCCGCATTGAAGAGATCCACCAAACGATTTATCATGCACTTGGTATTGCTGAAGACGCCAGCTATATCGTAGAGAAAAGACCATTTTATACCACTCCGGATGGTTTAGGTAAGGCGGAAATGGAACTTTTTGCTTAAAAAATAGGATTTTGAAATTATAGCACGGTTATTTCAAATGACCCAGAATGGGTCAAATGTTTATAGAATTTCGTAAGAGGAAAATCCCGACCCTGAAGGGGTCGAATGTATTTTTAATGTTCACATACGACCCCTTCAGGGTCGGAATAAGAGGATTTATGGCATTTCTATAAACATACGACCACCTTCAGGGTCGAAGACAAAAAAGATTTTCCGGACAATTTGTTCCTCCGCTTTTCAAATCAAAACCATGACAGCTCAGGACAGCCCTTAATATTTTAATATTTAATTTGTCTTTGGTATCGGACAAAGACTTTCTTTTCCTGATTAATTCTATATTTAATTATACAATTCAATAATTACGAGTAATTTCTTTTTGATGGCTTCCACAGGATTTTTATATTATTCAAAAGTTATTGTGAGCTTGTGTGTTCTGCCACTGTTGTCATTCCAGACCAGTTCTGAACTCAAATTCAGAAAACAATTAATTGCCTCAGAAAGTGCCGAGTCTGTTGGTGTTTTTGATGTAAATGGAGACCAAAATCCCGATATAATTTCAGGAAGTTACTGGTATGAGGGACCGGCATTTCTCAATCGTCATTTCATAGGTCAGGTAGAACGGGTAAGTGAATATTATGATGATTTTGCGACCATCCCAATGGATGTTGACGGCGACGAAAAAATAGATTTTATCACAGGTGGCTGGTTTAGTAAAACCCTTCGATGGCGTAAAAATCCCGGCATTGAAAAAGAGTGGGAATTATTGGATATTGCACAAACCGGCAATATTGAGACCATACGGGCATGGGATATCGACGGTGACGGATTTAAGGAAATAGTGCCCAATACTCCCGGCAATCCACTTATATTTTATACCTTAAAGCGGGATAAAAATAATAAAGCACTTGGGGAATTCGCAAAAACTCTGGTTATCGAAAAGCATGGCCATGGTTTGGGATTTGGGGATATTAATGGAGACGGAAGAGGAGATTTTATAGTTTCGGAAGGCTGGATCGAAGCTCCTGCTGACAAAAACAACACAGCCTGGAAGTTGCATACAGATTTTGATCTGATGGATGCCAGCATTCCGGTAATCGTTGCAGATGTGAATAAAGATGGATTAAATGACCTTATTTCAGGCCATGGTCATTCCTACGGTCTTTATTGGTACGAACAAAAAAGAGAAGACAAATTAATTAAATTTATAAAACATCCTATAGATCCATTTCATTCTCAGTTTCATACAATGGAATGGGAGGATATTGATAATGACGGACAAATGGAACTGATTACCGGCAAACGTTATCGTGCCCATAATGGTAAAGATCCCGGAGGAAACGAATCGCCGGGTCTTTATTATTTTAAATGGAACGGAGAATCATTTACAAAACACGTCATCAGTTACGGTCCATTTGGTCAGGGTAAGGGTACAGGTATCTTCTTCAGCATTGCAGATCTGCATAAAACCGGCAGAAAAGATATAGTGGTTGCAGGAAAAGATGGCTTGTATGTATTTTTTAATGAGAACCCCTGATTAAAAAAATTAGCACCATCACAAAAATCAATTTTATATTTAAAATACTTTAAAAAAAGCTTTACATAAAATTATGAAACGTAACACCTACTTAAAACTGGCAGGATTGCTGTCCATCGTCTTTTTTCTGGCAATGTCTTTTATTGATAACGTAGAAGAAACTAAGAAAAACAGAGTCAGAGAACTCGATCCGAAAGTTGAGAAACTGAAGTTATTGCCCAATTTTAATGCAGAACATTTATACAGCCCTTCGGAAAGTAAAAATGGCTCCTGGGTTGCAATGACTTTTGATCATAAAGGTCGTATGATTGCCTGTGATCAGTACGGTTATTTATACCGATTAACAATCCCTCCAATTGGTACTGAATCCGTAAAATCCAAAGTTATTGTAGAAAAACTGGAGCTCAAAATTGCAGGGGACACCTCAAAAGCCAAAATAAAAATGGGTTATGCACAGGGATTGCTTTATGCATTTAATAGCCTTTACGTAATGGTTAACCATAAAAGTGATACCTCAATGGCTAAGAGCAGTGGTCTATACCGGCTTAAAGACACTGATAACGATGACCAATATGATCAAATAACTTTGCTCAAAGACCTGGTTACTCCGGGGGGTGAACACGGTCCCCACAGCATGGTAATCTCTCCTGATAAAAAATCGATTCATCTCATCGCCGGAAATCATGTGGATGTTCCAAAGATGGAAGCCTACCGCTTACCGGAGACCTGGAAAGAAGATAACCTATTCCCATTAATAAAAGATCCAAACGGGCATGCCAATGATCGGTATGCACCGGGAGGTTTCGTCGTAAAAATTAATCCGGAAGGAACTAACTGGGAGTTAATCAGTGCAGGTTACCGGAATGCATTTGACCTTGCATTTAATGAGGTTGGGGATATGTTTGTTTACGATGCCGACATGGAATGGGATTTTGGAATGCCATGGTACAGGCCTACCCGCATCAGTCATTCTACAAGTGGTAGCGAGTTTGGTTGGCGCACAGGAAACAGTAAATGGTCGCCTGCTTATCCCGATAACCTGCCGGCAATCTTAAATATCGGACAAGGCTCCCCTACCAGTCTTTTTAGCGGGAATAACGCCCGATTCCCTGAAAAATACCGTCGTGGTCTGTTCGCTTTCGATTGGAGTTTCGGAATTATTTATGCCGTCCAACTAAGTCCAAGTGGATCATCTTATAAAGCAACAGCTGAAGAATTTATTTCAGGGGCACCCTTACCTCTAACAGACGGTATAATCGGTCCCGATGGAGCCATGTATTTTTTAACTGGCGGTCGTAAACTGGATTCAGATTTATATCGGGTTTATTATGGTGAAAACACTTTACCAAATTCTCCCTTAATCACAAATACTCCGGCCGATATACTTCAGGCACGTAATTTAAGACGGCAATTGGAAACATTTCATGCTGGTACAAATGCAAAAGCCATTGGTCTTGCATGGACTAACATGAAAAACAAAGATCGTTATATCCGTTATGCTGCACGCATAGCCATGGAGCATCAGCCGCTGCACCAATGGCAGGAAAAAGCATTCCTGGAAAAAGACCCTCAGATACTTACGCAGGCGATGATCGCGATGGCAAGAACCGGAAACAGAGGTATGCAAATCAGGATGATCAATGCATTAATGAAGATAAACTACAATCAATTACCTGAATCTCAGCAAATAGATGTTTTAAGAGCCTATGAGTTGATCATTTCGAGAATGGGTAAACCCTATGATGCTGAAAAAAATAAATTGAGCAATTATTTAAATCAATTCTATCCTGCAAAAAGCAATGAATTAAATCGCTCATTAAGCAAGGTTTTAGTAGCCCTGGATGATCCATTCGTAATTCAAAAAACCCTTGCCTTGCTAGATGGGGTTGTACAGGACGTGGATGATCAAAAATCTTTCATGCAGTCGTCAGACCTGATTTTGCGAAATCCTCAATACGGGCTGGATATTGCGGGTATGTTAGCCAAAACCCCTCCTGCCCAGCAAATCTATTATGTAACGGCTTTAAGCGAAGCAAAAAATGGCTGGACAACAGAATTGAGAGAAAAGTATTTTAAATGGTACTATACTGCCTTTGGATACAGTGGTGGTAACAGCTTTATTGGATTCATTGACAAAGCTCGCAAAACAGCTTTAGCTAATCTGCCAAAAGATCAATTCGAACATTACAATAAAATTTCAGGGAATGAATTATTGACCACTAATGGCATGAAACTGGCCAGTTTGGGTAGCCCTAAAGGCCCGGGTAGAACCTGGAAAATGGACGAAGCACTGGAAATTATTCAAAAAGACTCAACAGATAGAAACTTTGAGCAAGGTAAAATGCTCTTTGGTGCAACCCGCTGTCTTTCCTGTCATAACATGAAAGGCGAAGGAGGTGCTGTTGGTCCGGCTTTGAGTCAATTAGGTACCCGTTTCTCTGCAAGGGATATCCTTGAGTCAATCCTTGAGCCCAATAAAGTAATATCTGATCAATATGCCTACACTTCCTTTTACTTAAAAGATGGTGGTTCGGTCACCGGGAGATTAAAAAATGAGGATTCAGAAAAATATTATATTTCTCAAAACCCTTTTGCGCCACAAACACTTCGTGAAGTAATTAAGCAAAATGTTGTGAGAACCAGAATTTCTGATGTATCATCCATGTATCCTGGCATGGTGAATGGTTTAAATAAAGAAGAGTTAAAAGACCTGATGGCTTACCTGATTTCAGGATCAAATAAAGATCATCAGATCTACAAACCAAAAAGTAAATAATTCAATCGCAATTCAAGGAGATAATAATTTTGGACCAACAGGCCTGGCATAATAAAATATCAAATACCGCTCAATTGGGAGGTATTGAAACCTCTGTTTTGGACAATGGAGCTGGACGGGGAACGCGCATTGCCTGGATCAATACCGGTTCAGGTCTCCGGTTCAAGGTAGTAATTGATCGTGCTATGGATATTGCCGATGCATTTTATAATGAGCATAGCCTCGCATGGCTCAGCCATTCGGGAATTAGCAATCCACAGCCTTTATCAGATAATGGCATTGATTGGCTCAGAACTTTTGGCGGTGGATTAGTCGTAACCTGCGGACTTAGCCATGTTGGCGGACCTGAAAAGGACGAATTTGGAGAACGTGGAGTTCACGGTCAAATAAGCAATACCCCGGCAGAAATTGTCTCTATAGTTCAACCTGATCCATTTTCAGGTAATATGGAAATGAGCATTTCGGGGATCATGAGGGAATCACAGGCATTGGGAAACAGAATGGAACTAAGACGTACCATTTCTGCCACCTTAGGAAAATCGACGATCCGCATTGAAGATGAAGTGATTAACCGCGGAAATACAGATGCCCCGCATATGATTTTATACCACTACAATTTTGGATGGCCCCTGATAGATGAAGGAACCAGAATAAAATGGAATGGCAATTGGAAGCCGCGGGATGGAAATCCAAATAAACTATTTAGAGAGGGGAATGATTTCCAAACCTGTCCTGACCCTTTGGATGATCACTGTGCAGCTGGAGAAGAAGCGGCCTTTATTGATATTGAAACTGATGAATCAGGCTTTTGTACTTGCGGACTGGAGAATAAAAAGATCGGCTTAAGCTTGAATTTAAGATTCAATAAAAAGCAATTGCCCTGCTTAACAAACTGGTTGCATTATGGAAAAGGTGAATATGTTGTCGGGCTCGAACCCGGCACAAATCCACCCATAGGGCAAAGCCGTGCAAGGCAGCAAAATGAGTTAATCTTGCTCGCCCCCGGAGAAAGCAGAAAATATGAATTAGTAATAGAAGTTTTAACAAATAATTAGGCTGAAAAATTTAAGCCTCAATAACAATTTCAATTAGAATATGAGTTTAGCAAAGAAAGCATTAGAACAAGGAAAAGGAATTCTCAGATTGGCACCAACCTGGGTACCGCGTTCATTTTGCGTACCGGGAAGAAGGATCAAGTTGCACCCGGATGATTATTATGTACTTGGCGGACAACGTGGAGGTATTGATGAACGATGGTTATCTTCTACTACTCCGGCACAAAACGGACCTTTGACCGGAAAAAATGAAGGTTTAAGTCCGGTAGTTTACACTGAAGGAGGAAAAGATGAGCAATTTTTATTAAAAGATGCAATTGATGAGCTTAAAGGTGAAATAATCGGAGATCGGCTGTGGAATGAACATCAAAGCTGGCCCATGTACTCCAAATTCTTTGATAATATGGGGCCACTCCCCCATCATATCCATCACAATGATGAACATGCAGCTAAAATCGGACAAAAGGGTAAACCTGAAGCCTATTATTTTCCACCCCAATTAAACAATCACGGTGGAGATTTCCCATATACTTTTTTTGGTATTGCTCCTGGTACTACCAAAGCTCAAATCAGGGAATGTCTGGTGAATTTTACAAAAGGCGATAACAAACTTACCACCTATTCTCAGGCATTTAAACTGGAGCCGGGAACCGGATGGGATGTGCCTCCGGGCATGCTTCATGCCCCGGGTAGCTTGTGTACCTATGAACCTCAAAAAGCATCCGATGTTTTTGCAATGTATCAATCCCTTGTTAATGAAGCAATTATACCTGAGGAATTGCTATGGAATGGAACTCCAAAGGATAGAATCGGCGATTACGACCAGTTAATGGAAGTGATTGACTGGGATTTGAACGTGAATCCGAATATTCTGGAAACCCGCTTTATGCTTCCGAAACCTGTGAAGCCACGGGCTAAAATGGAATCTGAAGGATATATTGAAAACTGGATCTGCTACAGATCGGCAGCTTTCAGTGCAAAAGAACTAACCGTTTTACCCGGACAAACAGTTACAATCAGGGATAGTGCATGTTATGGCATGATCGTGATGCAGGGGCATGGTAAATTTGGGGTATGGGATATTGAAACACCGGCATTGATCAGATATGGCCAACTAACAAATGATGAGTTCTTTGTGACTGAAAAAGCAGCAAAAGAAGGTGTGCGCATTAGCAACTCTTCCAAAACCGATCCAATTGTTATACTAAAACATTTCGGTCCGGAAAACCCGGATCTTATTTTGTAATTATTAAAAAATTCAAATATGGCTGAGAACATTTATCCAAAACTTCATAATGCTACATGGCCTGGCATTGTAGGAAAAGGTCCTGATTCAGAACCACCAATTTCATTAGAGAAAATGCTTGAAATGACCGCGGCTGCAGAAGTCGACGGCGTTAAATTCGATGGCGTTGATGTTGGTCTTTTTGACCCCTCAATTAATTTAGATGACCTTGATGGCATTAAAAGACTGGCTGATCAGGTAAATAAACATAATCTGGTAATTGGCAGTTTGGTAGCACCAATCTGGGGCGGACCGGCAATGGGTACCAAAGAAGATCGTGCAAATTTTGTGGAGCAGGTACGCAAATCATGTATCTATGGTCAAAAACTGAAAGAAATGGGTGTTCGCCCATACGGTGTTGTTCGTATTGATTCGGCCAGCAGTGTTGAAAGCTGGGCTAAAGACCCGGTCAATAACACTAAACTGATTGCTCAAACCTTCCGTGAAGCATGTGATGTTGCTGCAGATTATGGTGAAAAACTTGCCGCTGAAGGTGAAATTTGCTGGGGTGGTATGCATAGTTGGAGAGCAATGCTGGATACCCTGGAAGCAGTGGATCGCCCGAATATTGGCTTTCAGGCAGATATGTCACATACATTTTTGTATCTTTTAGGCTATAATGCACCTGAAGATCGCATTTTGCCATTAGATTATCAGTGGGACGACCGCGAAACACTGACCGAGGGATTGAAAAAGTTAACAGCTGCATTGCGTCCATGGACTTTAGATTTTCACGTTGCCCAGAATGATGGAACAGCCTATGGATCAGGTTCACATGATAAAACTGGAAGACATTGTCAGGCAACAGATCCAAATGGTAAATTAGATATTGCTGTTGATGCCGGCCATTGGCTTCGGACTGAAAACGGCGAGTTGACAAAAGCATTTAAACACCTTTGCTGGGATGGTTGCATGTTCCCAAATACTGTTTTAGAGCAACAAAAAACATGGAATGATATTTTGGCGGCGATGATCAAGGTTCGTAATTTAAACAGCTGGTCTTAAGCAATTGATTGATTAATTGAAATTTTCAGAATACAATAATGGCTAATAAAAAAAAATTAAGAATCGGGTTAATAGGATGTGGCTTTATGGGCCGGACCCATTCAAATGGCTACAAAAGAGTTGGTGATTTTTTCCCTGAACTGGAATATCGTCCGGTTTTAAAAGCAGTTTGTTCCCGCAGTAAAGACAAAGTTCAGGCCTTTGCCGAACAATGGGGCTATGAATCCTTTGAAACAGATTGGAAAGCTCTGATTGCCCGGGATGATATTGATGCTATTGATATTTGTGCACCAAACAACATGCATGCAGAAATTGCTATCGCTGCAGCCGCTGCAGGCAAAATGATCCTGTGCGAAAAACCACTTTCTCGGACTTTAGCTGAAGGTGTAGCCATGGTAGATGCCATTGAAAAAGCAGGTATACCTAATACAGTTTGGTATAATTATCGCCGTGTTCCGGCAGTTACACTGGCCAAACAAATTGTCGATTCGGGCAAACTGGGAAAAATATTTCATTACAGGGCTAACTTCCTGCAAGACTGGACCATCAATGCTGATCTGCCTCAGGGTGGTGAAGGTTTGTGGCGTTTGGATATTGAAGCTGCTGGTTCCGGTGTTACAGGCGATCTGCTTGCACATTGTATTGATACCGCCATATGGTTAAATGGAGGCATTAAAGATGTTTCTGCACTCACTGAAACCTTCGTCAAAGAACGTATGCATCAGCTGACAGGTAAAATGGAAAAAGTGGGTATAGATGATGCCTGTATTTTCCATTGTCACTTCAATAATGGTTCTTTAGGACTGTTTGAATCTACCCGGTATGCCCGTGGACATAAAGCTCTTTACACCTTTGAAATAAATGGTGAACATGCTTCTATTCGCTGGGATCTTCACGACCTGAACCGCCTGGAATATTTTGACCATGCCGATGATTCAATTGTTCGCGGATGGCGCTCCATTCATGTAACTGATGGGGATCAGCCTTATATGGACAAATGGTGGGTTCCCGGACTTTCAATTGGTTACGAGCATTCATTTGTGCATCAGGTAGCTGATTTTCTGAAATGTCTTGAAACCGGTGAGCCATGCTCCCCTACCTTTAAAGAGGCACTCGAGACTCAAAAAGTATGTGAAGCAGTAATCGATTCTGCAAATACAAGAAGCTGGAAAACCATTTAATTAATTTGAATTAGGTTCCAAAATCATTGAATAATAATCCATTTTATAGCTATTGATCATGTACAAAAAAATTAATTCAATTCAGGGATATTTAATACTGGGCTTGCTCCCAATAATTATGATTCTTGCAGGCTATAAAATGGCTGAAACCAATGAGTACAAACAAAAAGGTTTTGTTCAAATTTTTGATGGTAAAACGCTGGCTGGCTGGGAAGGTGATCCCGCCTATTGGAGAGTTGAAAATGGCAATATCGTTGGAGAAATTACTCCGGCCACCCTGCTTAAACGCAATTCCTTTTTGATTTGGAGGGGAGGAATGCCCGCTGACTTTGAACTTACTTTAGAGTTCAAAATAACAAAGGCAGGCAATAGTGGCATTAACTACCGAAGTGAAGAGCTCAAGGATATCCCTTATGCTTTAAAGGGCTACCAACTTGACATTGATGGTGCCAACCGCTATACCGGCCAAAACTATGAAGAGCGTGGACGAACTACTCTTGCTTACAGAGGGCAAAAGACGATCATCAATGCTCAAAATGCTGAGAATGCTGCTGGCACAGTTCAATCAAAAATTAAAAATAACGCCTGGACCGATTTAACAGTAAAAGGATCATTGGGAGAATCTGATGCCTTATTGCAAAAGATAAAAAGTGAGGCTTGGAATACCTGCCGTTTGGTAGCAAAGGGTAAGCGGCTAAAACACTACATTAATGGCGTGTTGATGAGTGATGTTAAAGATAATGATTCGGTTAACGGAAAATCGAAAGGTATGTTGGGCATGCAGGTACATGTTGGTCCGCCAATGAAGGTGGAATACCGCACGATTATGCTTAAACAATAATTCTAAGAGCAAATAAAAACTCGGGCATGAAAAAAAACCTGTTTTCAGTATTACTGGCCCTGTTATTGGTACCAAGCATCCTGCTTATAAAAGCTTGTAGTTCAGCAAGTTCCCAACAGATTTATGAATTGGCCGATACTTTACTTACTGAAAGCCAGAAACGCTTAGCTTCCAATGCGTTAAAAGGCCTTGTAGTTGCCCCAGGTTTGCAAATTCAAACGATGGCAACCGAACCAACATTAATAAACCCTACCAATATTGATGTTGATGAAAAAGGTAGAGTATGGGTAACTGAAGCTTATAATTATCGTTTTCAAATCAACAATAACAAGCCGAAAACGGAAGGTGATCGGATTTTAATTCTGGAAGATAAAGATGGCGATGGTCGTCTGGAAACAAGTAAAGTTTTTTACCAGGGTCCTGAAATAAATGCTCCTCTGGGCATCTCTGTATTAGGTAACACAGTAATTATATCACAAAGCCCTTATGTATGGATATTTTATGATGATGATGGGGATGATAAAGCGGATCGTAAAGAGATACTTTTCCAGGGTATTGGTGGCGAACAGCATGACCATGGTATGCACTCCTTTACTTTCGGACCAGACGGTAAATTATACTTCAATTTTGGCAATTCAGGGCAAACGCTAAAAGATAAAAACAATCAGGTTGTATTAGATCAGGATGGGGATGAAATCGGGCCAGGAAAGTATCGTGAAGGAATGGTTTTCCGTTCTGATCCGGATGGCTCAAATGTGGAATGCCTCGGGCATAATTTCCGAAATAACTTTGAACTTGCGGTAGATAGTTATAGCACAATCTGGCAAAGTGATAATGACGATGATGGTAACCGGGGTGTACGGATTAATTACGTCATGGAATATGGAAATTATGGCTACAAAGATGAAATGACTGGTGCCAGCTGGCAGGCAAAAAGAACCAATCTTGAAGATTCTATTCCTCTGCGGCATTGGCATCTCAATGATCCTGGGGTAGTCCCAAATCTTTTACAAACAGGGGCAGGTTCACCGACAGGTATTTTACTATATGAAGGCTCTTTACTACCGGCGCCATTTCAAAATCAAATAATTCACTCTGATCCGGGTCCAAATGTGGTTCGGGCTTATCCTGTTAAGAAAAATGGTGCGGGCTATACAGCAGGGATTGTCAACATTATCAAAGGAGAACATGACCAGTGGTTCCGTCCATCAGATGTTTGTATTGCTCCGGATGGTTCTCTGATCGTTGCTGACTGGTACGATCCCGGAGTTGGAGGTCATAGAGTTGGTGATTTACAGAGAGGACGCATCTACCGAATTGCTCCTGATATTTCTCAGTATAAAATCCCCAGGCAAGATTATGCTACGCCTGCCGGAGCAGTGATCGCACTACAGAATCCAAACCTTGCCGTTAGAAGGCATGCCTGGATATCCTTACAGGGAATGGGGAAAAAGGCAGTTCCAGCACTTGAGAAATTATGGCGAAAAGCAATAAACCCCAGAATGCGGGCGAGAGCATTTTGGGTACTGGTAAAAAATCCTTCAGGACAGAAATATATTAATGAAGCCCTAAAAGATCCTAATCCTGATATCAGAATAACTGGTTTGAGGGCGGCAAGACAATTAAAATTGGATATTATTCCATTTGTAAAAAAACTAGCAGGTGATCCGGACCCACAGGTTAGGAGGGAATCAATTATAGCACTGAGACATAATAAATCGCGGGAAGCTGCTGCATTATGGGCCGGGCTTGCCGAGCAATATGATGGCAATGACAAGTGGTATTTAGAGGCTTTGGGTATTGCTGCAGACAAACAATGGGATAGTTTTTTTGATGCTTATTTACAGTTAAATAATAAACCATTGCTAAATCCTGCCGGGAGAGACATCATTTGGCGGGCACGTACTGAAAAGACGCTTCCCCTTCTTGCAAAACTGGCTTCTGATAATCAATATGAGCTTAAGTCAAGGTTACGGTATTTCCGTGCTTTCGACTTTCATACCGGGCCGGAAAAATCAAAAATTTTGGCAAAAATGATCGAAGATAATCCATCCGGGAATATTGAGTTTAAACGTCTGGTTTTAAATCATCTCGACACCCAATTTGCACTTCAATCTCCTATCGCAAAGCAAACACTAATGGAGGTATTACAGGCTCTGTCTGGAAAAGTTGATTATCTGGATCTGGTTAGGCGATATGAGCTTCAAAGTGAAATTGCAAACCTCCTGACATTGGCTATAGCAAAACCAAATGAGCCGGTTGGTGTTGATGCAGCCCGGTTATTACTCGAGTTAAAAGGAACTGCAGCTCTAAATCAGGTTCTAAATGGTTCTGATTCAAATCAGATCATGTCACTTTTGACAGCCCTCGGTAGTGTTGGTAATACTGCCTCTGTTGGAATATTAGAAAATATTATTCTTTTGGATAAACAGAATAAGGAAGTTCGTGAAAAGGCGGCCGAAATGATTGGGAAAAGTCGTGTTGGAGAGGATCGTTCATTGGAGATATTGCGAACCAAAAAAGCTCCTATCGGTCTTATTTCCTATTTTGTTGCCGGACTAAAAGGAAGCAGACGAAAAGCTGTTTATGAAGAATCTTTAACTTTTTTGCCTGAAATAGTAAAAAAAAGCAATCCGAAGTCCTCAATTACACTAAATGAATTACTCGCTTTAAACGGTAATCCTGATAAGGGAGCGGCAGTTTTTAGAAGATCTTGTAATGTTTGCCATCAGGTGGGCAAGGATGGTTACAATGTTGGCCCGAAGTTAACAGAAATTGGTTCTAAATTACCCAAAGAAGGATTGTTTGATGCCATTATTAATCCTTCAGCTGGTATCAGTTTTGGGTATGAAAGCTGGCAAATAGAATTAAAAGACGGCTCAAGCCTGATGGGGATTATTTCCAGCAGAACTGCAACAGAAATAGAGCTTAATTTTCCGGGAGGCCTAAATCAAAAAATCTTTACCAAAAACATTAAATCAATCAATATTATGCCTGAATCAATGATGCCTGAAGGCCTGCATGAGGCCATGACAAAGCAGGAACTAGCGGATATCATTCAATATATGGCCACATTAAAGAAAAAAAAATGAAATTCGGCATTAATACCTTCCTGTTTACTTCTCCATTTACAAATGAGAGTGTTGATTTATTTCCCAAATTTAAAGCCTGGGGATTTGACTCTGTGGAAATTGCGATTGAGGATCCCTCACATATCGACCCACATGTAATCAGGAAGGCATTAGATGAAACTGGTTTAAAATGTGGCTCAATTTGCGCTGCTATGGGGCCAGGGCGCGATCTCAGGGGGACAGTTGAAGATCAGCAGACGGCCATTATCTACATTAAAAGCATTCTCGACATGATGCCTGTTTTAGGTTGCGGCATTCTGATCGGACCACTTTACTCTGCTGTAGGACGTGCCGAATTAGTGAGTAAGGAAGATTATGCAAAACAATGGGAAACTGTTGCCGGGCATTTAAAAATGCTTGCAGATTATGCTGAGAAATTAGGTGTAAAAATGGCTATTGAGCCACTGAACAGATATGAAACTGATTTTATGAATACCTGTGAACAAGGTCTAAAAATGGTTAATCAGGTGAATAGCAAGGCTTTGATGCTACAACTGGACACTTATCACATGAATATTGAAGAAAAAGACCCCTATCAGGCTATTTTAAATGCCGGAAGTAAATTGGGGCACTTCCATGCCTGTGGATCTGACCGTGGAACACCGGGAGGTGATCAGATCAATTGGGACAGAATAAGTTCTGCCTTGCATCAGGTTAAATATGACGGTGAAGTAGTTATTGAATCCTTTATTCCGGATATTGAAATGATTGCCAGAGCTGCATCCATTTGGAGGCAATTTGAACCTTCACAGGAAGATATAGCAGTTAAAGGACTGAAATTTTTAAGATCTTGTCTAATTAAATAGTACAAGATTTGAAGCCAATATTTTAAAACTAATGTTATGGATTCAAGACGTAATTTTTTGCAAACACTAAGCGCTTCAATACTTGCTTTAACTATACCCCAACATAGTTTTGCAAGTCTTGAGGAATTTTACAATAAGCCTTATGAAGGTCCCGTTCTTCGGGTTGCAATCATGGGTTTGGGTAGTTACGGGACCAGGGTAGCTGAGGCCATGCAAGCTTGTAAAATGGCTAAATTAGTTGGGGTAATCAGTGGTACACCTTCTAAAGTAAAGATCTGGCAGAGCAAGTACAATATTCCAGATAAAAATTGTTACAATTATGAGAATTTTGATCTCATTAAAGATAATCCGGAGATTGATGCGGTGTATGTCATTACACCGAACGCCCTGCATCACGATCAGGTGATCCGTGTGGCCAAAGCTGGCAAACATGTTATTTGCGAAAAACCAATGGCATTGAATGCCAAAGAAGGGCAGGAAATGATTGAGGCCTGCAAAAAAGCGAATGTCAAATTGCTCGTAGGATACCGGATGCACTTTGAACCTAAAACCCTGGAAATAATCCGCATGAGGAAAGACGGAGAATTGGGAAAAATTATGTTTTTTCAGGGACTCTGCGGATTTAAGATTGGCGACCCTACTCAGTGGCGATTAAATAAGCAATTGGCCGGAGGGGGCTCCTTAATGGACATAGGCATTTATGCAATAAACGGTGCACGTTACATGGTAGGTGAAGAGCCTGTTTGGGTTACTGCACAGGAAACTAAAACCAACCCCGAAAAATTTAAAGAAGGTGTGGACGAAAGCATTCAGTTTCAATTGGGCTTTCCTAGCGGAGCAGTAGCATCTTGTTTGTCAAGCTACAACATAAGTAATCTGGATCGCTTTTTCTTAACTGCCGAAAAAGGATTTGCCGAGCTACAACCCTCAACCGGTTATGGACCCATCAAGGGCCGTACTAACAAAGGCGAATTAAATCATCCGCATGTTACACACCAAACCATACAAATGGAAAGAATGGCGGGTATCATTTTGGCAGGAGAAACAGCGATTGTACCTGTACACGGTGAAGAAGCTCTGAAAGACCTGAAAATTATTGATGCGATCTATCTGGCAGTAAAAACGGGTAAACAGGTAAATTTAAAATAATGAAAATTTTTCTGGCATAACCCATCAAAGCAAAATAACCTCCAAGAATATGACAATAAGTAAAAATAGGAATTTGAAAGTACTGCTTAGCAGCATCGCGCTGTTGGTAATTGCGTTAAGTGCGTTTAAGTTTGCACAATCAGATTCAACAGCATTAAAAATTAAACAAGGTGATCACATCATTTTAATTGGAAACAACCTTGGCTCAAGGATGATGAACTACGGTCATTTTGAGACAGAAATACAGCTTCGGTACCCCGATAGCATGTTATACATCCGGAATATGTGCGATGGTGGAGATACACCGGGGTTCAGAGCTCATTCGGGTCGCACATTACCCTGGGCATTCCCGGGTGCCGAAAAATTTCAGACTGAACTTGCAAAAAACTCAAACAGTGAGGGCTTTTATGATAGTCCGGATACCTGGATAACAAATCATAAAGCCGATATTATCATTGCATTTTTTGGCTATAATGAGTCGTTTCAGGGTGCTATGGGCCTTGAAAACTATAAAGCTGAGCTTGAAGCTTTCATCATTCATACCTTAAAGCAAAAGTATAATGGAACAAGCTCACCGCAATTAGCCCTGGTTTCTCCCATTGCTTTTGAAGATCTGTCAGGGCAGCTGGATCTTCCAAATGGCAAAACTGAAAATAAAAACCTGGAACTTTATTCACTTGCAATGAAAGAAGTTGCAGCAAAACATAAAGTACACTATTTAGATGTCTTTACACCCACTAAGCAGTGGTATGCAGCAAATGAAAAACCAATGACCATCGATGGTTCGCAGCTAACAGATGCAGCCTATGCTAAATTTGGTCCGCTCCTCGCAGATGGGCTTTTCGGTAAAACGAAGGTGAAACCTGCTGTTGAAAATAATCGTAAATTGGTTCATGCAGCAGTGCAGGAAAAAAACTGGATGTGGCACAACGATATTAAAATCCCAAATGGGGTGCATGTTTTTGGGAGGAGATATAATCCCTTTGGTCAGGATAATTATCCAACTGAGCTTAAAAAGATCAGGGAGATGGCTGTTATCAGGGACCAGGCTATTTGGATGGCCCTAAAAGGAGAAAAAATGGATCTGGATGCTGCTGATAAGAATACAACAGCCCTTCCGAAAATTGAAACGAACTTTAACCCCGAAAAAAATGGCAGTCTTAAATACCTCTATGGAGAAGAAGCATTGGCGAAATTCAAATTGCCACCGGGATATAAAATAGATTTGTTTGCTTCTGAAATAGAATTTAAAGATATCGAGAATCCGGTACAGCTTTCCTTTGACAATAAAGGTCGTTTATGGGTTGCAACAATGCCGACTTACCCGCATTGGCAACCCGGCGATAAAAAACCAAACGATAAAATTATTATTCTCGAAGATACCAATGACGATGGCAAGGCCGATAAGCAAACCACTTTTTTAGAGGGTATACATCTTCCTGTTGGTTTTGAAATTGCCCCGGAAGGCGTTTATGTTTCTCAGGGAACCAATCTGGTGCTCTTCAAAGACACGAATGGCGATAGTAAAGCTGATTCGAAAGAAATTCTTTTGAGTGGTTTTGATGATCATGATACACACCACGCACATCATGCTTATACCACGGACCCATCAGGTGCGATTTACATGGGAGAAGGGGTATTTTTACATACTAATGTGGAAACTTCCTATGGCCCGGTCCGCGCCACAAATGGCGGATTTTACAGATATAATCCGGCAAGGCATCATCTTGAGCGAACCGCTCAACTCTCTATACCCAACCCATGGGGTATAGCCTTTGATGAATGGGGGCAGAACTTTTTTGCTGAAACTTCCGGACCGGATGTATTATGGATGATGCCGGGTTCTGTCAAACCGAGATACGGGGTCGCCACTCACAAATCTACAAACCTGATTGAGGATAAACACCGGGTTCGCCCTACCTCCGGGCTTGAATTTATTTCAAGCCGTCATTTTCCGGATGAAGTCCAGGGAGATATGCTGATAAACAATACCATTGGATTCCTGGGTACTAAACAGCATATGATGCAGGAAAATGGAACCGGCTATGCAACAAAACACCGTCAGGATCTGCTGGTTTCTGAAGACAGGAATTTCCGACCAGTTGATATGGAATTTGCGCCGGATGGCTCCCTGTATATTGTTGACTGGCATAATGTGCTGATTGGGCATATGCAGCATAATGTACGTGATCCATTGCGCGACCATTCCCATGGACGAATTTATCGTATCACTTATCCTTCCAGGCCATTGGTACAAGCTGCCGAAATAGATGGTGCCAGCATCGAACAATTGCTTAACAACCTTAAATTACCAGAGTACCGCACCCGCTACCGGACCCGCAGGGAGCTTCGGGGTCGCCCGGTTAATCAGGTGCTTGCCCAAATAACCAGCTGGACAGCCAAACTTGATAAAAAAGACCCAAGATATGAACACCACTTGCTGGAAGCATTATGGGTTAGCTGGGGACTAAACAAGGTTGATCAGAAACTTTTAAGGCAGCTAATGCAGGCAAAGGATTACCGTGCACGGGCGGCTGTTGTGCGGATTTTAAGATATACCGGTCATCAGGTTGCTGATCAGACAAACTTGCTGATGCAGGCGGCTGCTGATGTGCATGGGCGTGTACGACTGGAAGCAATTGTAAGTGCTTCCTGGCTCGGAAAAGACAAAGGCCTTCCAATTGTATTGGAGGCAGGTAAAAAGCCGCTTGACGAATGGATGGTTCCGGCATATGAAACAGCCATTGCTCACCTCAATGGATATGAACGCGCAGTTAAAAAGGAAGAACCTATTTTAACCGATCTTAAAGGAGCTGAACGAGATTTGTTCGTTAAAGGAAAAGCAATTTATGCTCGTGATGGCTTTTGTAATACCTGTCACCAAAGCGATGGGAAAGGGCTTAGTAGCTCTGGCTTTCCGCCACTTGCAGGCACAAAATGGGTTACCGGCAATGAAGAAAGATTAATTAAACTGGTATTGAAAGGGCTTTATGGTCCAATAGAAGTGCTTGATAAAAAATATCCCGGACAAGTGCCTATGACACCTTTTGCAGGTATGTTAAATGATGAGGAAGTTGCAGCAGTATTAACCTATGTGCGGAATTCATTTGGGAACAAGGCTTCGGCAGTTTCTGCTGAAAAAGTAAAATTGACACGCGATGCAATCAAAGATAAAACAGGATTTTACACACCTGAAGAATTACTCACTCAACATCCATTAGAGAAATAAACCGATTCAGAAGATATACAAAATGAACAAGCAAACAATAAGACTGCTGCTGATTATTCTGGTTACATTTATTCATACCAGCATTTCATTTGCTCAGAGCAATCCAAAATGGGTTGTCTATCAGGGAAATGAAGGACCCGGTAAAGGTAAACATATTGTATTTGTGAGTGGGGATGAAGAATATCGCTCGGAAGAGGGTTTACCCATGCTGGCAAAAATTTTAGCAGAACGTCATGGCTTTAAGTGCACTGTACTTTTTGCTCTCGACCCAAAGACTAATAATATTGATCCCGATCATCAGACTAATATCCCCGGACTTGAACACTTAAAGACAGCCGATCTGATGGTTATGTTATTACGGTTCAGGGAATTACCGGATGATCAAATGAAACATATTGTAGATTATACCAATGCCGGAAAACCGATTGTTGCCTTGCGAACATCAACACATGCGTTTAGTTATTCGCGCAATAAGCAGAATCCCTATGCCAAATACAGTTATAACAGTAAGGTAAAAGGCTGGGAAGGTGGATATGGCAAGCAGGTGCTTGGCGAAACCTGGATCAATCATCATGGCGTACACGCAAAGGAAGGCACCCGGGCATTGATCAATGGTATTGTGAAAGATCATCCTATCTTGCGGGGAGTAAAAGATATCTGGGCCCCAACTGATGTATATGGCATTTTGGGCCTCCCAACTGATGCTCAGGTTTTGATATTCGGGCAAACTACAATGGGCATGGCTTCCACTTCACCTTTGAGCTATGAAAAGTCGGTAATGCCAGTTGCATGGATCAGAAACTACAGCTCTGCAAGCGGGAAAAAGGCTAAAATTTTTACCACAACAATGGGATCTTCAGTTGACCTGATCAGTGAAGACTTACGTAGATTGCTTGTTAATGCCTGCTATTGGGGCACAGGCATGGAGAACCAAATTACTGCAGAAAATAATGCTCAAATAGTTGGTGAGTACAATCCAACAATGTTTGGTTTTGGTAAATATCAGAGAGGGCTTAGCCCCTCGACTTTTGAATGGAAGAAATAGTATTGTCTATTTTAAACTGTTCATGACTCAATAACTACGCCCATTGCACAGAACTTTTCGATCCGTTCATTGATTACTTCGTCGATATCCCGCTTTAGCAATAGGTTAAGGTCTTGAGTGATTTTTTCCTGAATGGTCTTGGCCATTTCTTCAGGATTATGATGGGCGCCACCCAGAGGCTCTTTTATGATACCATCAATCAGTTTATTTTTATACATGTCGTCTGCTGTCAGTTTCAGACAATCTGCCGCCTTCTCTTTAAAATCCCAGCTTCTCCATAATATAGATGAGCAGGACTCTGGTGAGATAACTGAGTACCAGGTATGCTCGAGCATATAAACCCGGTCGCCGATACCAATACCCAATGCTCCTCCAGAAGCTCCTTCACCTACAATAAAACATAAGATAGGCACCCTTAATACCGACATTTCAAGCAGATTTCTGGCAATCGCTTCCCCCTGGCCTCGCTCTTCAGCCTCCAAACCGGGATAAGCCCCGGGAGTATCAATAAAAGTGATTACAGGTTTATTGAACTTTTCTGCCAGTTTCATCAGTCGGAGAGCCTTGCGATAACCTTCAGGATTGGCCATTCCAAAATTGCGGTATTGACGCATCTTGGTGTTCACACCTTTCTGATGACCAATGACCATTACCGTCTGACCAGCAATACTGGCAAAACCTCCAACAATAGCCTTGTCATCCTTTACCGTACGGTCACCATGCATCTCAATAAAATCATCACAAATCATCTCAACATAAGACAAGGTGTAAGGCCTTTCAGGATGCCGTGATATCTGCACATTTTGCCATCCACTAAGATTCGAGTAGATCTGATGTCTGGCAGCATCAATTTTTAGCTCCAATTCTGCCAGGGTAGCCGACATATCTACCTTGGTTTTCTCAGCTACTTGTTTAACCTTTTCAATCTGCAATTGCAGATCAACAATAGGCTTTTCAAAATCGAATGTTGTACTACTCATAGGTTATTTAAAAGACCCCGCTAAATTAGGAATTTAATACCATCGTCAATAAATCTAATTAGGAAAATTGTAAAACTGAAATTACAGGGATTTTATCTAATAAAGGAAGAATTCAGGGATTAAAGTTCTTTAACTTTGCTTTTGCCTGATCCCAGGTATTTGCTGGTGCATTTTCACTAACTGCATTATCAATGTATTGCTGCAAATTAACTAGGGCTTCCAAAACAGCCTTATCATTTACCCCATCCTTTTTGAAACGGATCAGATCCAAAATGATAGCCTTATTATTGCCGCTTTCATCGGTTATAAAATTTATTCCATCTATCATTTCATCATAATTTTGGGTGTGACAAAGGAAAATTACTTCTATCCTCTGAACGATTATTGAATTACAAAGATACAGGATTCAATCAATACTGCTATCCACGGGAAATGCCCAGCTTAATGCAAATCATAATTAAAGGTATTCTAATTATTTGCAAAGGAATCCTTCTCATCATTACTAATGGGAATGTAGGTTAATCATTGCCACTGAGTTAATTATATTTTGTCTTTCAGAAATTCCGTAACAAGCTTCAATATAATATTCGGGACTATAATAAGACAAAATCTTCATTAGCCCCTTTGACAGGATTGTGAATTCATAGGTATATGATTCGTAGATATCATATTTTTTAGCACAAAAATTTGGAATGTCTTTTTCATCCCTGATTCTGAATAAATCATTTTGCTGAAAGGTTTTCCAGATTTGATCGAGTGAATGTCTTGAAAGATTCAGATCATTTAGTACAGTGCCCGAATAAAAATATGCCTTAAGCTCTTCGGATCTACCGGTTAAAACAAAATATCCGGATTCTGATGCCATCTCTCCCGGATAAAAAGTGCGAAAGGCCAGCACAAAATCATTCTTAGAATTGAGGGAACGCATAAATGGCTGAATCCTTGACTCATCATATTTAAGCCCATGTTCAATCCGGATCACTTCCTGGGAAAATGCAGGAAGAACAAATAAGAGGAATGTAAGGGTTAAAAATATTTTCAATTTTTTAGGAATAAGCGGGTTTTATTTACTCCCTAACCATAGAACGGCATTAGTAATCATTTTATTCTGCAATATATTATCGAAGGTAAATGACAGCGTATGGTTAGTTTTATCAATTTTATGCTCATAATCAATATCATTATGACCCATATTAACATAGAGCATTTTGTATCGGATATTGGTCCATACGACTGGATAATAACCATCATGCCAGATCTCATGAGGCTTTGGACCGGTACCGAGCGGAAAACTCTTAGGATCTATAGACAAGAGGATTTTTATATTAGGATTCGCTTTCAAATCGTTTTCCCATCTGTACCATTCATTTGGAGCGGACTTAAATGTTTTGGGCATTTTTTTAGCTACAGGATGTTTAGTATCCTCAAACCGCAATGTCGCAGATGTTGGTCGCCAGGTATTACTTTCGTATTGACCCGATCCTAATAACTCATTATGATACCAATCCCAGTTTTGAGGGTACGCCGAAGGACTTAATGCAAAAGCTGCAAAATGAAAGCCCATCCATGCACCACCAGTTTCCATGTATTTTTGAAATGCTTGCCTTTGCTCGGGTTTCTCTGGCCGGGTATCCAAAAAAAGTACAAGCTCAAACCCTGCGAGAAATTCGGCATTCAGATTATTCCATTCGCTTGTTGCAGTAAATCCAAAATTATTTTGTGCCGCGATCTTCGGAAACCACTTTAGGGCTTCAACTACATAACTAATATGAGCCTGATCATTTTTAGCCGTATAAAATGCAATTACTTGAAATCTGGGATCAATAAGGGTCGAAAAACTATCACTGGAATAGAATAAACCCAACAATATGGTGTATAATAATTTGTATCTGAAGAAAATCGAAAGCATCTTATCCTGTTATAATGGAAGGATAAGGTAGAAAAAAAATAGAGACATTTAAGATTGAGATTCTACTAACGTGGATCTATCTGGTAAACAACCAGAGGAACACTTCTGTTGGAACGCTGACTAAGATTTGCCATTTGCATATTAGTCCCTGAACCAGCAAAAATCGGTGCAGGAATTTCTATCTGACTACCTTTATTGTTCTGTGGGGATTCCAACTCAGTATTTTCGGCTTGGGATTCAAATTTGCGAATCTGTGAGGCTGAAGGATTTAGTATCAATATATTCCCTTTATCTGGTTTTTTTTCAGAGAATTTTGCTTTTGAATTTGCAGGAAGTTCAATAATTTTTACGGATTGTATATCTGAAAGCGTAATATACATGGAGGCACTTGCCACCTGAGCTTTGATTTCGGCGGCAAAAAGAAAGAAAAGAATAAAGCTCAATAAGACTTTCATATATTCTCCTACGATAAATATATGAAAAGGTTACAGTTAAAAAAGAAATATTTTTACCTATTAGGCAATTTATTTGGCGAGACGAATTTCTTAGTCTCAATCTTTCGTGGCTTGATAATCAGTTTAATAGTAATATTTGCAGGACTTTCAGAATCGAGAACTATCTGAGGTAAATTCTTTTCGACCTCTATTTCCGGAGGCAAATTGGTACTATCAACAGAGATGGAGTATCTGCCTATTGGAAGATAAAAGATTATCTGGCCTTCCAAATTCGTCTTGGTGACATACTTTACGTTATTTTCATCCGTTGCAACTACCGTTATTCCTTGTAAATTTCGATTAATCTCATAACTAAACTGGTCGAAACTGTAAACTAAATTTCCCTTTAAAGTTCCTGTTCTCTTAAGTGGAATTTCAAGTCTGTGCTTCTTTTTGTCAAGGATGATGTATTGATCAGGGGCATACCAGCCTTTTGTATTTGACATGCTGATTCGATAGCTCTCGTGTGGTAATTTTTTATAAACAACTGATCCTGATGCATCAGTAATGAAAGCAACATCATTAATATAAAGGAGATGTCCCTCTGCTTTTGTATCTCCCTGATCAAAAATATTATTCTGGTTCATATCTTTATAAATAACAACCTCCAAATCACTATTTATAGCACCTGCTTTAGGTAAGGATAATTTTTGAGTAATACCTACCTCCAATAGACTGAACTGATAATTACTGAAACGGTTATGATTTACCGAGGTATAGATACTGGATTTAGGTAAAATATCATACTCTGCCCTTCCGGTCAGGAAACTGCTGCTACCATAAGATGAATTATTCATTAATGCTAATCCGGCTTCAACCCTTAGCTTATCCCTGTAAAAATTCTTTCGAACTGTTGGAATAATGCTGAAGATTCGTGGAGAATCCTGACTTCTAAGAAAATTGTTTACTGCCTCACCAACATAGAATGTCCCGAATTGAAGTGTAGAACTAAGATTGAAGATCCCTCTCTTATAGTTTAGATTAGAACGAAAATGAAAACGCAACTGCTCATTGAAAGAAGTGTTGAAATAACCACTCTCTGCATTTAACGACAGAAACTGATTATTTGATATCGGATAATTAAATGATGAATTAATGTTCCAGTAACTCAAAGTATGTACTTCTTTAGTTGAACCCGGTAAACGGAATGAATTATTAGATTCCTGAAAATATAGCGGTGAAACAGAAGCGATCATTTTTTTAAAAATCGTACCCGACATTCCTATTTCAGCTCTCAGAGTACTGAACTTAGGCATAAATAACCTGAATGTGGAGAAAGTTTTGGGCGCATAAAAATTATAATCAAATCCTGCCCAGATATTGGATCTTTCTCTCATGTAGGTTATCCGTTCATTAAAAGACAAAGCGCCTCTCCTCATACCCGGATAATATCCTGAACTGAAATAATTTGAACTGTTGATCACAATTTTTTTAATTGTTCCGCTGATATTCAATCCTGTGGCAAAACTTGGTTTTACCAGACTGACGCTATCACGTTGCTGGGTTTGTCCAGCACTCAAATTAGCTACAAGGCGTAATCCTTTAAATTTTGACAGGGTGTAGTTAGTTCCAAATATTGCGCTATTTGAATTCTGCAAGGGACTTATTTCATAAATCACATTTGTTGAAAATTCACTATTATCCATCCTGTTGGTATAGCCGGCCCATCCTGCACTGCCGGAAGGCAGAAAATTATAAGAATCCCTTCCAATCAAATTAGAATTTCCATCTAAAAAACCTACATCATAAGAATCATTATTTGTGGTATCATTCAAAAAAAGATTTGCACCTCTCCCGCTTAGGTTGATATCCATATTCTTATTTATGTTTCCCGCAGTTATACCCATGTTGCCGGTCTCATAACTAAGCCATGTATTCCTCATCATGGGAGGTGAGTAAGCGTTCTTCCAATCGGTATAATCAAGACTGTAACCTAAATTACCTGATTTAAGTTCAAGGTTACCCTGCCCGTTCAAAAGATAGGATTCATTGCTTGAGAACATTCCCTGCGAACTGAGCGAAATGCTATTCGCATTATAAGAATCATTTAAAGCAGGATCGTGGTAAGCGCGGTCACTCCTGCCGCTTTGTACTCTAACATAGGCCATTCCGAAGACATCCCCATTAGAATAAAGACCGGTAAAGGTTACATCAAAACCTTCCGACTGGAACATTTTTCTTGTAACGGGCTTTGATATGATAATGAGTGTGTCTGCTGATGGCTGAATGGTAAACTCCTGGGTAGAATGAAATGCCTGATTCTGAAATACCGAAGGAAAGCGATTAATTAATGTTATACGCTGGGCAGTATTCCCCGGATTGGAAATTCTGACTGGTATTCTGATGGAGTCTGTGGAGGCATCAATCAGGATACTCGAAACCAATGAAAACATATTTACATTTCTTTTGACAGAAACCTGCACAATAGTTTCTGTAGCCATGATCAGATTATTACTTTCATCAGAAAGCACAAACCTGATTGCATGTTTCTGACCGGAAACAGTTTTTTTAGTGATAAATACCTTGACAGGGATAAATAAACTATCTCCGGGTTTAATTGAAACCGTTGTTTTATTCTTACTAATCAGGTTGATACTTTTCTCAGGATTGATGCTGATTATACCCAGCAGTGGTACTGATCTTTTATTTACCAGTTTCAATGTGAGATCAATGAGTTCTTCATTGGAAGCACTGACGAGTGGTTTAGAGGGTGCAAAAACAATTAGTGAATCATTTGATTGCGCTTTTATTTCTACAGAATCAAAAAGAGAAAATAATAAAAACACAGTAAAAAACAGATAAACAGATAGCACCTCCGGCTTAATTTTAAATCCTGGAAGGAGTCTATTCAAATAATTTGAATTGCATAAAAGATTTGAAATTCTTGTTTTCACTGTAGAGATTCTGAAAAATCTATTTGCTTGCTAATTAAAGAGCACTATTGGGGAATAATTACAAATAAAACAGTGGTGTTAAATGTTCCAGTTTTACCTGCCAGCCTGCTATCATTGGCCGCCGTATAATACCTCAGGTCATATTCCGTAACCTGCTGAGTATTATCAACCATGGGATTAGTGACAATAATCTGATCGACGGTTGAAAGTGCCCTGGTAAAAGTAGATATCCCTCCGGATGTAGCTGTGTACTTGGTCGTCTGAATATTTACAGCGGCTACCGGTATTGTATTACTATCTGATGCAGTCAGGTTTAAACCACTGGTTTTAATCATTACCTGATAAGGCATATACCCTACTACTCTCATGCCTCTGGATTTTGTAACCGATACACCATTCATATAACTTTCCAGTGTATTGAATATTAGGTCAATTTCATTTGCGGAGTTTTGAAGTTCAAGTGTTAAACTACTATAGACAGAGTTGATTACAATTGAAACAGCAACTGTGCTTGTGGAAACCAAAACATTATTGGAATTATATAATGAGAAAATCAAAGTTCCGGTGTAAGTTCCATTTTGCACCAATAAATGATTTCCTCCCTGGACAAGCATATCGAACTTGTGTTCAGTAAATATATTAGCTCCAAAAGGTGCATTTGAACCATTTATAAGTACAACATCCGTATTGTTTAAAACAACAGGAGTATTACTTACCCCAATTTGTGCAGCAGTAGGTGTACCGGTACTAACCCTGTTAAATCGTAATGAAAAAAACTGAGGCGCTACAGACTGACTACCGTTTGTGAAATTACCGGCAGCCCTTACATTTAAACTCCATTCATCACATGTAGCCCCATTTGGAGAATACTGCACACTCAAAGCATCTGTTACAGTCTTACCAGCCATTTGCTCTGCATAGGTATTAAATGTACCCTGAACACTTGAGTAGGTATTGATTATTGCTCCCTGACAGGTACTACTGTAATTAACAACAAAGGATACCGTAATATTACTGTCACTTGCCATCACATTTCCATTCTTGTCAAATAAAGTTGCTGTGAGGGTAGTGCTGTACGTGCCGGAACCAACGTTCAGATGGTTACCACCGGCAACTCTCATATTAAACCTTTGCTGAAAAAAAGTATGGGAACTGGTTATATTTCTTGTTGAATTAATCATAGACTTTGCTGTGCTTGTACTTAAGCTTTGATAACCACGGCTACTTGTCCCGGTAGGACCACCTACAGCAGAGGCATATGTTAAGGATACAAATGACGCAGCAATAGTTGCAGTTCCATTACTGAAATCACTATTTGCCTGAATACGAACTGTCCAGCCCGATTGACTGGTAGAATTTATACTATATTGTAATGTGAGATAACTGTTGCTGGTTCTGGTTGTTGAAATTTGAGCTTTAGTATCATAGGTAACCGGAGTACCAAGCACTCCGTTTATTGTTTGTGTTCTTACCGTTGTAGCTAAGAATAAAAATCCTGCAATAAGTAACATTTGCAGTCTTTCAATCTTAAAGTTAACTCCTAATATATTTTTCATTTGATTTTTTAATTATCTCTGGAATTCGAGTTCCACAAGTTTCAACTCGTCTTTATCACCATAATTGATAATAGCGGTTGCGGTATATTTACCCTTTGCCATATTCAAAGGAAGGCCTTGTCTAACCAGTCGCTGATCACCGGGTAAAGAAAATATCTCCTGGTCATCCAGTTTCTTCTTTTCTCCGGTCTGGGTATTCAATATTTCCCATTTCACTTTACCTTCAAGCCATTGCTTGCCGGTATTATGCAGCTTTAATTCAAGATATCCACTTGAGGTTTTATCGTCCTTTTCAGGAAGCACGTCTGTAAAATCCATGACTTCAATATCCCTCACATCAGACTGGGAAAATGAATGATAGATTTTTATTCCCATTCTGACACTTACTTTAATTGAAGTACCGTCTGCTGCCCTTCCGTCACCCGGATTAAGCTGAGTTAAAAACATCATCGCTGTATGTACCGGAATTTCTGTATTTGCGCCGGCCGGAACACTGAAAACCACGTCCAGTTCACGCTTTTCACCTGGCCGGAGGGTAAAATAAGATCCGGGCATAACCCTAATCCATTCGGTAGCAGAAGTTTTAAGCGTTCCTGCATCATAAGTCTGGTTGTTCCCCAGAGAATCGTAATCCCAGTCATTGAGAGAAACTCCAATCTCCAGATCCTTGTTGTTTGGGTTACTTACAACTACTTTTTGTGTACCGGCACCACCAGGGGCAAGTTTGAAATATAATTTACCCGGACTAACCGTCATGCCTGCTTGTGCCAAACCTTGCTGACTAATTCCAAGCATCGCCACACATAGGATATAGAATATTTTTGTTTTCATGTTAGTGTATAAAAAAGGCCTTTAAAAAGGCCTTAATATAACGATAAAACCGCTCTTTTGTTTTACGGTTGTGTTACTGTGTAAGTTACAGGGATCACATTTAAACCAGTTGCCTTACCTGCGTATGCTCCACCTGCTCCAATAAGATAAGAAATATTGAATTTATTGGTTGCATTCGATCCGCTCCATGAACTGTTTGTTGCTGTAATTACTGTTGCCGGACTTGTACCTGAAGCCGGTAATGTAACTGAGGAACCGTAAGTTATTCCGGCAGTGTTACCATTGTTTGTGGCACCAATTGAAGAAGTAATTTTCACTGATCCGGGAGCTAATGCTGCTGATCCTGTTACTGTTCCAGCCACCGCTTTTACTACATATCCCTTTGAACTGGTCACACTCACATGGTCGGTTGCCAATGCTGTGATACCATTGGTATATTTTGCTTCTGTATCGAAATTCACATCTAATGATGCAGGCTGAGTTACACTGAATGATAATACATCAGATAAGGTGATATTCAAATTTGCAGTCTGTGCAAATGACTTATTACTTAAAACTGATACTGCTAAAATTGCTAAACTTATAATTACTTTTTTCATGATCCTTTTTATTTGTTTTTTTTAATCTTTCTAACTTGATAGTATATAGACAAATTATAGACCAATGCGCTAAAGAGTACAAAAAGAGCCTTTTGAGACCAATTGGGAGATATTTTATGGGATATTTTTTCCCAAATGGGGAATTGGGTACTCAGATGAGTATTGAGTATTGAGTATTGAGTATAGAGTAT
>CAYHGN010000009.1:52055-53214 GCA_964356005.1 uncultured Sphingobacterium sp.
GAGTATTGAGTATTGAGTATAGAGTATTGAGTAGTGAGTATTGAGTAGTGAGTAGTGAGTAGTGAGACCCGATAGCTATCAACCATTTTATAGGTCATATTCCCTGTGGTCGGTGTTCTCACCGTACCATTCCCCTGTGGTCGGTGTTCTCACCGTACCACACCAAAGGCGATTGACGAATTTCCCTGTGGTCGGTGTTCTCACCGTACCACACCAAAGGCGACTGACGGATTTTCCTGTAGTCGGTGTTCACACCGTACCATACCATCGATTCAGAAAATATCCCCTGTGGTCGGTGTTTCCCTCTACACATCACGTGGTCGGTGATAACACCGACCACAGGGAATATAATCCTAATACTACCTAAATTTTTATATACAATTAAGCAAACTACAGATTAATACAAAGCTACGTTTATTAGATAGATACCATTTGAATGGCCTGAAATACTTTCAATTATTAGAGGTACCCGGGATAGTTTTACGCTAAATACTCAGGGCTGAAGAACTGTAAAAATTACTGGAATTGCAGGCGGAAGTCCACCATTTCCATTTGAAAATGCCGATTCAATAGAATAATCAACATCAAATTTATTTTCAGGATTAATTCCTTTCCAGGAAGTATTTGCAGCAGAAATAACTGTAGCAGATTTTCCATTAGAGGAGGGTAATTGAACACTCCTTCCGAAAACAAGTCCGGAAGTATTCCCCTTATTTGTTTTGCTGATATATGATGTAAGACTGACCTTAGATTCCTTACCAATACCGGAGCCGGAGACCGCTTTTACTACATAACCTCTTGAGCTGATTACAGTAATATGATCGGGGATCTTGGCTATAAGCTTGTCCCTCTTTTTACCAGCATCTGAGTATTCAAGATTTAGATTCTCAGGCTGACTAATAGTAAAAGATAAGGCATCCAGTAATTTAATGGTTAAACCCGGAGTCTGGGCATATACCGCAGAATGTGTCACTGCTATGAAAAGGAATACTAAAATAGATAATGCCTTTTTCATTACGAATAAGATATTTATGGGATGTATTATGATTGACTGAGTTGTTTATCTCAACTCAGTCAATTTTTATTTTGTATTATCGATTTAAAATTACTGTTGTGTTACTGTATAAACTACCGGTACAACATTTAAACCTGTTGCTTT
>CAYHGN010000010.1:0-16714 GCA_964356005.1 uncultured Sphingobacterium sp.
ATAATAACCCCTACCTGGAAGATTTTTACAGTGATATGAAACGTTGGAGTTTTAACCTCCAGATTTATTTTTTAAATAGTCGTTTTCAACAAATTCTGGAACTTCAAACCGAAAACCGCAACATCATACAGGATCGTACAATTTATGAGGACGCCTATATTTTTGCAGAAAACCTGCATGATATGGGTTTAATGACCTCCCGTGATTATGAGAACTACCGCGCAATCTTTGATAATATCACCTCTTTCATAAAACCACCTGACCTGTTGATTTATCTGAAAGCGTCTGTACCTACTCTGGTCAATAATATCCAGCGAAGAGGAAGGGAATATGAGGCAGGTATACGTCTTGATTACCTCTCTAAATTAAATGAGAAATATAAAAAATGGATTGACTCATACACACAGGGTAAATTACTGATTCTGGATAAGGATAAATTGGATTTTGCAAATAAACCTGAGGATCTTGGTTTTGTTATTAACAGCATTGAACGGGAAATAAACGGATTATTTTAATATTCAGTAAATAATATTTTACCCAATGAGGATACTCGGAGTCATCCCTGCCCGCTATCAATCCAGCCGCTTTCCCGGAAAGCCACTGATTGACATTGAGGGTAAAAGTATGATAGAGCGGGTCTATAATCAATGCTTAAAATCATCCTCACTTAGCAAAGTAATTGTAGCCACTGATGATCAGCGCATTGTGAATCATGTAAACTTATTTGGAGGAAATATTGTAATGACTTCCAATAAGCACCAAAGCGGTACTGACCGATGTGCTGAAGTGGCAAACAACTACAATGAATTTGATATTCTCATCAATATCCAGGGTGATGAGCCTATGATCGACCCAAAGCAAATAGATCTTTTATGTAATTGTTTTAAAGATCCAGAGACTTCAATTGCAACACTGGTTAAGAAAATTAACACCAATCAGGAACTATTCAATGAGAATACTCCCAAAGTAATCCTTAATAAAAACAAGGAAGCCTTACTTTTTAGCAGAACTGCTATTCCTTTTATCAGAGGAAAAGCCCGGGAGACCTGGTTAGAGCATTACAACTTTTTCAAACATATCGGGATTTATGGGTTCAGAACCGAGATATTGAAGGATCTCACCAAACTACCCATATCAGGCCTCGAAACTGCTGAAGCTTTGGAACAATTACGCTGGATAGAAAACGGTTACCGGATTAAGGCAGCGATAACCGAAATAGAAAGTCAGGCAATAGATACCCCGGAAGATCTGGAGAACTTACTCAAATTGATCAAGCCCTGAAAATTTATCATTGAATTTTCAAAGACATTCAGCCTTCTGAATTATTTATTTAAATTGTCACAGATAAAATCAAGGTGACATGAAATACCTAACAGCCATCTGCTTCTTAATGATCAGTTATTCTGCATTTGCGCAACTGGAAAAACGCCTGGATTCTGTGATCCGGAACAGCATTCAGCCAGGTGAACCAGGGATCGCATTATATATTGAAACAAATGGGAAAACAATTTATAATAAGGGTTTTGGTTTGGCGGATTCCGATCCTGAAAAAAGTATTGATTCAAGAACTAATTTCAGACTTGCTTCCGTTTCTAAACAATTTACTGCCATGTGCATACTTTTATTGGAGAAAGACAATAAACTCTCATTTGATGATCCCATTGCAAAATTCTTTCCTGAATTACAAGTAGAATTAAGCCGTAAAATTCTTTTGAGGCACTTGCTAACCCATACATCAGGAATACCTGATTATGAGGAAATTATGGATAACAGTATCAAGAAACAGCTTTTGGACATCGACGTATTAAACATCTTAAAAACACAGCAAAACACCTATTTCAATCCGGGTACTGAGTTTAGATATAGTAATTCTGCTTATGCTCTGCTGGCACTGATCGTTGAACGCGTCTCTGGTGAATCCTTTACGGAGTTCATGAAAGATAGAATTTTCATGCCCCTAAAAATGAAAAAAACTCTGGTGTATGAGTCGGGAGTAAAAATACCGAATCGCTCGATGGGTTTCGCTCGGGATAAGGATCAAAAGCTATATGCCAATGATCAAAGTTCCACCAGCGCAATTAAAGGCGATGGTGGGGTATATTGCTCCTTAAACGAATATAAAAAATGGACTCATGGGATTTGGAATAACAGCCTAATCGATATGCCTTCGGTATTGTCCCGACTTAATATTTCGATAAAAGAAGTAACGGGTAGTTTTTATGGACCGGGCTGGTTTTATTTTGACAAGGGCATTCCCGCACTATTCCACTCAGGCAGCACATGCGGTTTCAGCACGTATTCGATTAATATACCGTCCCGGAAAATATCAATTGTTTATTTTTCAAATATTGCCGGTAATTCTGAACCATTTAAAAAAATACTTGAAGTATTAAATGCAGAAGGAATCCGCAGTCCGGCTGAGGTTTTCAGTTTACACCAGTTAACACGATAATCTATCGACAATAGCATCAAAATGAATTATATTCTTGATAAAACATTTGAAAGATTAAAATTCAATGAGATACCTCTCGAACCGGGGGAGTATGAAAATTGTGTGTTCAGGCAATGCGACTTTTCAAACATCAAGCTTTCAGAAATTAAATTTACTGAAGTCAGATTTATCAGTTGTAACTTAAGTCTGGCAAATCTAGATCGAACCGCCCTTCGGGATATAATTTTCAAGGAATGTAAAATGTTAGGACTCCATTTTGAAAACTGCAATGAGTTTGGGCTGGCATTTTCATTTGAAAACTGCCAGCTCGACCACACATCTTTTTATAAAACAAAGATCAAAAAGACGCATTTCAAAAACTCCTCCTTGAAAGATTCAGATTTTACTGAATGTGACCTGTCAGGCTCTGTTTTTGAAAATTGCGATTTGGCCGGAGCTTCATTCGATAACACAATTCTTGAACAAGCAGATTTTCGTACTTCATACAATTATTCCATTGATCCTGAAAAGAACAGGATTAGGAAAGCGAAATTTTCAATATTAGAAATTTCAGGACTTTTAGATAAATACGATATCGAAATTGATGGAATGATATAAGAATTGATATTCTAAATTCATCAGCACTTTTTAGTATTTAGATGTGTGTTGTGTTTTTTACAAATCGACAACATTCTTTTAGTTAAACTTGCATTATCAACATCGAAGAGTACTGGATTAAACATTAAGATGAACGAAGAATTTTTCAATCATATTTTCAAAAAACAACAAGATGCAGATGCCGTTCCTTCGAACAAGGAGATTTCAAGATGGGCACTGGAACTTTTCAGACTACTCTATCCAGAACAGTCCAAACGAGCGCTAAGTTCTGTTAATGAATTAAAGCAGGAATTTCAAAGGCTGGAGACTGAACTTTGCCATATGATGGAAGCAACTAAAGCCTGTATTCAATGTGATAACTCCAAACTGGCCAAAGACTTTTTTGCTAAGATACCCGAATTATTTAGGGTACTTAACACCGATATTAAAGCTATTTTTGACGGAGATCCGGCAGCCAAAAGTGAGTTTGAAGTAATCCGAGCATACCCCGGATTTTATGCTATTTCCTTCTACAGACTGGCTCATGCACTATATAGTCTGGGCATACCATTATTACCCAGAATTTTCACTGAATATGCCCATTCAAAGACAGGAATTGATATTCATCCTGCAGCACAAATTGGCGAATACTTTCATATTGATCATGGAACAGGTATTGTTATCGGAGAAACATGTATAATTGGGAAACATGTAAAAATGTATCAGGGTGTAACCCTGGGTGCTTTAAGCGTCCATAAAAGTATGGCTAATACAAAAAGACATCCAACAATTGAAGACCGGGTGGTAGTATATTCCGGAGCAACCATATTAGGAGGTGATACTGTTATTGGTCATGACAGCATAATCGGAGGAAATGTCTGGCTCACCAAAAGTATACCTCCGGGTTCATCCGTTTACAATACTTCTGAAGTTGTAATATCCAACGAAAAAAGCAAAAAACAATAATACGATGGCAGGAATAATTGATCTGGTAGGAAATACGCCATTGGTTGAAATTAAAAAACTAAATCCGAATCCAAAAGTTCAGATTTATGCGAAACTTGAGGGTAATAACCCGGGAGGAAGTGTAAAAGACCGTGCAGCGCTAAATATGATAAGAAGTGCACTGGAGCGTGGAGATATAAGTAAAGGATCCCGGTTAATCGAAGCTACAAGTGGTAATACAGGTATAGCCCTTGCAATGATTGCACGCTTATACGATCTTGAAATTGAACTTGTAATGCCATCTAATTCAACCCGTGAGCGTACTTTAACCATGGAAGCCTTCGGTGCCAAAGTAACCCTGCTCGAGGGGATAGAGTTATGCCGCGACTATGCCGAAGAAAAAGCAGCAAATGGTGAAAGTTTTTTGCTTAATCAATTTGCAAATCCCGACAATTCCCTTGCTCACTATAAAACTACCGGACCAGAGCTTTGGAATGATACCGGACAAAAAATCACTCATTTTGTTAGTTCCATGGGTACAACCGGCACAATTATGGGCTGTTCCAGATATCTTAAAGAAAAAAATCCTGATGTACAGATCATAGGATGCCAGCCAACTGAAGATTCATCCATTCCAGGTATTCGCCGTTGGCCACTTCAATATTTACCTAAAATTTTTGAACCTGAACGAGTAGATCGCATCATGGATATTTCAGAAGCCGAGGCTACTCTAATGGCAAGAAAGCTTGCAAAAGTTGAGGGGATATTTGCAGGAATGAGCAGTGGTGGGGCCGCATCAGCCGCAACTAGATTAGCATCTGAACTGAATGAAGGCCTGATCGTTTTTATAGCCTGCGATCGGGGAGACAGATATCTTAGCAGCACGCTTTTCGGTTAAAAATGATGTTTTAATATATGACAAAGAAAAAAATAGGTAAGATTTTGTGGCATGATCTTACAGTCAATGACGCAGTAGCAGTAAGTGATTTTTATCATCAGGTTACCGGTTGGGAAAAAGAGGGATTGAGTATGGGGGAATATGATGATTTTTTAATAAAGAGTCCGGGAGATGCTGAAGTTGTTGCCGGTATCTGCCATGCCAGAGGAGTTAATAAGGATATTCCTGCACAATGGTTGATGTATATTGTGGTTGAAAATCTGGATGAAAGTCTGGAGACTTGCAAAAAACTTGGAGGTAAAATAATAGGTAATAAACGAAAAATGGGTGAGGGATATTATTGTCTGATCCAAGATCCTGCCGGTGCCTATGTGATGCTAAGTGAGTAACTTCTAAACTCAGAATCGTAAACAGGCATTAGCCTGATTTACGGATATTTTTAATCATTGCAATACGAGCATGATTTACAATAATCTGATCAATAATTTCCTGAGTCATATCCGGATAGTCCACATCAATAATTCTATTAGAGTCGATCCAGTTATTAATTACCATATCAAACCTGTCGTTTAAATTTTTAATGACTGGCACTCCCATCTGACTCAATGCAGCTGCATTCAATTGCTGCTCATATTGATTTTTCATGGGAACAACCAAAAGCTTCTTTTTCATATACAATGCTTCAGCGGGGGTTTCAAAACCGGCACCACAGAGTATTCCTTCAGAACTCGCCATACTCCTGACAAATTGTTCATTATGAATGGGCTGTACAGAAACATTCTTGTACCGGTAAGGCCGATGGTTATGCTTTGAGAACACATCCCAATTCACATTCTTGAACTTAGTAAGTGTAGCGATCAAATGTGGATCATCATATGCAGGTAAGTAGACAGTATAATGTCCCTGGTTATTGACTGCTTCTTCTCTAACCTGCTTCCTGATTACCGGAGTGAAAATATTTTCAGCATATGCTTTAAAATGAAAACCATACTGAGATGTGTTGGGTGCATAATTCTTAAGAATAAGCTTACCCACAAGGTCATTATTATCTGCTTTTGGAGCTTCCTCAGCAAGAACTGCCGACTGATGACTTAATCCAATGCATGGAACATTCTTTGCGCTACATGCCCAGGCAGAAACAGGTTCAAAATCACTAATTACAAGATCATATTCTTCAACCGGTAGAGAGTTAATCTCTTTAACTAGCTTTCTGATATTTGATTTTACACATGTCTTCCAAATATCAACCCCTCCTGACTTACCAAAAATAAAACTCAGCCCTCTCATTTTATAACGAAGCCGATAAGGTAAAACAAGATCTCCCTGAATACCGCTGACAAGAATATGAACCTCAGCATGCTTCATAAGACAAGGTATTATATCCATCGCCCTGCTCAAATGTCCATTTCCTGTGCCCTGAATAGCATACAGTATCCTCATTAATCCTCGTATTTAAAGCCTCTAAATTGCGAAAAAACTATGAGAAAGGCGATGTCTGCTCTTAGATTATGAAGTAGGATAATTTGTTTACACATTTCTTAAATTTAAAAATTAGATGAGTAATCGATTTGATTTAAGGAAGTCAAGAAACAAGATAATTTTTTAAATTCGTTTTCAAAAAACACATTTTATGATAATAATAAGTGAATATTTCGAAGGTGCAGTCAAATCTCTTGGGTATCAGTCTACTGAAGGAAAATCAACTATTGGGGTCATTGAAAGTGGAGAATATGAATTCGGGACATCCATGCATGAAACCATGTTAATTTTAGAAGGCGAACTGGAAGTTAAATTACCAGGGATTAACACATGGGAAATTTTCAAAAAAGGGCAGGTATTTGAAATAGATGCTATGCAGTCCTTTAAAGTTCGTACTACTGCTCAAACCTCCTATTTGTGCAAGTATAAATAGATTCTATTCACAATTAGAAAATAAAAAAAGCTGCCAATATTAATCAGCAGCTTTTTCGGTTTTCATAGGTTAATAGATTCAGTAACAATACCTGCTTATAAAATCAGGATCAAGATTAAAAGGATAATAATAATAGCACCAACAGAAAGATAAACACCACCGTTAGTTGCTTTAACTTCCTTCTTCATCTCAAGAAGTTCATTACGTAATGCCTTACGCTCTACACGGCTTAGGTCAGATTTATCCATGTTTTTGATTTCTTCAACTCTGCGAGTGATTTCACCAACACGGGCAATCTGATTTTCTGTTAATGCTGGCTTTGACTTTACATCATTTGCCATAACTGAACTTGATGCCAAAAGAACAGCAGTAAGTAAAAGGTAGATTTGCTTTTTCATTGTGTTTTGATTTAAGTTTCTTTAAGTTAATAATAAAAAATGCTCCCATTTTTAGACATTAACCTTAAGGCAATTATTGTTCCACATAGTTTATATACATTTTAAAGCAGATATAGATCATATTAGGAAATAAACTGTCCCAAAATCAGGAATCAGTGTAGTTTAATTCGCATAAATTTCTCTTACTTTATGCGGAAAACGGAGTGCTGCATTCAAAATCATATTTCGGATGTAGTCATTTTCGGGGTAAGGTGTTAAATGCATTTTTACCACACTGATATCAGCCTGAGTTAAATCAGAGGCGACATAGCCCATCCCGAAAAACTGACCATTCTCTATCAATAAACAACTTTTTTCCTCAAATGTACGGCCTTCATCAATAAGTAAAAAGCCTGGAAGCACTGAACTAAGACTGTTTATTGCCGTAATTACCCGTTCATTATACAATTCGGCTGATTCAATCTGTTCGCATGCTCCTTTGCAGGATTCCTCAGCAATTGTAACACAGGGATTATTATTACGCTGAATAAAACAAAGTTTCGGACAGAGGTTAAATCCGGTAACCAGGCTTCTGACCAGATTATAACCTTCGAGTATACTACTAAACGTGTAGTGAGGTTTTGAGAACTTTTTCTTTCTATCAATAACCAGACGCGTATAACCATTCTGATCTTCAAATGAATACAAAGCGTAAGCATATTCAAATCTTTTCAACGATCGGTTATAAGCAGGCCAAAGACGTTTAATCTCAACTGCTTCAAGAATTAGTGACATTAGCTCAGAGCCACATTCCTGAAAGGTTATATGATGAATTTCCCTCAAAAAATCCTGCTTTTGTCTGCTGGGTTTATTATTTGCAAAGTGGCTTGCTACTCTTTTCCGGATATCTTTTGCTTTACCTACATAAATCACTTTTGATTTTGAGTTATGAAAATAATATATTCCGGTCACAGATGGGAGCTTATCCATATCCTCTTTTGGAAGATGTGGTGGAAGTGATTGTTCCTTTGATCGCTGATTCAAAGTTTTGCTGATATGACCCTCCATATCCTGTTCAATCAGCATTGAAAAAAGCTTTGCAGTTGCCAGAGCATCACCGAATGCACGATGCCTATCCTGAATCTCTATTCCAACCTCTTTACATAATCTACCCAGGCTATAAGAAGCAAGTCCGGGCATGATTTTTCGGCTTAAGCGAACTGTACAGAGCTTTTTCGTGTGCAAATTAAAACCTGCAGCAGCCAAATGAAAATGAAGAAATGAAAAATCAAAATTGACATTATGAGCTACGAAAACTTTATCATGCAAGAGTTCATAAATCCGGAGGGCAACTTCCTGAAATTTCGGAGCGGTGCTAACCATTTCATCGTCTATACCCGTAAGAGCCTGAATATAGATTGGAATAGGCTTTAAGGGATTGATCAATGTTTTGAATTGCTCAATAATCCCAAAGCCATCATGTATTAATATCGCAACTTCGGTAATACCATTTGCACTTGCATGCCCTCCCGTTGTTTCAATATCCACTATAGCATACATTCTTTGTCAGATTTCAGTAATCCAAAGATATAAAGATTTTATAAATACTAATGATATTAGTAATTCTATTTATTTAAACAATAGTTAAACCTATTTTTTGATGGGCTTAAGAAGATATTCAAGTCCATTAAGCTTAATCTCATACATAGTAGCCAACAGAATCCCAATCTTACTCTCGGGAAATCCTTTATTCTCATACCATACCAGGTAATATTCAGGCAGGTCGCAAATAGGCCAACCCTTATATTTACCATAAGGCATTACAATGCTAACCAGATCTTTAAGAATTTGGGGGTTCATTCTGCGGTTTTATCTGAATTTTTCTTTTGTATATGAATTGTAAGTAGAGGTAGGCAAAAAAGGTTACGAATGCTGCCAGGTAAAAAATAGGAGGTATCATTTTAACATCAGTAATATATAAACTGCCTGCAAAAAAGGCTCCCAGTCCAATGCCTCCCTCCAGTGCGATATACATTGTAGCAACGGCTTTGCCACGATGATCAGGATGGCTAAGATCAATAATCCATGCGGTCAGTGCCGGAGATAACATTCCGGTTGCTAAACCATAAACCGCAGAACCTATCATCAGGTTGAGCGGGTCTTCAGCTAGCCCTATCAAGACCAAAGAGGCCACGAGAATAATTAGTGATAACTTAATAATGCGAACTCTGCCAATCCTATCAGACATCTTTCCTGACGCAAAACGTATCAAGAGTGAAGAAACAGTAAAAACCATGAAGAAAAGACCCTTGTTCGAAACACCAAGATGCCCACCCCAATCTGATATTACAGTAAGTATAATCCCATAACTCAGGTACGATAAAAAGGTAATGAAAGCTGCGGCTAAAACCCTAATTTCAATAACTTCAGTACGATTTATCTGCATCATAGAAAAACGGAAAGGTTCTCTTTTCTCCAGGGTTTCCTGCATATTCATCAGAATGACAATGGATAGAAGTGCAAAAACTGAAGAGCAATAAAACATGGCATTTATTGAGAACATTTCAGTCAGCTCGCTTCCAATTGCCGGACCAATTGCCAATCCGGTACTAAAACATACTCCGTGTATCCCCATAGCCTCTCCCCAGCGATTTCCGGGGACAATATCAGCAACATAGGCTGCTGTTGCAGTGGGTTTAAAACCAGTAGAAAAACCATGAAACAGCCTCAGCCATAAAAACCCGGCAACACTTGTCAATATCGGATACAATAAGCCACAGACAACACAAACAAAGGAACCGACTGCCATTACCGGAACACGACCAATTTTATCTGTTAATTTTCCACTAAAGGGCCTTGAAATACCCGCAGAAAGTGTAAATAGTGCAATGATATAGCCTTTGAATTCTGCCCCTCCAAGCCCTGTCAGATAGGCTGGCATTTCCGGAATCAGCATATTGAAACTTGCAGAAAACAGGAATGAACTCAGGCATAAAAGAGCAAACTGAACATTGTAAATTGGATGTTTTTTATTAAACATAGATTAAGGTAGCGCGTCAAAAGTAATAAGAATTTAAACTAAAATCGTCTAAATTAAAAGAGATCAGTAAGTAACAATAAATGATAATAATGCCTTCATTTTCAGCTAATGTTAATAGTTTTGCCGGGTAAATTCTACCTTCTATGCGATTTCTGAAATTGGTTACCCTTTTTGTTTTAATGACTTCTGTTCAATCTGTGTCTGGACAGAGTAGTTCTGCACTCAAAAAACGTAAAGAATTCATTACCAAAGAGATAGAAGAATTAAAAAGAAGCCGCAATAAAATTGACAAAAACAAAAAGTTATCCCTCAACCAGATCAATCTGTTGAATACACAGATCAGATTAAGAGAAGATAAAATCAGCACGATAAACACTGAAATAAAAATGCTGGACACCAAAATTATCAGCAATACTACTGAGGTAATTTCACTTCAAACAAACCTGAACAAACTGAAGACACAGTATTCAAAAATGATTGTTTTTGCGTTCAAAAATCAAGGTGCTTATAATAAATTGATGTTCATCTTCGCTTCCAATAATTTTAATCAGGCCTATATGCGGCTGCGTTATATTCAACAGGTAGGCACCTTTCGCAAAAGACAGGCAAAAGAGATTATTACAACTCAAATAAGCCTGAAAAAACAAATCAATGAGCTCGACCAGAACAAAAAAGAGAAAACCAATTTGCTTTTGGACCAGATTGTTGAGAAGCAAACCTTAGGAAAGGATAAGGAACAACAGTCCAAAATACTAACAGGCCTAACCAGGAAACAAAAAGAGCTTCAACAACAGCTTTCAAAAAAGCAACAGGAGGCAAATACATTGAACAAGGCAATACAGGAGGCTATTCGTAAAGAAATCCAGGCAGCACAGCGAAAAGAAACTGAACGTCGAAGACTGGCCACTGCGGCTGAGGCAGCCTCAAAAGCAAAAAATAATTCTGATAAATCCAAACCTGCTAAACCCATAGCGAGCGGATCTTCCATTTTAGCTTCAAATCCGGAGGATGCGAAACTTTCATCTTCCTTCCTGGGCAGCCGTGGTCGTATGCAAAAGCCTGCTCAGGGAATTATTACTCAGGGTTTCGGACAGCAGAAATTCAATAATGTAACCATTTTCAATCCGGGTATTAACATAAAAACAGCTCCTGGTGCTAATGTTTATGCTGTAAGCGGAGGGAAAGTGAGTAAAGTGATATATCTGGTCAATTCTTATACTATTATCATTCGTCATGGAGAATATTTTTCAATTTACTCCAAGCTTAAGAATACAAGTGTAGCTGCTGGCCAGGAAGTTACTGCCCGGCAAAATGTCGGTACAGTCGCAACAGATTTGAGTGAAGGAATAACAGAAATGCAGTTTCAAATCTGGAAAGGTGGCACTCCGGTAAATCCATCAGGATGGATTTCTCAGTAATAATCTAATAATTCTGCTATCCATTATTTTGCTGATTGATTCATTTTTATCGACTGAAAACAATAATGCTCGTTAATTAAAAGTTAACTAATTATTAATTTAATGTTTTTAAATGATATTTTTATCCCGTACTTTTGCAAATTCAAAAAAATATAAAATATCATGTCAGAACAAAGAGCTGTTGTAAGTGTATGGAAAGACAACTGGGAATCATCTGATTACAGAAAAAAATTAATTATCGGATTGACCCTCATCTCATTTATTCTGCTTTCTCTGCCTTTTTTTTATCAGGCTATAGAACAGAGAAACGGGATTGATTTCAATGATTATTTATTAGAATGGCTTCCCTCATATGACCTTTCTCTATTTATTTTCATAACAATCTGGTCAATGACTATCTTAACATTCAGCCGTTTCAAGCAAGATCCAAACTTATTTTTAACCTTTCTCTGGGGTTTTATCCTGATCAATCTTTCGCGCTTTGTCTCCATCGGTCTGATTCCACTTGATGCACCCAGAGATCTCATTCCTATTCATGATCCAATAAGTAATCAATTTTATGGGCCGAAATTTATCACCAAAGATCTTTTTTTCTCGGGGCACACCGCTGCGATGTTTCTGATGTTTTTATGTCTTAAGAAAAGAACAGATAAAATTCTTGCACTTACATCCACCATTTTTATTGGGATAGCAGTACTGCTGCAACATGTTCATTATACTATGGACGTAATAATGGCACCCGTGATTACCTATTTTATTTGGATTGGATCAAGAAAAATTGTTGAATCATAATCAATTACCTATTTCCAATTCCCTTGTACCACCTCACTCCGGAAAATTCTTATCAATCAATAACTGAATTAATCCATCTACCAGACCTACCCTTGGAACAAATATTTGCTTCACTCCACCCCATTTCATAACAGTAAGGTAAATCTCGGAGGCTGGAATAATCACATCTGCCCGATCCTGATTCAATCCAAGAACATTAATACGATCTTTAAGTGAAAACGAATTCAGGTAAGAATACAAGTCCCTGAGCTTTGTAAAAGTCAGTGGGGTACCATCTTTTCCCTCCGCCATCTTAAAGAGTCTATTAATATTGCCTCCAGTACCTATACCTGAAAGATTTTTATGTGATTGAGCCACATTTTTCACCCAATCCTTCATTTCGGCCCAAGTTTCATCTTTATCCTGGTTATCAAGTATTCTGATACCGCCCAGATTGAATGAACGGGAAGAAATTAACTCTCCATTACTAAAAACTGAAAGTTCAGTACTTCCTCCACCAACATCGATATACAAATAATTTTTCTTGCGGTCAAGGCTTTGTTCTATATGGCTGGCATAAATTATATTGGCTTCCCTTTGTCCTTCAACAATTTCGATGTCTAATCCCGCTTCGGCCTTAATTTTTGCTACAAGTGTAGAACCATTCCTCGCCTCACGCATTGCTGATGTTGCACAGGCCATATAATCACTAACCTTATAGACATCGATCAAATTCCGAAATGCGACCATGGTTTTAATAAGCTCCTCGGTTTTATTTGGAGATATTAATTTATCCAGAAAAGCATCATCACCAAGTCTTAATGGTACCCTGATGAGTGTATTCTTTTTAAAGGAAATAGTCTTATTGTTTTGTATTACATCAGCAATCAAAAGTCTGACGGCATTCGAACCGATATCTATGGCAGCGTATCTCAAAGTATTATTTTTTATATTTTAAATAGGTATATATGTCAGTCTGAGCACGACTAAGGACCTTTGTCCCGGTCTTCCGATAACGATTATTATTCAACTCATTAATTTCTCTGGCCTTGGTATTATCCTTTAGTTGGATATTGATAATATCCAGAATTTCAGACCGAATTTGAGCATCGAGAATGGGGAAACCTACTTCTACCCGATGATCCAGATTTCTTGCCATCATATCAGCTGAAGAAAGATAAATATCCTCCTTTCCAACATCTCCGAATACCCATACCCTGGCATGCTCAAGGTAACGATCTATAATGCTTATCACTTCAATATTTTCACTAAATCCGTTAACCCCGGGTACCAGACAACACATACCGCGAATGATTAGCTTAATTTTAACACCTGCATTGCTGGCCTCATATAATTTTTCAATTATTGAAGAATCAGTTAAACTATTCATTTTAAGTATAATACTGGCCTTCATACCAGCTTTTGAAGTTTTAATCTCTTTATTAATCAGGGAGTTAATTTTTTGCCTGCTTCCAAGGGGAGAAACAATTAACTGCTTATAGCTATTGTAAAATACCTGCTTTTGAAGTCCGTCAAAAAATGTTACTAATTCGGATGTAATTAAAGGATTTGAGGTAAATAAACTATGATCACAATAAAGTTTTGCGGTCTTTTCATTATAATTTCCGGTAGCAAGATTCGCATAATATCTGTCTTTGCCCTTTTCAGAACGCCTTACCAAACAAATTTTTGAATGAACTTTATAATCTGGCATTCCATAATTAACAACTACACCCTCCTCTTCAAGTCTTTTCGTCCAGTAAATATTGGCTTGTTCATCAAACCTTGCTTTAAGTTCAAGCAAACAACTCACCTTTTTGCCATTCTTCGCGGCATTAATCAAAGCGTGAATAATTCTGGAATTTTCAGCCAGCCGATATAAAGTAATTTTAATCTCCCTGACCTTTGGATCAATAGCAGCTTCCCTAAGGAAATGGATAATATAATCGAAGGACTGATAGGGTAAATTAATAAGGTAATCCTTCCTGGATATTTGTGTAAAGATACTACTTACACTCGAAAGCTCATTTACAGGCAGGGGTACCAATTTGGGATATTCCAATTCAGATCTTCCAACATTGGGAAAACTGATAAAATCCTTAAAATTATGATAGCGATTCCCTGGTATCAGTCCATCGGCATTTAAATCCAATTCAGCTACGAGATAAGTGAGCATTTCAAGAGGCATATCAGTGTCGTACAACAAGCGCATGGGCTTACCCTTACCTCTTTTCAGGAGACTTTTAGATAATGCATCGATGAATTTTTCACTGACCTGTATATCAAGATCCAATTCAGCATCTCTGGTTAGCTGAACAGAATAAGCCTCAATGCTATCATACTCAAAAATGAAGAAAATATCATCCAGACAATATCTCACTATATCGTCAACCAATGTTATGAACTTAAGATTATTTGTTTCGGGAAGCACAATAAACCGGCTTGAAACATCTGTTGGAATTTCAATTAAAGCAAATCTGCTTTTCTCTTTATTATTCGCATGTACCATTCTAACAAAAAGATATATTGCCCGATCTTTAAGTTCGGGAAATGGTTCATTTTTGTTAATCATTACCGGGACAAGCGTTGATAGAATTTTTTCTCTAAAAAACTCTCTCACAAATGAGCCTCTAGTAACATTTAACTGAGTTTCATTAATTAAAAAAATCTTTTCCTGCTCCAGCTCCTTTACTATGACATCTTCATATAAATGATTGAATTTGCGTTCTTGCCTGACTACAATATTTTTGATTTGATTTAATATTTTTCTGGGACTAAAACCAAGTATTGCTTTTGACCTTGTATTTAAATTTGAAAGTCTGCTGAGCGTAGCAACCCTAACCCGGTAGAATTCATCGAGATTTGAAGAAAAAATGGCCAGAAAACGAATTCGTTCAACTAATGGGACTGATTTATCAGCGGCCTCCTGCAGTACACGGTCGTTAAAGTATAACCAACTGACCTCACGATTTATTAAAGGAATATTCTTAGGCATTGGCATAAATAAACAATCCCGCACCTGTGGTCGGGACTGTAAAAATCAAAAAATAATATTAATTAAACATTAAATTCACGTTAAGTATGCAACGTGAATTGCATTAATCTACATTTTATCAGTCGAAGGAGTAGTTGAAGGCGCTACCGGCTTGGCTGAAGCTGTGTTTGCAGGAACAACTTTAGAAACCGGCTTTCTACTTCTTGCTACTGTTGCCTTTGCTTTAACAGTAGAATCCTTACTTGTTGCTGATTTGCCTGGCACTGCTTTATTGGCTGAGGCGGTAGATGAACTCTTTTTTGCTCTAACTGCCGGTTTGCTTGCTGCTGACTTTGCTGAACCTGTACCAGCGGTTACAAGTCTGGGCATCTTTGTTTTGATCGCCGCCTTACTAACTCTTGCCACAACTTTTTCAGCCTTTTTGACCGCAGAAATCACGGATTTACCGGCTGAATCACCTGCCTTTTTGATATTTTTCGGCTTAATACTTTTGGTCTTACTTTCTAATTTATCTTCAACTGCATTCTTAACATCATTGTAAGTTCCCGCAAGTTTTTTGGCTAATGCCTTACTGGTTTTTTTAATCTCCTTAGAGAATTTCTCTGCATCATGTCCAAGACTCTTCATTGCTTCAAAGAATTTTTCAGAGATTGTTGATTCCAGCTCTTTTTTAGCAACTCGCTTTGTTTGCTTTTGTACAAGCTTACCGGATGTTTTTACTTTTTTTGCTTTCATAATTTTTCTATTAAAGAAATGTGATCTTTACATGCAATATTTAAAGATATTAACAAAATTTGATTAACCATAGTATAATAATTATGCCAACATTTGACATCGTAAGTAAGATCGACGGGCAGACCCTCGATAATGCAATTAATACCGCCAAAAAAGAAATCCTCAATCGCTATGACTTTAACGATTCAAAAAGCAGCGTAGAGCTCGACAAAAAGACAAACGAGATCACAATAATCACTGAAAATGATATGCGTTTGAAAGCTATCCAGGATGCGATTATATCCCGTATGGTAAAACATAACCTTGATCCTGGCAGCATGGACCTTGGAAAAGAACAATATGCATCAGGCAATATGCTCCGAAAAGAAATTAAAATTATGGAGGGAATCGATAAGGAGGCTGCTAAAAAAATTGTTAAAAAAATAAAAGACAGTGGCCTTAAAGTACAGGCATCTATTATGGATGATCAGGTGAGAGTTCAGGCTAAGAAAATAGATGATTTACAAGCTGTAATTGCTTTATGCCGTAGTGATGATTTTGGGCAGCCACTACAGTATATTAATATGAGAAACTAATTTATAATTGAGAATTGAGA
>CAYHGN010000010.1:16814-46429 GCA_964356005.1 uncultured Sphingobacterium sp.
TTGAGAATTGAGAGTTGAGAGTTGAGAGTGATTTCATTTTCCACTCTCAATTCTCCACTCTAAACTAATTAAACCGTCTTCACATCTTTCTCATCATAATCATCAATATCCATGATGTAGCCATTCTGTATCAAAAATTCGAATAAATGTTTTGATTCTTTTGATACAGGCATATTACGTGTGGTGATAATCTGCTTGTTTTTCTTATCGAGGTATGGATAGGCATAAAGTCTTACATTCCTACTAAATAAGTCACTGATATAAGCTAAGAGTTCGTCTGTGTAATTTTCACCATAATTTTGAGAATTAAATATATTTTTCAGGTTTGCGATATTGGTTGATATACCAACACTTTTTGGACTGCAACGCGAAAGATATTGTGCCAGTTTGTGATTGCGGGCAAAGTCAGATACGATTACATAGTTCCCTGTTGCGCAAAGCTCTTCAGCACGTTTTGCAAATTTTTCAAGATCCTCATTGCTTAATTCTGATTTATCCTCAAGAAAATTTGTCATCAAAACTTCAATCATTACAATGATGTTTTTGTCATTTACCTTTTGAGTATGCTTAAATTGCTCAACTGCTTTATTAAATAAATCGAAGTTTGGCGTAGATTTCTGACCAAATTTTGTCCTCAGGATCATCACATCCTTTTTATATAGCACGTCTTTAGATTGACGAGCATGGCCATTCTTATCAAAAATTGCTGCACCCGAAAAGCCTTTAGCTATCAGATATAAATTTACCATCCGGTCATTCGCATCCTTAAATTCAGGACCACTCAGACTGATCAGATCTATTTCGACGGAGCCTACTGCCAAATTATCAACCAGTGACTCAATCATAGATTGGACATCATCATGGTAATAATACGCAGCATAAACCAGGTTTACTCCCAACACTCCCAATACATTCTGCTGCAGGTTTGAATCACTGTCCAGAAGTCTGACATGAAAAACAATATCATTAGGTTCACCCCCCGGGCTAAGCTGAAACCTGATGCCCAACCAACCATGAGGATCATTGGTTTTATTGAAGTTAAGAGTTGTAACAGTATCTGCAAAAGCAAAAAAGGTTTTACCGGCATATTTAGGTCCGCAAAGTCGCTCAGATAAAAGTCCGAACTCATGCTGAATCATTTTATCAAGCCTCGATTCTGAAACATAACGGCCTGATTCTTCAGCTCCATAAATGGAATTACTAAAAACCATATCATAGGCCGACATTGTCTTTGCAATTGTTCCTGAAGCAGCACCGGCAGTAAAAAAATTTCTTGCCACCTCCTGTCCCGCTCCTATCTCGGCAAAAGTGCCGTAAATAGATTCATCCAAATTAATCTTTAAGGCTTTCCGCTTATTCTCTAGAATTTCTCTCGACATGCAGTAAAATTACGATTTTGCAGCTTAAACCGCAATTTAAATAGAAAAGGCAGATGGTATTCCGCCTGCCTTTAAATCCAATTTTATATATGAATTAGCTGATTGTAATTTCTCTCGAAAGAATTTTTGCTTCTTCTTTCTTTACTACACTGATAAACAAAATACCATCCTTATACTCAGCGCTAATCCTGGAATGATCTGCTGTTTCAGGTAAAGTAAATGTTCTCATAAAAGAAGAGTAGTTATATTCAATTCTGTTATATTTCTTAGCCTCATCCATTTCAGTATTCTCTTCCTTCTTTTCTGCTGATACACTCAGGAGATTCTTCTCCAGATTGATTTTAAAATCTTCCTTCTTAAGTCCGGGAGCGGCTAATTCAATGTGAAATTCATTTTCGTTTTCAGCAATATTAACTCCCGGATTACGAATTAAGTTACTTTTAGCCAAAAAAGGATCGGTATTGAAAAACGATTCTAAAACATCATTATAGGACGGTTTAAATATTTTGTTTGTGTTTCCATTTGCAAATTTTACTAGTGCCATTTTGTTATCCTCCTAAATTTTAAATTAGTTATTTCAATCTATTCGACAATGTGTATACCATTTTGCATATTGCACAAAAACAATCTCAAATTAAAGACAAACTGGCAGTCAGATTTATTTTTAACCGACAAAATGACAATATTTATATGAAAGAATTTCATTTCAAGACTCAAATTCCAATTCGTTTTGCAGATATAGATGCTCTTGGTCATGTAAATAATGCCATTTATCTAACTTATTTTGAGATAGCACGTTCTGCATATTGGGCTGAGGTTATTGAGTGGGATTGGAAATTACTCGGTATAATAATCAGAAAATCTGAAGTTGATTATCTGATACCAATTACAATTTCAGATACGGTGTATGCTTATGTCAGAACTTCAAAAATTGGCAACAGCAGTTTTGAACTGGAATACGTTCTTGTCAAAACCGGTAATGGCACTGAAGAAATATGTACAACCGGGAAAACACTCTGTGTTTCGTTTGATTATAAACAACACAAACCCATACAAATTCCGAAAAAGCAACGCCTTAGGATGGAAATTAGTATGAAATAAAAGCATGTGGAAATAAGGCTAAATTCTTGTTTACAGGATTAGAATATTTTTCCGGGATTCAGAATTCCCTTTGGATCAAAAACTGATTTAATACCCCGCATCAAATCAAGATGGACTGTTGAATATTTTATATCCATGTACTCCCGCTGCACTGAACCTATTCCATGCTCACCGGATATAGTCCCTCCAAGTGAAACAGTTAACTCAAATATTTGTCGAATACCCTCTTTCAATTTTGTGTTCCAGTCCTCATCAGACATATCACCTTTAATGATGTTGACATGGACATTTCCATCCCCGGCATGACCATAACAAATGGACTGAAATCCATACCTTGCTCCAATTTCCTTTATTCCATGAATTAATTTTGCCAATTCAGCCCTTGGCACCACTGTATCTTCCTCCTTATAAATTGAATTTGACTTTACAGACAATGGCATTGTGCGCCTCAATCTCCAAAGAACCTCCTTTTGCGCAGCAGTATCTGCAAAAAGCACATCAGAACAGAAATTATTCTCAAGAACTTCGTTGATCTTTTCACAATCACCCATAAGTACTTCCAGATCGTTTCCGTCAACTTCTATCATTAAAAAAGCCTGAACATCATCCTTAAGATCGAATTGAAAATGATCATATTCCATTACCCACTCTACTGCTCTCCGCTCCATAAATTCCAATGTTGATGGAGTTACTCCTGCGCGAAAAATTGCAGAAACTGCCTCACAAGCTTGCTCATTACCAGGAAAAGATGCAAGCATGACCAGGTTTTGTGTGGGACGCGATATTAATTTCAATACTATTTTGGTTATAATACCAAGCGTACCCTCCGAACCAATCATCAATTGCGTGAGATTATAGCCTGAGGCATATTTGAGCGTATTTGCTCCCGTCCAAATTATTTCACCATCCGGAAGTACCACCTCTATGTTTAACACATATTCTCTGATGGTGCCATATTTCACAACTCTTGGCCCACCACTTCCATGAGCAATATTTCCACCAATAAAACAAGAGCCCTTGCTGGAAGGATCTACCGGATAAAACAAACCTCTTTCGGCTACAGCATTCATAAATACTTCAGTAATTACGCCGGGTTCAACACTTGCCTGAAGATTGCGCTCATCAATCTCAATGATTTTGTCAAACCGCTCCATGGAGATCAATAATCCGCCCATTACCGGCAAGGCCCCTCCACTTAATCCTGTGCCGGCACCTCTCGGGGTAACAGGAATCAAGTACTGATTACATAATTTAAGCAGTAATGAGATTTGCTCTTTAGTATTTGGTTTGACAACCACCTCGGGATAAAAAATAAGGTCTTCAGTCTCATCATGAGAATACTGCTCCAGCCTGTCAAGATCGGTTAAAACGTTCTCTGATCCAATAATTTCAGAGATTTCTGTCAAAATAATATTAGTAATCAGGTTAAATGGCATATTATCTGCTGAACGAAAGTTCGATGGTTGAATTATTTATTTCGGCACCCATTGGGGGATGCATTTTTCGGATAGATATGCGAATGAATTGAACAGCTAGGAACTCATGCCTGATCCGCTCAAGTATGCTATGCGCTACAGTTTCTATCAGCTTTCGTGGAGTTTTCATTTCTTCTGAAGCGATTTGTAACAATCGTTCATAATTAATTGTATTCGCAATATTATCAGCACCTGAGCCATATACCTCTAGTTCTGTATCAATGTTGACAATAAACTCAGTACCCAAGATTTGCTCTTCAGGATAAAACCCGTGATATGAAAAAAAACGAACTCCGTTTAAACTTACCTTTTGTTTGATAATTCCCATTACACAAAAATAGTTTAATTAAAATATACGCAGGGACAGTTATGCTTAATTAATTGTTCTGGGTTGAATAATTATTTCAAACAAAAAATATTATTAATTTCATAATCCTCAAATTCATATCTTGTTTAAATATTTTATAAAATGAAAAAAAACATTTTACTCGCCGCTATTTTAACAGTTCTGATAAACAGTAGCTCTGCTCAACAGAATGCGAATCCAAAAGACACGGAAGCATGGTCACCTGTTCCCAAAATAGTCAGTCCATCGAAAACTATGTTATCTGCCCCTGCAGATGCATTTATACTTTTTGGAGGAAATAATCTTAAGCAATGGGTAACTGCTAAGGATCAATCTGAAGCTAAATGGACAGTATCCAATGAACAATTCACAGTAAAAAAAGGAACAGGAAATATTCAGACCAAAAGATCATTCCTGAATTATCAAATGCATATAGAGTGGTTCATCCCCGAAAATATTACAGGCTCCGGACAAGCAAGAGGTAATAGTGGAATATTCCTGGGCTCTACTGGCAATGGAGATGAGGGATATGAATTACAGGTTCTCGATTCGTATGATAACGTAACTTACAGCAACGGTCAGGCAGGTAGTATTTATAAACAATTTATACCATTAGTAAACGCATCAAGAAAACCCGGGGAATGGCAATCCTATGATGTAATTTGGACTGCTCCGGTTTTCAATGAAAATGGCAGTTTGAAATCTGGCGCAAGGGTGAGTGTATTGCACAATGGAATATTAATCCAAAACAACATAGAACTCAAAGGTGAAACAGTTTATGTTGGGCCTCCTTTTTATAAAAATCACGGGCCATTGCCGATAAAATTACAGGACCACGGCGATCCAAGTGAACCCATAAGCTTTCGCAATATCTGGATAAGAGAATTATAACAAAGTCATTTGTAAAATATAGGCCTGTTTAAATACCTGGATAATGCCTGATTTGGCAATTGATTAAACAAAATATTTAAGATCCATGGGAGGCCATAAATATATTTGCATGTGCATTAATTACATTTCATTTTTTTGGCTTGAATATTGAATGATTGAATTCATATATAATATGATATGAAAAATCAATTAATCTTGATCTGTTTAAGTGCATCGCTTCTTTTTGTAAGTTCATGTGCAGTGAATCCCGTTACAGGGAAAAAACAGATTGTTCTGATGTCAGAGAGTCAGGAAATTGCCATGGGTGCGGAGGCTGATCCGCAAATTGTTGCGCAATACGGACTTTATGAAAATAAAATACTTCAGGACTTCATCACCCAGAAAGGCAATGAAATGGCTGCAGTTTCCCACAGACCAGGCCTTAAGTATGAATTTAAGATTGTCGACTCAGAAGTAATAAATGCATTTGCAGTACCTGGCGGATATGTTTATTTTACAAGAGGTATCATGGCTCACTTCAATAATGAAGCAGAGTTTGCAGGTGTTTTAGGACATGAAATAGGACATATCACAGCAAGACATTCTGTTTCCCAGCAAAGCAAAGCAATTCTTGGTCAGGTTGGGTTAATTGGCAGCATGATTCTTGTTCCACAAGTGGCAGAATTTGCCGAGCCATTATCCCAGGGCTTAGGGTTGTTATTCCTGAAATTCGGACGGGATGCAGAGCGTCAATCGGATGAACTTGGAGTAGAATATTCCTCAAAAATTGGCTACGATGCTAAAGAAATGGCTGGCTTTTTCAATACACTTGAAAGACAAAGTGCAGGAAGCGAGAGCGCAGAATTACCGGATTTTATGTCCACTCACCCTAACCCCGGAGACAGAAATATTGCTGTTTCTAAACTATCGGAAGAATGGAAAAAGAAGTTAAGCCTTAATAATCCTAAAGTTAGCAGAGAAAGCTATTTAAAAAAGATTGAGGGTTTGATTTACGGTGAAGATCCGAAACAAGGCTTTCTGGAAAACAGCATATTTTATCATCCTGAGTTAAAATTCCAGTTTCAAACTCCACAGGGCTGGAATTATCAGAACACTCCACAAAAGGTGCAACTTGCACCAAAAGATGGAAAAGCTTTACTAATGATGACACTTGCACCCGGCAGCTCACTTCAGGAAGCAGCCAGCAACTTAGTACAGAAGAACAATCTTCAAGTTTTAGAATCAAATCAGATTACTGTCAATGGCCTGAACGCAATATCAATGGTCGCTGATGTCAAAGCACAACAACAACAACAACAACAGCAGCAGCAGCAGGCATCCTCAGTTAGAACTTTATCTTATCTAATTGAGTACAACAAAAACATATACCTGATACTCGGTGCCAGTTCAGTGAATGATTTTAACAATTATTCCCAATATTTTCTGCAATCAATGAAGAATTTTAAAGAATTAAAAGATCCTTCCAAACTTAACAAGCAGCCCGAGAGAATAAGAATTAAATCAGTTAAACAAAGCGGAACCCTAAAACAGGCTTTGAATAGTTACAATATGCCTGAAAACAAACAGGAACAAATTTCCCTGTTGAATGGAATGCAACTGAGCGACAGAGTTTTAGCGGGATCTCTGATAAAAATTCTGGGTAAGTAGAATAATTGGAGTAAAAAGCCTACAAACAATAAAAGGCTTTTTACCTCTTTATTTATTGCATGATATGGTTAAATTTGTGTTGGAATTCATACAAATTTTAGTCATTCTTCAATGCTATTTCCCTGAATTCATCCTTATATCAACAAATACTGGTACTATTTAACAGGGCTAAACCAGGAATTCTCTCTGGAATCAAGAATATTTCATTACCAATAGCCTGATCATCAATTTTATTCAGCATTTTATACCCCATGGATTTTATTTTCGTAGACTGGAATTACACCCTGTAAAATATCCACATTTAGAAAAACTTGTCCTTTTACCCTTTTTTATGTAGATTTGTAAAAAATCACAAGCTATTATTTTTCATGCCTGCTGGTCAATTCGACTGATCTTGGTTTCTTTCCTGTAATTAAACAGAATAATCCTGATCCACTCCTTTGTTGAATTTTCAATGCCTCTCTGGCTGCATACATTTGAATCAGATAGTCATTATTAAATAATTAACAGATATGGCAAAATCCCAGGCAACCTTCATGAAGAAGCAGCTCGAAAAGAATAGAGCAAAGAAAAAAGAAGATAAAGAACACCGTAAGCAAGAACGCAAACAGAATTCAAATGGTGGTAAACTCGAGGATATGCTCGCTTATGTTGATGAGAACGGAGAACTTTCTTCTACCCCCCCTGAAATCAAACCACTGGTTAGACCATCAAACCGATAGAGCTGTTTTCTAAAAACAAAAGGAATTAGGGATAATCAGGTTTTGGGGAAATCAGGTAGGGTCATCCAATGTGTAAAATCTCCAATTGAAACCTTATCCTCAGCAACAATAAACTTATTATAAATTTCACTGTAGTAACCAAAGTATATTTGTCCGCCATCAAAAAGCAAAACATCTACCGCCTGTTCAGGCAACTCATCTTTAACTAAAATCCATACCATACCATAAAGATATAAACTATTGTCGAAATGGTTTTACACTTATTTAGGTTAAATAAATAAGAGTCAAAAATTACATGCCGCTGAAAATTAGCATATTACAATCGTTTTAAGGGAAATAAAATTTTGCAGATTCAAACTTTAAAAGTAAATTTCTGTATAAAACCTTAAACCAACCCTTATTATGAACTCAAAAACATTTTTAATCGGTATTGCAGGAGGCATTGTAGTCTTCCTGACTGGATTTCTGATCTATGGATTATTATTGATGGATTATTTTGGTGCTAATATTAGTTCCTTCCCTGGCCTTATAAAAGAACCCATGGAAATCTGGGCTGTCGGACTCGGAAATATTATTTGGGGTATTCTTCTGGCGTATTTTCTGAGTATGGGGAGAATCGAATCAGGTATTCAGGGTGCTGTTCATGGCGCATCCTTATTCTTTCTGTTTGGTCTGGGATCAAACTTCGTGTTCTTTGGCCAATACAACTTAATGCCCTTTTCATTGTCTTTTGTAGACGCACTTTGTATGGCTCTTATAGGAGGTGTATCAGGCGCTGCAATTGGTTGGTTACTTCGCAAATACTCAGGTAGCAGACAGGCGGATATTGCTTAATTAAAAAGCGGAGAATATCAGATCGATATTCTCCGCTAAAACAAATGAAAAAATATTTCAATCCTTTTGTTATTGTCCCAAAAGTTCTGGAGCAGCATCCTGCGGATTTCCCCAAACGAACGGTGCAACCGGCACTATTGCATTTTCAGCTTTGATATTTTTCAATGATTCCGGAGCGGTTTCATTCGGACTTCCCCATACAAATGGTGCCACAGGAACGTTCAGATTCTTCAATCCTTTAATTGACTTTACAGAATTAATTATATCATCAGGGCTACCCCATACAAAAGGTGCCAAAGGTACTTTTGCATATTTTGCTTTTACAAATCTCAAGCCTTCGGGAGCCTGATCATCCGGGCTACCCCAAACAAAGGGAGCGACAGAAACCATTGATTTAGGTACATCATTTAATAATCCTGAACTTTTATCTGTTGCCATAGTATCCAGAGAGAAAGTCATTAAAATTACTGTGCTAAGTGCGAATATTGTTTTCATGTTTTTGTTTTTTGTTTGATTGTTGACCAAAAGTATCCCGTAAATCAAAGCCGGCATATACCTTTCTGGCAGGATATAGCAACAATTCGGTAAGTGCAGGAAAACTGTCGGTAAAAAAAAATTTCTCATAAATACCTGATGTACCACAAATCAGAATCGATTTATGTAATTTTGAAAAAACCAATACTATGCAAAATCAGGATCCAGAAACGAAAAATATTCACAAGTCATCTAAGAAAGATCTTTATGAAGCACCAGATTATTTTCTGCTTGATGATCTTTTGACTGAGGAACATAAACTCATACGTGATACCGTCAGGACCTGGGTAAAAAAAGAAGTAAGTCCGATAATTGAAGATTTTGCGCAAAGGGCTGAATTTCCACGACACCTCATTCCCGGACTTGCCTCACTGGGTGCCTTTGGTCCTACTATACCATTAGATTATGGTGGTGCCGGATTAGATTATATTTCTTATGGGCTAATTATGCAGGAAATTGAGCGTGGCGATTCAGGCATCCGGTCAACAGCATCTGTTCAGGGATCTTTGGTTATGTATCCCATATATGCTTACGGTTCGGAAGATCAGAAATTAAAGTTTCTGCCTAAACTGGCATCAGGGGAATTTCTGGGATGTTTTGGATTGACCGAGCCGGATCATGGTTCAGATCCGGGAAGTATGATCACCAATATTAAAGATATGGGCGATCATTTCCTCCTGAATGGATCAAAAATGTGGATCTCAAATTCGCCTTATGCCGACATTGCAGTTGTATGGGCTAAAGATGAAGAAGGCAAAATCAGAGGATTGATTGCTGAAAAAGGAATGGATGGCTTTTCTGCACCTGAAATTCATGGCAAATGGAGTTTAAGGGCTTCGGCTACCGGAGAACTGGTATTCAATAATGTTAAAATACCCAAAGAAAATATATTCCCGAATATAAGCGGGATCAAAGGTCCGCTGGGATGTTTAAACCAGGCACGCTATGGAATAGCCTGGGGTGCTTTGGGTGCTGCTATGGACTGTTACGATACTGCTTTACGTTATTCCAAGGAACGAATGCAATTTGGCCGGCCAATTGGCGGATTTCAGCTTCAGCAAAAGAAACTGGCTGAAATGATTACAGAGATAACAAAAGGTCAGCTTTTGGTTTGGCGACTCGGTGTACTAAAAAATGAAGGTCGTGCTACACCTGCACAAATATCTATGGCCAAAAGAAACAGTGTGGAAATAGCCATAAACATCGCCCGTGAAGCAAGACAGATTCTCGGAGGAATGGGAATAACCGGAGAATATCCGGTGATGCGTCATATGATGAATCTTGAATCAGTTGTAACCTATGAAGGCACCCACGACATTCACTTATTGATCACAGGAATGGATATTACCGGATTGAATGCATTTCAGTAGCGATTAGAACAATTATCGGTATATCCAATCCAGACTAAGTCTTCTGATATAGGAATTTTGTAAGCCCAAACCAACTCCATAACCAAGCAATACATGTGATTTGGTAAAATGAATAGCTGTATAACAAAACATTCCATCCGGATCATCCTCTATATTTTTAACTTTTTGCCATGATTTTCCCTCATTTTTCGAAATAGCAATTGTTAAGGGACTTCGCTTACTCTTAAAATAACCTGGTCCGGAAGCGCCATTATTATTCCAGACCAATAATAGATCACCGGTGCCTGGTATTCTTTTAATCGAAGCAGGTGATATCGGTGAGGGGATTGCCGCCGGAACAGCCATGGTCCAGGTCAATCCATCATCCTCCGAAAAACTTTGGTATTGTGTACCACCACTTGCTCTCATATAAACCATTAGTTTTCCTCTTTTCAACTCAAGCACACCGGGTTCTTGAGTAATAATGCTGTCAGGAGTCAAAACGGTATCTCCTGCATGCCAACTTACTCCATTATCATCAGAGTAATAACATTGTATGGTTCCCTTATTCTTCCATGTTGTTTCAGGAGTTTTATGCAATGAGACCGGAACCAGAATACGGCCAGATTTTAACTGCACAATCCGATCATTATTCACGACAAAATATCCCTTCCTGTCCTGAATAATTGCTTTTGGATCAGTCCATGTTTTACCCTCATCCTCTGAGAGTCTTAGCTGAGGTATACAATCACTTAAAGAATCCTTTCGGGCATATAAGAGGGCTATCTTGCTGTTTTTAAGACGAAGCAATGAAACAGACATCACATTCATTTCCCCTTCTTTGTCAACAATGACCTGATCGTCATTAGTCCAGCTGATTCCCTCATCAGTAGAATAACGGCCTACCAATTGGGCGGGTGCATGATCACTGCCCGAACCTCCAATGAAACGACTGTAAACAAAGAGGATTCTCCCATCCTTCAATTCAATAAAATCTCCTTCGCTGTTTCTTGGATTATCCTTAGATGAATTAATCTGATGAACCAGCATATTTCCTGAATTTTCATTTGGCTGCGCCATCAGAAATCCGGTATCGGCAAATCCCAAAATAAAAAATAGAAAGTATGATCTTAATGAGGCGACAGTATTATAAAATGATTTGCTCATTTTTCTTGAATTGGATAAAGATTTAAACACCAGATATTAATAACAGGATCTGCTACGCAATAAAAAAATGCTGACCCATTAGGAATAGATAGATTTTACACGTTCTCTTAAATTATATCCTGATGCCATCACTTCACCGTAAGCACCGGCTGTTCTGATTGCCATGAGATCTCCGCGTTTTGATTCGGGCAGTTCAACTTCTTTACCGAAACAGTCAGTACTTTCACAAATTGGGCCAACAACATCATACGAAACAATAGGATTTGCAGAATCTGCACTTATATTTTCAATCTTATGGTAAGCCTGATATAAGGCAGGGCGCATCAATTCAGTCATTCCGGCATCCAGAACCAGAAAATTCTTTTTCAAACCGTTTTTTACATAGAGTATACGGCTAATCAGGCTACCGCACTGAGCCACAAGTGCTCTTCCAAGCTCAAAATGAACCTCCTGATTAGCCCTGCGCTCAAGAAACCTATCATAGATTTCAAAAAAACTCATGAAATCATTGATTGCTTTCTCATCAGGATGATGGTAATCCACACCCAATCCTCCACCAACATTTAATACCTTAAGATAGAAACCACGTTCCAGAAACCAGGTATTAAGCTCGTTGACTTTCAAACAAAGGCTCTTAAAAACATCCAGATTCGTAATCTGTGAACCTACATGAAAATGAATTCCAATCAATTCAAGATTAGAACATTTCTTAAGTTCTTCAACACAGGCAGGCAATTCCCATTGATTCACACCAAACTTGTTCTCCTCCAATCCGGTAGTGATATACTGATGTGTATGAGCATCCACGTTAGGATTAATTCGTATTGCGACCCGTGCCTGTTTGCCTTGTTTTAAAGCAAGTTCATTGATTATTCCCAGTTCCTGTACTGATTCAACATTGAAACAATAAATATTATTATTTAAAGCATCATTGATTTCCCTGTCCGACTTTCCAACACCGGCAAAAACAACCTTTCCGGGATCAAAACCGATTTCAATTGCCTTTTTAACCTCATTACCACTTACACAATCAGCCCCGAAACCAGATTTTTGAATCGCTTTCAAAATCTGTTCATTGAAATTGGCTTTAAGTGCATAATGAACATGAAATGCAAACTTCTCAGAAGCTGCTTTACAGGACATCAGTGACCGATCTAAAACACTCAGATCATAATAATAAAATGGCGTTTCTGAATTTTGGAAACGGGCAACTGTATCCCTGCTAAACATATAAATTCTCTAATCCGCCTAGGGCGGATGCTAATACTATTCAAATAAACGATTATGTAATGATCTTAATGCTTCAACCTTATCTCCATCATTGATCAGAAGGGAAATATTAAAATTGCTTCCACCGTAGGAGATCATACGGATTGGAATATGTTTGAGCGCCTCGAATACCCGGGCTGCAAATCCATGTTTATCTGCACCAAAATCGCCTACAACACAAACAATTGTTTGATTGTAATCTACTTCTACCGTTCCAAAATTATTTAGTTCTTTAATTATTTCTGCAAGGTTACTAATATCATCTATTGTTACTGATACAGCCACTTCTGAAGTAGTGATCATATCAATTGGTGTTTTATAACGCTCAAAAATCTCAAAAACTCTCCTCAAAAACCCATAGGCAAGAAGCATTCTGCTGGACTGAATTTTTATCGCTGTGATTCCATCTTTTGCGGCAATGGATTTAATTTTGCCACGCTCACTGTCGTTAGTAATCAACGTTCCGGCAGCTTTAGGTTCCATTGTGTTCAACAATCGAACCGGAACTTTAAATTTCTGTGCCGGAAAAACACTTTGAGGATGCAGGATTTTAGCGCCAAAATAAGCCAGTTCAGCAGCCTCATCAAAGGATAATCTTGCAATAGGTTTGGTACCTTTTACGATACGCGGATCGTTATTATGCATTCCATCTATATCGGTCCAAATTTGTATCTCCTCAGCACGGATAGCAGCACCAAGTAATGAAGCAGTGTAATCACTTCCTCCTCTGCGTAAATTATCTATTTCACCAAATGAATTGCGACAGATATACCCCTGAGTAATAAAAAGATTGGTTTCCGGATCAAGTAAGGGTTGAATATGCTCACTGATAAAATCAATCACAGGCTCATTATCTTCGTCTATCTTCATAAAGACCAGAGCAGGCAGTAATTTTGATTTCACTCCTATTTCAGTTAAATAAAAATGATAAAGTGTTGTTGAAATAAGTTCACCTTGTGCGAGAATGATTTTTTCTTCAATAGTTGTAAAATGTGCGTTGGCAAATGAAGAAATCAGATTAAAATGATAATCAATTAAATTTTTTCCGTTTTCTTGTCCCTCTTCCGAAGAAAAAAGCTCCTTTATGAACAACTCATATTTAGCCTTCAGTAAAGCTGTCAGTTCTGCAGCTTTTGATTTATCGGCAGCCAGATATGCCTGTGATATCTCCAGCAGGCTGTTAGTAGTTCCCGATACAGCAGAAAGAACAACGATCTGTCTCTCTTCCGGGTTTATAATGTCTAATAATTTTTTGATCCGGTCTGGACTGCCAACCGATGTTCCTCCGAACTTTAGTACCTTCATTTAATCTTGAATTTTAGATTGCAGCAAATGATTTTTATACTTGTGCAATGAGATGCTAAAATTAGGAAAAAGCATCTTATTTTTCGTAATGAATATAATTGTTTTTTATAGGCTATAAAGCATGAATGAGCTTATGAACGTATTATTTGAAGAGTGTAAAGCTCATGCAAGTTTCACATTAAACAAAACATAATTTGGCAGAAGAGATTCTTTGGAATTAAAGAAGTTCTAAACGCCTAACCATAAAATAAAAAATTCCATGAAAGAGTTAGAAATCTCTGTTTTAAATAAAATAAATAATTGGCTTCAGGGAAGCTATGATGAAGCAACAAAGAATGAAATTAAGGAACTTTTAGAATCAGAGTCATTTATTGAGCTGACAGATTCTTTCTACAGAGATCTCGAATTTGGAACCGGCGGGCTTCGGGGCACTATGGGGCCAGGTTCTAACAGGATAAATAAATATACTATTGGGACTGCAACTCAGGGCTTATGCAATTACCTGCTCAAAAAATATCGCGGCGATAAGATCAGTGTTGCTATCGCCCACGACAGTCGGAACAAATCCGATTACTTCGCAAAAGTTACTGCAGAGGTATTCTCCGCCAACGGAATACATGTTTATTTCTTCAGGGAACTTAGACCGACTCCTGAACTCTCATTTGCTATCCGGCATCTCGGGTGCCGAAGTGGGGTAATGATTACTGCATCACATAACCCGAAAGAATACAATGGATATAAAGCTTATGGCTCAGATGGAGGACAATTTAAATCACCTGATGATCAGATGGTTATGGATGAAGTTTCGGCCATAAGTGATATAAATGAAGTTAAGTTCGATAGAGTTGAAAATAATATTGAATACATCTCTGAGGAAATTGATGAGTTATACCTAAGAAAGATTACCGAGCTTTCTGTTTATCCGGAGGCTATTAAAAGACAGCACAATCTCAAAATTGTCTTTTCCCCTATTCATGGTACTGGCATCACCCTGGTTCCAGCTGCATTAAAACGGTTCGGTTTTACAAATGTGACTATTGTTGAAGAACAGGCAGTTCCTGATGGAAATTTCCCTACCGTAATTTATCCAAACCCGGAAGAGAAGGAAGCCTTATCCCTGGCAATTGCCAGGGCTTTAGAAATTGATGCTGATCTGGTACTTGCAACCGACCCGGATGCCGACCGGGTGGGTATTGCGATACAGAATGATGAAGGCAAGTTCATTTTACTGAATGGCAATCAAACCGGAAGCTTGCTGATTAACTATCTATTGAATGCATGGGAACAAAAGGGTAAACTGACAGGTAACGAATATATTGTATCCACCATAGTAACCACCAAACTGATTAAAGATATTGCAGAATCAAAAAATGTAAGTTTCTACGAAACCCTAACCGGTTTTAAATGGATCGGAGCTTTGATAACAGAACTGCAGGGTAAGAAAACTTTCATTGCCGGTGGAGAAGAAAGTTATGGCTACATGATTGGTGAACTCGTCAGAGATAAAGACGCAGTAATTTCCTGTGCCTTTATTGCAGAAATGGCCGCTTATTACAAAGACCAGGGAAGTAGTCTTTACCAGGCTATGCTGAAGATGTATCAAACCTATGGCTTTTATAAGGAAAAGCTGGTTTCAATAACTAAAAAGGGTAAAACAGGGGCCGAAGAAATCAAATCAATGATGGAAAGATTCCGTTTTAATACGCCCGAGAGCCTTGGCGGATCTAAAGTAGTTTCCCTTAAAGATTATGAGCTTGGTAAAGAAACAGATCTGATAACTGGGAAATCCAAAAAGCTGGAATTCCCTAAATCAGATGTACTTCAGTTTATCACTGCTGATGGATGCATTGTTTCGGCCAGACCATCCGGTACAGAACCTAAGATCAAATTTTACTGTAGTGTAAAGACAGCCCTTCCCGACATCAATGAATTTGGGATTAAGGATAAGCAGCTTGATGAAAAGATAGATCAAATTATGCATGACCTTGCAGTTTAATATATAATCAAAATAGAAAAGATAATACGAATTATACACTTAAATTTTGTTACAAGTTCAGGACAAATTTTCCTTTACAGGGCATTCTACTCTTAAACAAAGTATATTTGTGCTATGAAAAAGCTCTTGTTTATTGCTCTTATTACGCTGGTAATTCAGTCCTGTTCAAATGAATCGGATACTAAACTTCCAATTCTGGGTAACCGGGAGCCGGTCGAAAGAACCGTTGATGGCAAAACAATAGTCGATACGATCTATCAAACCATTTCACCTTTCAGTTATTTGAATCAGGATAGCCTTTTAGTTACTGATAAAGATTTCGACGGGAAGATTTATGTTGCAGATTTCTTTTTCACATCCTGTAACACAATATGTCCGATTATGCATAGAAATATGCTGGACGTCTACAAGAAATTCAAAGATAACCCGAAAGTTAAACTCCTTTCCCATTCAATCGATATTAAATATGATTTACCATCCCGATTAAAAACTTATGCTACCAAACTTGGTGTTGAGGGAAATCAATGGGAATTTGTTCATGGAAGCTGGGACTCCATTTTTAATATTGCTGCTAAAAACTACTTAGTTTCTGCATTTGAGGATAGTTCTGACCCACAGGGTCTGGTACATCAGGGTTGGTTTATTCTGATTGATACTAAAAAACAATTACGAGGTGCATATGACGGTACGAAAGCTGACCAGGTAAAGCAATTGATGGAAGACATGGATAAACTGCTCAGGGAAGAAGCTGCTAATGAGAAATAGCTTAATCTATAGCTTTCTTTTTCTGGTCATCATGGCTGTAGCAATTCAATCATGTCAGAATGAAGACAGTATTACCTATAAGCGATATTATGTAAACGGTAGGGGATTATATGAAAAGAATTGTCAAAACTGCCATGGCGCTGACGGGAAAGGATTAGGCACACTTTACCCCCCACTTACAGACAGTACCTATTTGATTGCAAATAAGAAAAAGCTTGCCTGCATCATCAGGTATGGCCAAAATCAAGAAATCGAAATCAATAAAATTGCCTATCAGGGTCAAATGCCAGGAAACAACACCCTGGCTGAGATTGACATTGCACAGATAATCGTTTACATCAGTAATTCTTTTGGAAACAACCAGAGTTTTTACGATCAGGCTCAAGTTGCCAAAGATCTGGCAGGCTGTAAATAAACGGTCTTCCTCATTGGCTTGTGGTTAACAGAACGATTTGTATTTTTGCAATTCATTAAAAAAACATGGCTAAGCGAATAAAAATTAAAGATTTATTAAACAGTACTGATTTCGGACAGGAGGCAACTGTAATGGGTTGGGTTAAAACATTCAGAAACAACCAGTTCGTCGCTATCAATGATGGATCAACAATCAAAAATATACAGGCTGTTGTAGATTTTAATACTTTCGATGATAGTCTGTTAAAAAGACTGACTACAGGCACTGCGGTTGCACTGACTGGTGAAATTGTAGAATCTCAGGGCAAGGGACAACGCATCGAGATCAAGGTAACTACACTCGAAATATTAGGTGACAGCGATGCGGAGAAGTTCCCTTTGCAGCCTAAGAAACACAGTCTTGAATTTTTAAGGGAAATTGCCCATTTGCGTTTCCGTACCAATACATTCAATGCAGTATTCAAAGTTCGACATGCATTGGCTTACGCAGTACATAAATTTTTTAATGATAAAGGCTTTTTATACCTCCACACACCTATCATAACTGCTTCTGATGCAGAAGGTGCCGGTGAAATGTTCCGGGTTTCTACAATTGATCCTGATCATATTCCGCGCAACGAAGACGGCACAGTAAATTACAAGGAAGATTTCTTCGGAAAAGCTACAAACCTTACTGTTTCCGGACAGCTGGAGGGTGAACTTGCAGCTATGGCTTTCGGTGATATCTATACCTTTGGCCCTACATTCAGAGCTGAAAATTCAAATACAACCCGGCATCTCGCAGAATTCTGGATGATAGAGCCTGAAATGGCTTTCTATGATCTGAATGATAATATGGACCTGGCTGAGGAATTGCTTAAATATGTCATTTCTTATGCCCTGGAAAATTGTGCTGATGAATTGGAATTCCTCAACGGCAGATTATTGGAAGAGGAAAAGCTAAAGCCTCAGGCAGATCGCTCAGAACTCGACTTGCTTTCAAAGCTGAAGTTCTGTCTTGAAAATAATTTTGAACGGTTAACCTATACGGAAGCAATACAAATTCTCAGGAATTCAAAGCCTAATCAAAAGAAACAATTCAAATACCTGATCGATAAGTGGGGCGCAGACCTCCAGTCGGAACATGAACGTTTTCTGGTTGAAAAACACTTTAAAAAACCGGTAATCCTAACCGATTACCCGGCAGAGATCAAGTCATTTTACATGAGACTGAATGAGCCAGATACCGAAGGAAGAACAACTGTAAGAGCTATGGATATTCTGTTCCCGGGTATTGGAGAGATTGTTGGTGGCTCACAACGTGAAGAACGTCTTGAGAAACTGGAAAAGAGAATGGAGGAAATGCATATACCTACAGAGGAGATGTCATGGTATCTTGATACCCGACGTTTTGGTTCTGCACCGCATGCCGGATTCGGATTAGGTTTCGAACGTTTAGTACTTTTTGTTACCGGAATGACCAATATAAGGGATGTGATTCCTTTTCCAAGAACACCAAAGAATGCGGAGTTTTAACATATTCAAACAGTCTGATTTAACTTAGAGCCCTTTTATTAAGGGCTTTAGTGGTTAAAAATCTGTATTTTTGGATATGCTGATAAAGATCTATCCTGAAAATCCCAATGAAAAAGTGATCCAGCAGGTGGTCGACGTCCTCACCAAAGGTGGAATAATCATTTATCCCACCGATACTGTCTACGGGATGGGTTGTGACATTAGTAATTCAAAGGCCATTGAAAAAATTTGTAAAATCAGGGGTATTAAATCTGAAAAGGCAAATTTCTCATTCATTTGTTACGATCTAAGCCACATTTCAGATTTTACCAGGCAAATTGACAACGAAACCTACAGAGTAATCAAAAAAGCACTTCCAGGACCATTTACCTTTATCTTTAATGCGAACAAAAATGTACCCAAATTATTGAGTTCAAACAAAAAGACTGTCGGTATCAGGGTCCCTGACAACACCATAGCAAGGGCCATTGTAAAAACGCTGGGCAATCCAATTATCTCAACTTCCATTCATGATGATGATGAGATCATCGAATACTCAACAGACCCGGAATTAATCCATGAAAAATATCAAGATATTGTAGATCTGGTGATTGATGGAGGATATGGCGATAATGAACCATCTACTATTGTGGATTGCAGTGAAAGCGAATTTGAAATTATAAGACAGGGAAAAGGAGATTTGGATCAATTTTTGTAATTAAATAGACCAGGACTTTAATTCAATAAAATGGCCTGAAATATACCAAAATTGCCCTTTCTTACCTTATTTAAACAAATTCACTGAAAATTTTCAATATTTTAGCCGGCATGGCTCAAGCAATAAATTTAAAACCATTTCGCGACTTTTTTCGTTCTGAACAAATAGGTGGTATCATTCTTATTTTCTCTGTTTTTGTTTCTTTATCAATTGCAAATTCAGCTTTTGGTAAAGGTTTTGAAAATCTGCTTGCCACAAAACTCGGATATAGTAGCCTGGGCCTGGATTTAGAATATTCCCTTTCCCAATGGATAAATGATGGTCTGATGGCCATATTCTTTTTACTAATTGGGCTCGAGATTAAGCGTGAGATAATAGAGGGCGAACTATCTTCTCCTCGCAAGGCTGCAATGCCAATATTTGCTGCTCTAGGCGGAATCTTTCTGCCTGCAGGAATCTATTTTATTTTCAATTCAAACCTGGAAACCATTTCAGGCTGGGGTATCCCAATGGCAACCGACATTGCATTTGCACTAGGAGTATTATCATTACTAGGTAAAAGGGTACCAACTTCCTTAAAGGTCTTTCTGGCTGCACTGGCTATTGTCGACGATTTAGGAGCTATCCTAGTTATTGCAATATTTTATACTAACGAATTGCATTGGCTGCAGTTAATGTATTCTGCTGGAATTTTAGCATTATTGGTTGGCATGAACTATCTGGGAGTAAAAAGGTTGTTTTTTTATATCATTCCCGGACTGTTTCTTTGGTATTTTATACATCATTCAGGCATTCATGCAACTATTTCAGGAGTTTTGCTGGCATTAACTATTCCATCGAACCCTGTAAAAAGAACTTCCCCACTTGAACAATTAGAACACATGATTGTCAGACCGGTGAATTTTTTAATCATGCCTATATTTGCTCTCGCCAATACAAATATTCGTTTTGAGAATAAGATGTTAGATGGTCTAACAAGCCCTCTTGGCCTGGGCATTATCTTCGGGCTGGTCATAGGTAAGCCACTTGGAGTAACCCTTTTCTCCTGGATCGCGGTAAAATCTGGTATTGCATCACTTCCATCCAGAGCAAGCTGGAAACATGTTTTCGGTTTGGGACTACTTGCAGGGATAGGATTTACAATGTCTATTTTTATAGCCCTGCTTTCTTTCAGTGATCCAATTTTCAATATTGAAGCCAAATTTTCAATATTGGTAGCTTCCGTATTGGCTGGAGTATCCGGATTTGCTTTCCTGCTTGCACTTAACAAAAAGAGGAAAAAACGAATCAGAAAAGCCAGATTATCTTCTAAACGTTCCCTTGTCTGACCTTGGAGAAAAAAAATAGAACCGGCTTGTATAACCGACCAATTTAGAGAACAAGACTATTGACCTGAGATATAATGTTCCATTTTTTCTATGATGAATTTTTGTTCCTCAATGATATGTTTTACCAAATCGCCTATCGAAATAATCCCAATTAACTTATCATTTGAAACAACGGGCAAATGTCGGATGAATTTTGTCGTCATTAATTGCATACAATGATCAATGCAATTCTCAGGAGCTACAAAAACTAAGTCCTCCGACATTATTTCCCTGATTTTGGTCTGTTTGGATGCTTTACCCTTTAGTATAACTTTTCGTGCATAATCTTTCTCCGTAAACATACCAACCAGTTTATCCGATTCGGTTACCAAAAGGGCACTTACGTTTTTCTCCACCATAATTTCAAGCGCCCTGAAAACACTTGTTCCCGGAGAAATAGTAAAGATCATATTTCCCTTCCTCTCTAAAATTTTGCTTACTGCTCCCATAAAAATTGTTTTATTGAATGAATATTACTGTAAAAAGGTAATGTTCTAAACGCAATTAAACCGCTCTCTTATTTAGCTCTTGAGATTTATTTAGGATGTCGGATAGGGCGATTTTGTAAAACTTAAAAAGTACTCGGACTGGGCTTTACTAAAAATAGTATTTTTTTTCGAAATAATAAATTTTAAAACCGAAATTTTTTAATTATCAATTATAATGTATATTGCAATATGACTTAATTTTGACAGATCCATGTTTACTAACGACTTGAAAAGCTCATCGTATTAGCAGGAGACCAATAAGATTAAATTTATTATACTTTTTGTATTAAATTTCTATATGTCGGAATGTATTAAAATCAAAAATGGCTTAAATATCCAGCTTACCGGAGAAGCTAAAAAAGAGTTGTCGGATCTGACTTTACCTGAAGTATTTTCAATAAAACCATCCGACTTCCCTGGAATCAGCCCCAAACTTTTAGTTAAATCCGGTGATGAAGTATTAGCAGGAAACCTGCTTTTTTTTGATAAAAACAACGAATCCATCAAATTTAGTTCCCCTGTTAGTGGAGAAATCATCGAGGTGGTCCATACTGAAAAGCGTAAAATACTGGAGATAAGAATACTGGCAGACAAAAGAATCAAATATCTGGATCTCAATAAGTCAAATCCTGATGAATTAAGCAGGGATGATATTATTAAAGCATTAACAAATATCGGACTTTGGCCCTTAATACGCCAGCGCCCCTTTGGAATTATTGCTAAGCCTTCAGAGACACCGAAATCCATATTTATATCTTCATTTGATACCAATCCACTTGCGCCTGACATTGATTTTATCATGCAGGGAGAAAATCAGGAAACCTTTCAAACAGGCTTAAATGCAATCATTAAATTAACAAATGGAAAAACCCATTTGAATATTGATGCATCAAAAGAATCTGGCTCCTTTTTTAAGAATTCCAAAGGAGTAATCATCAATAAATTTTCAGGGCCACATCCTGCCGGAAATGTTGGTATTCAAATCCATCATATTGACCCTGTTAATAAAGGAGAAGTAGTATGGTATTTAAATCCACAGGATGTTTTAATTATTGGAAAATTATTTTCAGAAGGTCGTTACGATGCAACAAGGATTATTGCCTTAACCGGTTCCCAGGTTTCGAGTCCTAAATACTACAAAACCGTAATAGGTGGTTCCGTAAGGAGCATCCTTGATGACGGCGGCATCAAAGCCGGAAAAAACAGAATAATCAGTGGAAATGTCTTATCCGGAAGTCAAATTCAGGAAGATGGATTCTTAGGTTATTATGATACACAGATCACCGTTATCCCTGAAGGGCACGAATCTGAATTTATGGGATGGTTAGTTCCCGGGCTTGAAAAGTTCAGCATGTCTCGTACCTACTTTTCATGGCTGAATTCAAAAAGGAAATACAATTTAAATACGAATCTTCATGGCGAAGAACGTCCATTTGTTGTAACTGGAGAGTATGAAAAGGTTTTTCCAATGGATATCTATCCGGTTCAGCTTTTGAAATCAATATTGATTGAAGATATTGAAATGATGGAGCAGCTTGGTATATATGAAGTTGTGGAAGAAGATTTTGCACTTTGTGAGTTTGTTTGCACCTCGAAAATAAAATCGCAGGAAATAATCAGACGGGGACTTGACCTCATCCAAAAAGAAATGAATTAACCAGCCAAAGTAAAATACAGAAACAAAAACCATTTTTTAAACTATACAGATCATAATTTTACGTTCCGAAGCTTAATTATACGATACCTAATAGTACATTAGAAATAAGTTTGAATCCGATAATCCATGCAAGAAGCCAAAGATTATCCTAAAACAGTTTAACTTGATGCTACTTAGAAAATTATTAGATAAGCTGAAGCCCGATTTCGAAAAAGGCGGAAAACTTGAAAAATTCTATCCGGCCTTTAACGCATTTGAGACATTCCTATTTGTCCCGGATCATACAACTGCTTCAAAAGGAGCACATGTTCGTGATGCAATAGATTTGAAACGAACCATGGTTCTGGTGATTCTTTCATTAATCCCTTGTCTCCTCTTCGGCATGTGGAACGTAGGATATCAACGCCAGCTCGCCTTTGGAATTTCAGACACCACGATAATCGATAATTTCCTGTTTGGTGCGATCAAGGTAATGCCAATAGTAATTGTTTCCTACATCTCAGGCTTAACCGTCGAGTTTATTTTTGCAATTATAAGAAAGCATACCGTTAACGAAGGTTTTTTGGTTTCGGGAATGCTTATTCCATTGGTTATGCCTGTTGATGTTCCATTATGGATGGTTGCTGTATCTACCGTATTTGCAGTAATTATTGGTAAGGAAGTATTTGGTGGAACCGGGATGAATATCCTGAATCCAGCATTAACTGCCAGGGCATTTCTGTTTTTTGCCTATCCTACCAAAATTTCGGGTAATGAAGTCTGGATTAATACCAGTTCGGAAGATGGAAAACAAGTAGTTGATGCTTACACTGGGGCTACTCCTCTGGGAGATGCTGCTGCAGGCTTAGCAGATAAAATTCCTGGAATTTGGGAATCTTTCATTGGTATCATCCCCGGCTCAATCGGTGAAACATCTGCACTGGCCTGTCTGATAGGTGCTGCTATACTAATAGCTACAGGAATTGGGAGTTGGAAAATTATATTTTCTGTATTTGCAGGTGGATATATAATGGCGCTAATTTTTAATTTATTCGGACTTACCACACTCATGCAGATCAGCCCGGTACATCATTTGGTCCTCGGAGGCTTTGCATTTGGGGCAATTTTTATGGCGACTGATCCGGTTAGTGGCGCACAAACCAATACAGGCAAATATATTTATGGATTCCTGATTGGATTATTTGCAATCCTGTTCAGGGTATTTAATCCTGCATACCCCGAAGGAATGATGCTATCCATACTGTTTATGAATGTTATGGCACCACTTATTGATCATTATGTGGTAGCGGCAAATATAAAAAGAAGGTTAAAAAGATCCATAATAAAGCAAGATGCATAAGGACAGCAATAAAGCCACATTTCTTTTTTCATCTGTAATGGTGATAGTAATCGCCATCATGTTATCTGTAGCAGCAATAGCACTGGGGCCTTATCAGGCAAAGAATACACGGATTGAAAAAATGGAAAACATTTTAAGCAGTGTCGGCATAAATGGTACTTCTGAAGAGGCAGAGAAAAATTTTTCAACGTATATCACCAAACAGGTTGTTTTGGACAAAAAAGGTGAACCCGTAAATGGTGGAACTCCTGCATTTGATATTGATCTCAAAAAAGAATTGGATAAAGCAAAAACCGGAAATCAGGACAAGGAATTATTCCCATTGTTTGTATGCCAGAAAGAAAATAAAACTTTCTATATCATTCCGGTCAGAGGTAAAGGATTATGGGGACCGATATGGGGATTTATCGCTCTCGAAGAAGATATGAATACAGTTTATGGCGTAAGCTTTGGTCATAAGAGTGAAACCCCGGGTCTCGGAGCTGAAATTGAGACAGCAAAATTTCAAGAGAAATTCAAAGGAAAAAAAATTCTGGATGAGGAAGGCAAATTTGTCTCTGTAAAAGTTTTAAAGGGAAGTGCAGGTTCAACAAATCCACATGGAGTTGATGCTGTGTCAGGAGCAACAATAACAAGTGATGGGGTTTCTGAAATGCTGCAAAGAACCCTGAGCAATTACATTGCTTATTTCAAAAAGATTAGCACGAAGCCCATAGAATAATTAATAAAGAAAGCCATGAGCAATGAAATAGCTACAGCTCCTGTAAAGGAAAAGGTTAAGAAAGATCCCTTATTTTCGGCTAAGAATAAAAGGCTTCTGTATGATCCCTTGAATGACAGCAATCCAATTACCGTACAGGTATTAGGAATTTGCTCTGCACTGGCAGTAACTGTTAAAATGCAGCCTTCAATTGTTATGGCACTTGCCGTAATGGTCGTAACAGCATTTTCAAACCTCATCATTTCAATTATAAGAAATATTATTCCTAACAGGATCCGGATCATTGTTCAGTTAGCTGTGGTTGCGGCAATGGTAATTTTAGTTGATCAGTTTTTAAAAGCATTTGTTTACGATGTAAGTAAGCAACTATCAGTATTTGTAGGATTAATCATTACCAATTGCATCGTGATGGGCAGGTTGGAGGCCTTTGCTATGGCGAACAAACCCTGGCCATCATTTATTGATGGTATTGGCAATGGCCTTGGTTATGGAGTCATTCTGGTAATCGTATCTATGATCCGGGAATTGCTTGGCTCAGGAGAGCTTATGGGCTTTAGAATTATTCCTGAATCGGCTTATGAAATGGGCTATTTTAATAACGGACTGATCATCATGCCTCCAATGGCCTTGATAATCGTTGGAATTATAATCTGGGTTCAGAGAAGCAGAAATAAAAAATTAATTGAGGCTAAATAAAAGATCTCATGGAACATGTAAACCTGTTTATTAAAGCTGTTTTTATTGAGAACATGATCTTTGCCTATTTCCTGGGCATGTGTTCATATCTTGCGATTTCGAAAACTGTAAAAAGTGCTGTAGGTCTCGGTATGGCAGTGATCTTCGTTTTATCTGTTTCAGTTCCCATCTGTTATTTATTGGAAAAATATGTTCTTAAGGCCGGTGCTCTGGCATGGTTATCAGCAGATTTTGCCAATGTTGATCTAAGTTTCCTGAGTTTTATTATGTTCATTGCCACAATTGCTTCCATTGTTCAGTTAGTTGAGATGGTGGTAGAAAAGTTCGCACCTGCATTATATTCAACCCTGGGCATTTTTCTACCGCTAATTGCAGTAAACTGTTCCATTTTAGGTGGTGCATTGTTTATGCAGGAGAGAGAATATGCAACCTTAGGAGAAGCTACTGTCTTCGCTTTGGGATCCGGGGTCGGCTGGTTCCTCGCAATTGTAGCCTTATCGGCAATCCGTGAAAAAATTCGCTACTCAAACATTCCCGACCCTTTAAGAGGATTGGGAATAACCTTCATCCTCACTGGTCTGATGGCGATTGCATTTATGAGTTTTATGGGAATTAAATTGTAATTACGATGAACCTGATGATTATAAGTCCCGAAACTACAACGATCATTTCGAGCATCGTTGTCTTTTTACTCTTCAATTTATTACTGGTTTATATTATCCTGCTCGCAAAAGCAAAGCTGATGCCTTCAGGGCTCGTTAAAATCACCATAAATGGAGAGTCAGATATTGAAACAGAAGCCGGTTCCAGTTTACTCACAACCTTATCCAATAAGAAAATATTCCTGCCCTCGGCATGCGGAGGAGGCGGAACCTGCGCGATGTGTAAGTGTCAGGTATTATCAGGCGGTGGAACTATATTAAGTACAGAAACACCTTATTTCACAAGAAAACAGCAACAGGATAACTGGAGATTAGGCTGTCAGGTAAAAGTGAAACAGGATATGGAAATTAAAATCCCTGATGAAATTTTCGGTATAAAAAAATGGGAATGTGAAGTAGTTTCAAATGATAATGTAGCCACTTATATTAAGGAATTGGTAGTCAAACTACCCGAAGGCGAATTTCTAAACTTCGAGTCAGGTTGCTATATCCAGATAGATGTCCCGGCTTGTGAGATTGATTTCAAAAGCGATCTGTATAAAATTGATGAACGATTTCAGGATGATTACGATAAATACAAAATATGGGATCTGCAGATGAAAAATCCGGAACCTATATTCCGTGCCTATTCTATGGCCAATCATCCTGCTGAAGGAAACATAATAATGCTTAATATCAGGCTCGCTACTCCTCCTTTCGACAGACAAACTGAAAAGTTCATGGATTTAAACCCGGGAATATGCTCATCCTTCGTATTTTCACTTAAACCGGGAGATAAAATAACTATTGCCGGTCCGTTTGGTGATTTTCATATTAAACCTACGAAAAAAGAGATGATCTATATCGGAGGAGGCGCAGGTATGGCACCACTTCGCTCACATCTATTTCATCTTTTTCATACGATGAAAGAAAAGGACAGAAAAATAAGTTTCTGGTATGGCGGAAGATCGTCAAGGGAGATCTTTTATACTGAACATTTCAGAGCGATTGAAAAGGAATTTCCAAACTTTCAATATAATATTGCACTTTCAGAACCACTTGCAGAAGATAATTGGACGGGTTATACCGGATTTATACACAATGTACTCTTCGAAAACTATCTCAAAAATCACCCTGAACCCGAGGATCTTGAATATTATATCTGCGGACCACCCATGATGAATGCAGCAGTATTTAAAATGCTGGATGACCTGGGTGTGCCCCCTGAAAATATTGCCTTTGATGATTTTGGAGGTTAAAATCGATGCTAAGATTTCTTTTTCCTATACTTATTGGCTTAGTCCTTATTTCAGCTTGTCAGTCTAAAAATAATAAACTGACAGTTATTGAGGGAGAAGCTCAGGGAACTACCTGGCATATCTCTTATATATCCGAAGACGGGATTAATCATAACAAGGCAATCGATTCCATTTTAAAGGACATAGACCTTTCACTTTCTACTTATGTTCCTGTTTCAATCATTTCCAGGATCAATAATAATGAACCCGGCATTCTTGTAGACCCCTATTTTATTGATGTTTTCAATAAATCAATGGAAGTATCACAAAGAACCGGAGGGCTTTTTGATGTTACTGTAGGGCCTTTGGTCAATGCCTGGGGTTTTGGTTTTAGTAAAAAAGCAAATATAGACAGTGCCCGGATTGATAGTATCCTTCAATATGTTGATTATAAAATGCTGAAGCTTGATCGGAATAAACTCATAAAAGAAAAGAATGGGATACAGCTTGATTTCAATGCAATTGCCCAGGGATATTCGGTAGATGTTTTAGCCTTATATCTGGAAAAGAAAGGTGTCAAAAATTACCTGGTAGAGCTGGGTGGTGAACTCATCGCCAAAGGCAAAAAAAATAATGAAAACTGGAAAGCGGGAATAGAACAACCGCTCCAAAACACATCCTCCGAACGAAAATTGGAAGCAATCATCGAACTTAATAACAGAGCATTATGTACTTCAGGGAACTACAGAAAGTTCTATGAGGAGAATGGAAAAAGATATGCTCATATTCTTGATCCGCGTACCGGATTTCCTGCCAGACAAAATATTTTGAGCGCAAGTGTACTGGCTGATGATGCAATGACTGCAGATGCTTACGCAACCTCGTTCATGGTGATGGGTTTAGAGCGGTCGAAACAATTTCTTGAGGAAAATAAAGACCTAAACCTTGAAGTCTTTTTTATTTACGATGAGAATAATATCTGGAAAACTTATACCTCCGAAAGTTTGAAAAACAGGATAAAGCTGGTTAATTAGGATTTGCACTTTTCTTCCCTACTTGCACCACAGATACTGCAAGAGCCATCCTCAGTTTGTAATAATGGGTTATTGCTGCTGCAGGTTCCGGCGAATTTACCATTCTTTTTCACCAGAATTTTGATAGCAATGCCGGCAAATGCAAGGGCTAAAAGAACGATGGATAACAAAATAACCTTCATAATTAATCTATGAATATTTATACAACGGGTCCAATAAGAATAAATCCAAATTACATTGCTACCAATAATTTAAACAACATACTCTCAGGTAGCAAACTAAAAGTTTAACAGATAATGCTGCAGCATAAAAATACCTGCTCCCGAAAGATAACCGATCAAGGCCAGCCAGGAAACATTCTTAAAATACCAAAGAAAATCTATTTTTTCCATTCCCATTGCTGCCACACCTGCAGCAGAACCAATGATCAGACAGCTACCTCCTACTCCAGCACAATAGGCCAGGAAGGACCAGAAATAATGATTGGTTGGATAAGTTGCCATATCATACATTCCCATACCTGCAGCTACCAATGGAACATTATCCACAATAGACGACAAGAGCCCGATAGAAATCACAATCACATCCAGGTTACCAATTTTTGCATCCATCCACTGAGCCAGATCCTGTAGTTGATGAGTGGATTCCAGGGCCGAAATAGCAACGAGAATCCCAAGGAAAAATAGCACACTCGGTACATCTGCTTTTCTTAATGCCTGAATGACTGAGTAAGAATCCTTATCCGCATCATTTTTATTTTTATGGATAAATTCTGTCACAATCCAAAGTATTGCCAGACCGAATAACATTCCCATAAATGGTGGAAGATGGGTAATGGTTTTAAAGAAGGGTACAAATACCAGAGCTCCGATTCCTAAAGTGAGAACAAATCTCCTTTCAAATGCAGTGGTCTTTTCAGTATGAGTACTTTCTACAATATCCGGTTTACTTACTTTTCCCTTCATTGAAAATGAAAGAAGGGCAAGTGGAACAATCAAGCAAACCATACTGGGTAAAAACAAATGGAG
>CAYHGN010000011.1:0-46119 GCA_964356005.1 uncultured Sphingobacterium sp.
GGAATAAATTGAAAATCAATAATATATAGAGAGTTATATAGAATATAAAATCTTGTTGTGGTAAGTTTAAATTGAAGATTTTCTTTGTGTTTTAGAAAACAAGGTCTGTGATTTTTCGGTCGAGAAAGACCCGTGTTCTGCACTTGCTAGCGCACGCATGTGCTTCTTTATTTAATTCCTGGAACCCGAGGCACACGCGCACCAGCAGTGCCGGGCTGTCCCTTCCGATGAAAAACAGCCCCGGGTAAAATAAACCTTGCCGGAGGAGGTATCTTCCGTCTATTTCCCTATGGTTGGGTGTTATCACCGACCAATGATATGATCGTGTCTGGTACGGTGAGAACACCGACCAGAGGGGAACGCAATTTCTTGCCGGAAATACTCCGAAGGAAAGGGCTGAACCAGCCTATAACACACAGGAATTGATTTTCAAAATCAAATCATTGTGGTTCAAGAGCCTTATCTGACCAATTATAATCGTATTTTTTGCTGTTCCTGATATCGTCGAACTCAGGTTAATAGGATAACAATAATCAAACTCAGGTTAACATATAACAATTAAAAATGATTCTGATCATGGTTTAAATGATTCTGACTGATCTATTTTATTCAATAATTTTTTATTTTTTAAAAATTAACAGATTGATAATCAATAGATTATATTCAATTAACAAAAAAACTACACAATATATTTTGTCGTAACGATTATGTTGCCCAAATTTGACTTTATAGTAACCAACATTAATTATTCCTCATTTAAACAATTCTAAACCAATTAAGTATGAAAAAACTTCTACAAAGTTTGTTCTTGCTGCTGTTTATAGCTTCTCAAGCTATAGCACAGGAACGTACTGTGACAGGAACAGTAACCGACAAAACGGATGGATTACCCTTACCGGGAGTTAGTGTCAAAGTGAAAGGCACCAATATCGGCACCTCAACCGGTGGCGATGGTAGATTTAGCGTGCGTGTCCCGCAGGGAAGCACCACGCTTGTATTTACTTATATTGGCTATTCTAATCAGGAGGCCTCTGTGGGCTCAAGTGGCGTTGTCAATGTTCAATTAACAACTGATGCAAAACAATTATCTGAAGTAATTGTTACTGGTGTAGCCGGTGCAACTACAAAAGAAAAATTAACGGTATCTGTTACTAAGGTAAGCGAAGAAAGACTGAATGCTGTAACGGGGACATCGCTTGCTGGTGCGCTATCAGGAAAAGTTGCAGGTATCAAGGCGAGTTCTTCAAGCGGTACTCCCGGTGCCTCTGTTGATATTCAGTTAAGAGCGGATAATAACCTTAACAACGTTGGTTCCGGACCACTTATTTTGGTTGACGGAGTAATCTACACAGGTTCTCTGGCCGATATTAATGCGGATGACGTTTCATCTATGGAAGTAGTGAAAGGTGCAGCTGCATCAGCACTTTATGGTTCAAGAGCTGGTAATGGTGTAATTGCAGTTACTACCAAAAGAGGTAACAGTATTGGATTAAATACTGTAAAAGTAAATGTTCGTAATGAAGTAGGTATGCAGGAAATTGCAAATACTCTGGATCTTTCTACTCATCACCCATTTGCACTCGCTGCTGATTATCAACAGTATGCAGGTACATTTACAAAATATCAGGGTGTTACTTATCCTGCGGGATACCGTGATGCAGGACATAGCCCTTTAATATCTGGTAACAGGGTTCCAAAGGCTGACCACTACATGGACAATCCTTATGGCATAACACGTAATCAGCAGAATGATTTCTTTAACACAGGTATCAATTATGCCAATTTCGTGTCTATGACTTCCCGGACTGAGAAAACCGGTGTTTATGCCTCTTTTGAGAATAACTCTCAGGAAGGTATTATTGAAATGACTGACGGTTATAAAAGACAGAATTTTCGCTTTAACGTAGATCAGCAGATCGCTCCATGGTTAAAATTCAGTACGTCCAATTTATTGGTTAATACTAAGACTGAATATCCCGGATCAGGTGGTGGTATATTCTTTAATATCGCATTGGCAGAGCCCGATGTTAATTTGCATCAATTCAATCCGGATGGTCAACCTTACTATTTACGTATGAATCACTGGAGTGGTGAGACAGTTAACCCATTATATCCTTTATACAAGGTTCAGAGAAACAATAAAAAATTCAACTGGATTGGAAACTTCGCATTAAATGCAAGAATTACTTCATGGGCGAATTTTGATGTGAGCCACTCAATTGAAAGGAAAAATTATCGCTATCGTAACTACAGTCCGAAGGATACCTGGACTCCAACAGGTGGTACCGCAGCAACCAATGGTATGTCATATACAAACGGAAGCTTGCAGGATTACTCTGAAGATGGAAACAGCCAGAATACTCAGGCCACTTTAAATATGGTTAAGGATTTTGGAGATCTAACCTTGAGAGGAAAACTTTCATACCTGTATGAGAACCGCAGATACGAAGACTATCAGGTTTTATCCTCTCAGTTTGGGGTTGCCGGTATTCCTACTTATGATAACTTCGCAACTATTAATGATGCAGGTTCGTATAGTGAAACTGAAAGGGCACAAAACTATTTTGCGATCTTGGGTGTAGATTATAAGGACAAATTTTTGTTTGATGGTATGTACCGTTACGATGGTTCATCGCTATTCGGTTCTGATGAAAGATGGAATCCATATTACAGGATGTCAGGTGCTTATCGTATTTCTGAGGATGTGAAGATTCCGGGTATCGACGAGTTAAAGATCAGAGCTGCATACGGAACTGCAGGTATTCGTCCGGGTTTTTCATGGCAATATGAAACATTTACTCTGAATAATGGTTCAGCATCTGCTGTTCAAAGAGGAAACAGGAATTTGAAGCCATCTAAAACTGCTGAAACTGAAGTTGGCTTGAATGTAGATTTCCTGAAGAAATTTTCCTTTGAAGCCGTATATGCCCAGTCTACTACAGATGATCAATTCCTGAACGTTCCGCTTTTAGGATTCCTGAACAATGGATTTACAAGCCAGTTTCAAAATGCCGGTTCTGTTGAAAGCAAGACTTGGGAATTCAGCCTTGCTGCAAACTGGATGAAGAAAAGTGACTTCTCATGGAGTTCAAATATAGTGTTCTCAAGAATCAGACAAAAAATCACTGATCTACCTGTTGCACCATACGTATTTGGTGATACCGATGGGGGTGGTCAGCAGATGTTCTTTATTAAAGGAAATGAAACATACGGAGCAATGTATGGTCATTCCTGGGTGAAGAGTCTGGATCAAATGAGTAAACAACTTCCAGCAGGTAAGACAATAGCTGACTATGAAGTTAACTCAGGAGGTTATGTAGTTCCTGCTGGTAGTCAGGGTAAGCTCACTGAGAAAGCGATCAAGCGTTTAGATGATAAAGGTGCTATCTTGTTTGATAAAATAGGTGATGGTAATGCTGATTTCAATATGGGATTTGCAAATACGCTTAACTTCAAACGTGCTACATTCTATTTCTTACTTGACCTTAAGAAAGGTGGAGATATATACAATGCAAAAGGGCAATGGTTAACCAGAGACCTTAGATATCCTGAAATGGATATGAGTGAAGTACCCCAGGCTGATAAAAAAGCTTATGATTACTTCCTGAATTTCTATGATGTAAATACTCCAAACGCATATTGGGTTGAAGATGGAACTTATCTTAAACTAAGGGAAGTTGCTTTAGGATATACTTTCCCGCTGAAAAGCTTAAATGTATTTGGTGGAGTTGTAAAGAGCATCACTGCAAAAGTTGTAGGTCGTAACCTGCTGACCTTTACCGGTTATAGCGGATATGATCCTGAAGTTGGAAGTTTAAGACAACCATATGATGGTACTTATAAATATCCTAACTTTAGAAACTATGCGTTCTCGCTTTCAATGGATTTTTAACTCTTAAGATTAATTAATATAATTATGAAAAAATTTAAATATATATGTGTAATCGCTCTGGCACTGTTCACAGTGCAAGGGTGTAAGAAAGATTTGCTTAAGGTAGAAAACGAAAATCAACCCGATTTTGATAAAGTTTTCTCTAATGGAGCAGCTCTTGAGAATCTTGCCGGCGGTCTTTACGTAACCATTTATAATGGTGAACATGGTGCCAGTAGTGCCCAACCAATGCTGGCTACTGCTTCTGACAATTTATCATGTTCGTGGGGTAACTTTGGTATGAGGGATATGTCATGGGAACCGCGTAACAATGCATGGAATAATGCACCAACTTACAGTTACAATGGTAGTACGCTTAATCTTTGGAACAATATGTACTCTTCCATTAATACTGCATCTGATGTTTTAAAAGCTATGGGAACCGGTGTTAATGTGGGTGCAAATGGTGCAGACAATGCAAGGACCAAAGCTTTCTGCAGATTTGCTCAGGGCGTAGGTTATGGAAATCTTGCACTTGTTTTTGATAAGGCCTTCATCGTTGATGAGAAAACTACTGTTGCAGGTGCAACTTTAGAATCAGCATCGGCTTACTCTAAAGTTGCTGAATCTGCTTTAGCTTATCTTGATGAAGCGTCTGCTTTAGCAACTGCAAACACGTTTACTATTCCTAAGGAATGGTTAGGTGCAGACAGAAATTATTCAAGTGCTGACTTTAAGAAGCTGGTAAATACTTATGCAGCTAGAGTTTTGGCTTATACTCCGCGTAACAAAACCCAATTGGCAGCTGTTAACTGGGCAAAAGTAAAAACTTATGCTGATGCTGGCCTTACCTCTGATTTTATAGTAATGCAGGATGGTTATGCTAAATGGTATGATGAAGCAGGTGATTATCTGGTTTATCAGGGATGGGGTGTTACTGACAATTATGTTGTGAACATGATGGATCCATCAAAACCAAAGCACTGGACTGATTCTCCAACATTCCCTTATCCATCAGCTTCAACTGACCCTGCTGATAAGCGTATTTTCTCTGATTTTGAATATATTTCATCTCAGTGGTTTCAGGCAGCCAGAGGTTATTACCACTATTCTCCGTACAGATTTAAGAGATATGATGAAATGTATGTTGCGGCCGTTGGCCCAAAACCTCAGATCATGAAATCAGAAAATGATATGCTTAAGGCTGAGGCAAGAGCTTATACTTCTGACTTAGCAGGTGCCGCTACAATTATAAATGCAAGTACACGTAAAACGCGTGGTCAGATGGCTGATGTTGCAGCTGTTTCTGCTGATATTGTTCAGGCTATACATCATGAGCGTCATGTGGAAATGTATACAACCGGCATGGGCCTTCAATTCTTTGAAATGAGAAAAAGGGATCTCTTGCAAAAGGGTACTCCATTGCATTTCCCTATTCCGGCAAAAACCCAGCAAACTATGGGCTTAACAGTACCTTTCTATACTTTTGGAACTGTTGCTTCAGCTGATGGAATTAATACTTCCAATGCAGGCTGGAGATAATTTATCTCTATATTTTATAAACAGAAAAAGCGGATACTATCCGCTTTTTCTGTTTATAAATACTTTTGTTGCCAGTATTGATTATTTTTTATCTACACTGTACTTACCAGGTCCTAAAAATATTAAACCTAAAAACATGAATCCGGTTTCGATAGCCTGAGACGCAGACATAAAATCTTCACCGCTATTCAGGTGCGTTAAAGTAGCAACCAGCAGGTTAAATGTCAGCAAAATACATACCGGCCTGAATGCAAGTCCGAGTAAAATTAAAAACCCTCCAAATGTTTCTGTCAATCCTGACATCAGACCCCAGACTGCTGGTGCAAATGTAATTCCAAGATTCTTCATTGCCCCACCAAGTGCCTCCCATTGCTCAGGTCCACCCAAAAGTTTAGGGTAGCCATGTAGCATAAACATGGTTCCAAGACCAATTCTAACAATTAATAATCCTGTGTTTCTGTATTTACTTAATGAATCAAATATTGCCATTTTGATATATATTTTTTATTGTGATTACAAAGATGGTTTGGAGCCAAAGCCCGGATAGCTTAAATGAACCTGCTGTCCATCAACCTTTAACCTGCTCATTCTCCCAAATATTAATGCGCGATTATCAGGGATATGACCTGCCGGAAAATCAAAGCAAACCGGAAAGTCAAACTCTTTAACGTGATCCATGATGATTTGTTCGACTGTCTGGCCAAAGGGGATATCGTTATCTTTTAGTTCAGTAAAACCACCAATAATTAGTCCTTTTAGATTATTCAATTTTCCAGCCCGTTTCAGGTTCCACATCATCCGGTCGATGGAATAAAGGTATTCTCCGACATCTTCCAGAAAAAGAATCTTACCTGAAAAATCTTGTTCAGAAACTGATCCGTTCATCATCACAAGCAGGCTCAGGTTTCCTCCAATTAATATTCCCTCGGCCTCAGCACTTCGGTTGTTTGCCTGACTGGTATAAGTGTAATTAATTTCTTCATTGAAAAGAGCTTTCCTTAAAGTTTCTAATGAGCTTTCTGAACCTTCTCTGATCGTTAGTGGCATTTGTCCGTGGATGCTTTCAGTTTTGTACAAGGACTGAATATGGCTGTGAAGGACAGTGATATCGCTGAATCCTATAATCCATTTGGGATCACTACTAAAGCGAGAGAAATCGAGACGATCAATGATGCGGATTGTTCCATAACCCCCACGTGCTGCGAAAATTGCCTTAACCGATGGATCATCCAGGAATCGCTGGAAATCAGTAGTACGCAGCTCATCATTTCCTGCAAACTGGTTCCAGGAAGCATTTACGGTCTCCCCAAGAATGACATTTAAACCCCAGTATTCTAGAAGTTTGACAGCATCTTCAATGTTACGGGGAAGTTTTTTTGCCGGACAGGTAATCGCCACAGTGTCTCCTGGCTGCAGATAGCATGGTGTTTTATATCTTTTAATTTCGTTCGTCAATTTCTTATGCTCCTGTTCAGATAGTTGAAGGCTATGTTTATCGGTAATATGTCTACTCGTTTAAAAGGATATCTGATTCAAATTTACAAAATACATTCACAACAAATTGACCTCTTAAGTCATTAGTAATTTAGCTCATTTGCCTTTATCTTTGAAAACACAAATAATAAATAAAATTCTGATTTTGGGACACAATAAATTCAAAAGATATACAGTTACTGCAGCACTTCCATATACAAACGGTCCGGTACATATCGGGCATTTGGCTGGGGTATATATTCCTGCAGATATTTATGTCAGGTATCTCAGATCAAAGGGGAGGGATGTCATATTTGTTTGCGGATCTGATGAACACGGCGTTCCAATTACGCTTAAGGCTCGTAAAGAGGGTATACAACCACAGCAGGTTGTCGATAAATACCATAAAATCATAGGGGATTCATTCAGGGATTTTGGAGTATCTTTTAATATTTATCACCGAACTTCTTCAGAAACACATCATGATACGGCATCCGGATTCTTTAGAACACTGTATGATAAAGGTGTTTTCAGTGAAGAAGAAACCGAACAATATTTTGATGAAAAGGCCGGTCAGTTTTTAGCCGACAGATATATTATTGGAACCTGTCCAAATTGTGGAAATGAGGAGGCTTATGGTGATCAGTGCGAAAAGTGTGGTACTTCGCTTAGTCCGACTGAGCTGATCAACCCACGTTCAACCTTATCAGGAGCTCAGCCAGTTCTAAAGAAAACCAGAAACTGGTTTCTTCCTTTGGATAAGATGCAGCCTCAAATAGAAGCCTATATCGACTCCCATAAAGAATGGCGTCCAAATGTGTACGGGCAATGTAAATCATGGCTTAGCGGGGGGCTACATCCACGTGCGATGACCCGTGATCTCGACTGGGGTGTTAAAGTTCCAGTTGAAGGAGCTGATGGCAAGGTATTGTATGTATGGTTTGAAGCCCCGATCGGCTATATCTCAGGTACAAAGGACCTTTGTGATCCGGATTTAAGTGCTGAGAATAAACGTGATTATTATATTAATGAGGCACTTAAACCCACAGATAACTGGGAGAAATACTGGTACGCTGAGGATAGCAAACTGGTTCATTTTATAGGCAAGGATAATATTGTATTCCATTGTATCATATTTCCTTCCATACTCATGGCGCATGGGCAATATCATCTTCCCGATAATGTCCCGGCGAACGAGTTTTTGAATCTCGAAGGTGATAAGATCTCTACGTCCAGAAACTGGGCAGTTTGGTTGCATGAGTATCTGGAGGATTTTCCAAATAAGCAAGATGTTTTGCGATACGTTTTAACTGCCACTGCACCTGAGACCAAGGACAATGATTTTACATGGAAGGATTTTCAGGCCCGGAACAACAATGAACTCGTTGCGATATTTGGAAATTTTGTAAACCGGGTTTTGGTGCTATCCCATAAGTATTTTGACGGAAAGGTATTGATGGGTTCTGAACTTACCTCTGCTGATCGGGGAGTCCTGGAAGAATTAAAGGAATACCCGGCGAAAATTGCATCCTCTATTGAGCAATATCGTTTCAGGGAAGCGCTAAGCGAATTCATGAATCTGGCTCGTTTAGGAAATAAATATCTGGCAGATGCCGAACCCTGGAAACTAATCAAGACGGATGAAGAGCGGGTAAAAACAATACTGAATATTGGATTGCAGATTACCTCTAATCTTGCCATCCTGGCTCAGGCACTCCTTCCGTTCAGCTCCGACAAGCTGTTTCAAATGCTGAACCAGGATAAACTGGAATGGGATAAGGCCGGAACCGCTGATTTACTACCAATCGGACATCAGCTGAATGAGGCGAGTTTACTTTTTGAAAAGATTGAGGATGATGAAGTTGAAGCACAAATTAAAAAACTGATGGATAGCAAAAATGCCAATGAACTGGCAGCCAGGAAAGCTGAAGATTCAAAGCCAAATATCTCATTTGATCAATTTGCAACTATGGATATCCGCGTGGGAACGATTCTTGCAGCAGAAAAAGTCGCAAAAACCAAAAAACTATTAAAACTGCAAATCGATACCGGGATTGATCAGCGCACCATCGTTTCAGGAATTGCAGAATATTTTGAACCTGAAAACATTATAGGCAAACAGGTTTCAGTATTGATTAATCTGGAGCCCAGAGAGATAAAGGGAATATTATCGCAGGGAATGATTCTTATGGCTGAAAATTCGGATGGAAATCTTAGTTTTGTGGCACCTCCAGCAGGCATGAATAATGGCAGTGTGGTAAGGTAATTATTGGGTCCCCCGCCAGAACACCGTTCGGACGGGGATAGAATATAAGAGTAAAAATAAAGGTCCCGTAGTTCAACGGATAGAATAGAAGTTTCCTAAACTTTAGATGTGGGTTCGATTCCCGCCGGGACCACAAAGTTGCATAAAACAAAACAACAAGCAACCAAAGGTAAATTGCACTATTGCCGGGCTGTCCCTTCCCATGAAACACAGCTCCGGGTAAAATAAACCTTGCCGGAGGAGGTATCTTCCGGCTATTCGTAATTTCAAACAGAACGCGATTTCTTGCCGGAAATACTCCGAAGGAAAGGACTGAACCAACCCATAATACACAGGTATTGATTTCCAAAATCAAATCATTGTGGTTTCTAAGCCTTATCGGATCGGTTATAACCGTATTTTTTGCTCTTCCTTATATCGAGTTCAGGTTAATTTAGAAAAATGCCCTCCACATTTTAAAGCATACTGTCTTTCTAAGTCCACACACCAACCACTCTGTCATTATTCTGTAATACATCAAATTTATTTTTAAAAATGATAGTAATACTATTATGTTTGCAAGCAAAATATTCATAAATGAAATCATTACTTCAAAATATAAGACCCGAGATCCAGGATGGTATATTCCTTAAGGATCCTGAAAGTTCATCACTGGGTAAAAAGATTGTTAAAGAAGGTATTTTATTAATAGATGAAATCGGTTTTGAGGCCTATACTTTTAAGAAACTCGGTGAAAGAATTCAAACCAACGAAAGTTCAATCTACAGGTATTTTGAGAACAAGCATAGATTCCTGCTTTACATATCTTCCTGGTACTGGAGTTGGATTGAATGCCGTCTTGTTTTTGAAACTGCAAATTTAAAAGATGCAAATGACCGTCTTATGAAGGCCATTTTACTGGTAACAGAGGATACAGCCGATGATATATCGAGCGATTTCATAGATGAATCTGTTTTAAAAAGGATAATAATTTCTGATTTTACTAAAACATTTTTAACTAAAGAGGTCGATGATGAAAACCGCGAGGGTTTTTTTAAGATTTACAAACGGGTAATTTATAGAATCGCTGAAATAATAAAGGAAGTTAATCCGGCTTATTCTTTTCCTGAGAGTTTGTCCAGCAATATCGTAGAAGGGACCATGCATCAGCATTTTTTAAAGCAGCACTTCAAAACAATCACAAACTGTAATGAATCGGTATCGCCCGCTGACTTTTATATAAATATGGTAAACAATATATTAATTAAGCCAAAATGACACCATTAAAACGCTTTTATAACTTACTAAAATTGGATAGAAAAGATGTCTACCAAATTATTATCTATGCAGCTTTTTCCGGCTTCATTAGCCTTTCATTACCCTTAGGAATTCAGGCGATTGTAAATTTTATTCAGGGAGGGCAAATCAGCATTTCATGGAAAGTGCTCATATTAATAGTGATCATGGGAGTGGCTTTGGTGGGTATCCTGACTCTCATGCAATTAAGAATTACAGAAAACCTGCAGCAAAAAATATTTATACGCTCATCTTTTGAGTTTGCTTACCGCTTGCCGAAAATTTCATTTAATGCGCTTTATGATCAATATCCTCCTGAAATTGCGAACCGCTTTTTCGATACACTTGCAATACAAAAAGGTACATCGAAACTATTACTTGACTTTACAACGGCTCTGTTGCAGGTAGGTTTAGGACTTATATTGCTTTCTCTTTATCACCCATTTTTCATATTATTTGGTATAGTGTTGCTGATAATGCTTTATGTAATTTTTAAATTTTCTTTTAATGAAGGCTTGTATACGAGTCTTAAAGAATCAAGTTTTAAGTACAAGGTAGTTTACTGGCTTCAGGAAATTGCACGCAATAAAAACAGTTTTACCAATAAAAATAATTTTCAATATGCTTTAAACAAAAATGATCAGCTTGTAAATAACTACCTGCAATATCGAGAAAAGCACTTTAATGTTATTCAACGACAATTTTCTCAACTCATAGTTTATAAAGTATTCATTACAGCCGGACTTTTATTTGTGGGTGGGTATTTAGTTTTGGATCAAAAAATGAATATCGGCCAGTTTGTTGCAGCTGAAATTATTATTTTATTGATTACCAATTCTGTTGAAAAACTGATTGTCGGACTTGAAACACTGTATGATGTTCTCACAGCGGTTGAGAAGATAGGTTTAGTGACTGATCTTGAAATTCATGAAAATTTAAATATATCAGATTCAAATACCGTAGAAACTCATTTAGCCATCGAAACTGTTGATATGAGCTACAAATATCCTGATGATGATAAGGATATTATAAAAAATATCAACTTGAAAATAACTCCTGGAGAAAAGGTCTTTATTGCAGGTGTAAATAACTCTGGGAAAACCACTTTGGTTAGATTACTTTCAGGATATCTATCTCCAACATCGGGTATAATATATGTTAATGAAAGCATTATGAAAAGAACAGAAAGGAGCTATTATAAGGACTTTACTGGGATTGTAATGCAGGATGATACCCTATTTGAAGGAACTTTGTTAGAAAATCTAACATTTAATAACCCTAAGGTTAGTAATGAGGATCTCAGATGGGCTTTGAATGCCGTGGGATTAACTGTAATAGTAAAAAGGCTTCCAAATGGATTAGATACGATAATCAATTCTGACGGCAGGCATTTAACAAGGTCTGTAATTCAGAAAATTATGATTGCAAGAGCTATAATTTCACGTCCAAAGGTTCTGTTTCTTGAAGAACCAACAATAAGTATGGACCCAAAGGCTGCAAGACAAATAATAGACTTTCTTGTAAGTAAGGAGAATGACTGGACAATAGTTGTGTCTTCAATTGATGAGTACTGGAAAAAGGCATGCAACAGAGAAATTGATATGAATAATGGAGAAATTGTTAGGGATATAAAAACCATTGGAAATGCTTAATATATCAGACAACAACCCGGTAAAAATGGATGATAGTACCGGATACGAAACAATCTGGGTACTTAATAACAGACCACATTACAAAATTTTAAATAGGATAATATGGCTTATTTGCCTGATAATCATTATTGGGCTGTTCTTACCATGGACACAAAATATCAGAGGTACCGGCTCTGTAACGACATTGAAGCCCGATCAGCGCCCGCAAACTATCCATTCTGCAATTGCAGGAAGAGTTGAAAACTGGTATGTTAAGGAGGGCGACTTAGTAAAAAAGGGTGATACCATTGTATTCATATCTGAGATTAAAGAGGAATATTTTGATCCTAATCTTGTTGGGAATACAAAGCAACAAGTTAAGGCAAAAAAGATGGCCCAAGGCTCTTATGATGATAAAGTAACTGCATTAGAAAGCCAAATGGAGTCTTTAGGTATAGAGCTTGGCCTTAAGCTTGAACAAGGGATGAATAAAATAAAACAAGCCCAATTAAAAGTGAAAAGCGACAGTATGGATCTTGAAGCAGTAAATACCCAGTTGATTATTGCCCAAACACAATTTAGCAGGGCTGAGACACTTAACCGGGATGGACTTAAACCACTTTCAGATGTGGAAGAAAAAAGACTTAAGCTACAGGAATCGCAGGCAAAAATTATAACACAGCAAAATAAGCTACTGACGGCTAAAAATGAACTTATTAATTCCAGAGTAGAAATAAATCGAATTAAAGCGGAGTACAGAGAAAAAATATCAAAAGCAAACAGCGATAAATACACTGCTATAAGTAGTCTTTATGATACTGAAGCGCAGGTTTCAAAACTTGAAAATCAATATATTAACTATAGCATACGTAATGGTCTGTATTACATTAGAGCACCTCAGAGCGGTATTGTAAATAAGACATTGCTCAGTGGAATTGGAGAAACGATTAAAGAAGGAACACCAGTTGTTAGTATAATGCCTACCATTTATGATATTGCTGTAGAAACCTATGTAGATCCGGTTGATGTTCCACTAATAAAAAAGGATTCCAGAATCAGGGTTTGGTTTGACGGTTGGCCTACAATTGTGTTTTCAGGATGGCCTGGAATGTCTTATGGCACATTTGGTGGGAATGTAGTGGCAATTGAGAACTTTATCAGTCCAAATGGCAAGTACAGAATTTTAGTTTCACCGGATAAGAATGAAGGTCCCTGGCCAAAAGAATTAAGTATTGGAGCCGGAGCACAAACAATAGCATTATTAGAAAATGTACCGATTTGGTATGAATTATGGCGGACCCTCAATGGTTTTCCTCCCAATTATTATACAACCAAAACAACGAATAAAACTGTATCATCAAAAAACAATGTAAATAAATAAGCTATGAAACTATTTTATAGGCTTTTTATTGTTCTTACTTTAATAGAGGTTCAGGCATTTGCTCAGGAGTTTAATCAGGATATTCTCAGCTTCAGGGAATATTTGGGATATGTTAAAAAATATCATCCGCTGGTTAGCCGTGCAAACATTGAATTAGACAAGGCTCAGGCAGGTTTAATGCAGGCAAGAGGGGGATTTGATCCTAAAATTGAATTAGATTTTGATAAAAAGCAATTTAGAGGGACTCAATATTATTCTATTTTAAACAGCAGTTTTAAAATACCTACCTGGTATGGTATTGAAATAAAAGCGGCATTTGATGATAGTGAAGGAATATATTTAAATCCACAGAATTTAAGTCCGAATAGGGGAATTGCTACCATGGGTGTAAGTGTTCCTCTTGCACAAGGTTTATTTATAAACCAACGAATCGCCGACTTAAAAAATGCCAAATTACAAGTTCAATTAAGTGAATCGCAGCGGCGTCTTCTTAGTTTGGAGGTATTATACAAAGCATCGATTGCTTATTTTTCCTGGTTAAAACATTTCAATGAAGTTGAAATGTACAGGGAATACCTTTTTTACTCCCAGGATCGCTACAAAGGAGTAATCAAACTGATCCAGCAAGGGGATAAACCAGCAATTGACAGTGTTGAGACAGGTATTGCGGTAAAAAACCGTGAATTGAATTTAGAAAATGCAATTTTAAAATTAAACAAATCGCGGCTTGAGCTTGCCAATTATTTATGGATAAATGAAGTTCCGATTGAACCTGCAGAAAATCTTAAACCTGAAATAAGCCTCAGTACAAATATAGAAGCCATTTTTAATACCGGTGATTTATTTGATACCCAAGATATCATTGCCAGCCACCCTAAACTTAAAATGATGGAAACTAAAATTGGTATGCTGGATATTGAAAGAAGATTGAAAGCAAATTATCTGCTTCCGAAAATTGATTTGGGATATTATTATCTATCTGAACCATTAATGATTAACTCGTTTCGTAATGATGATTATAAAGTAGGAGTTAACTTTTCTTTCCCAATATTCTTGCGTGGAGAAAGAGGTGCACTTAACATGACAAAACTTAAATTAAAGGAAACAAAATTTGAATTGCAGCAGGAAAGATTAGAAATACAAAATAAGATTGATGCTCAACAAGTTGAAAAATCATCATTTAGGAAACAGTCTGGTCAAATAAACAATTTGGTTAATGATTATAAAAAAATGCTGGAGGCTGAAGAGCGTTTATTTTCATTTGGTGAAAGCTCAATATTCATTCTTAATTCGCGGGAGAACAATTTAATATCAGCAAAAATCCAACAGATTGATATGGAAAATAGTTTTCTGGTCAGTAATGCAGATTTATTCAGGATATTGGCTACAGAAAACTAAGTTGATTGATCTGAGACCAGGCAGTGTAAAATTTAAAATTATAATTTAACTTGAGATCCATTTAAAATCTTGCTGCGCTGTTTTAGATTGAATAATTTTATCTTTTTAGAAAGCAGGGGTTGTGCCTCTTCGGTCCCACCAGACCCGTGTTCTGCCCTAGTTTTTGCCCATAAATTGCTTTTTGAGATAAAATTTTGACCGGGCAAAAAGCTGGGTCTGTCACCCGGGTTTAATTACAGGGGCAGAAGTCCTTTTGCCGGGTTGCCCGTCCCGATGAAATACATCATCAGGTAAATCAGTACTCAAGAAACTATAAAAGGCTACCTGTTTTTTCAGCGTATTCGCCTTAAAATATTGAAGCCTTTTGCTATTGAACTAAAATTTCTGAGCAAAACCAAAAAAATCAGAATAATCTTCGTTTCTTTATCCATCATGAAAAAATTACTAATCATTTGCCTTCTTCTGGTTTCACAATTAAGTTTTGCCAAAAAAGCAGACAATCGTTATTTCGAATTAAGAGTTTACTATTGCAATCCGGGTAAACTGGATGCTTTAATTGACAGGTTCAGGGATCATGCAGTGCCTTTGTTTAAAAAACATGGTATTGATGGTCTTGGATATTGGGTACCGACAAAGAATCCTGATAATGCATTCTATTATCTGATGGCATACCCAAATAAAGAAGCCAGGGATGCATCCTGGAAAGAGTTTGGAAAAGATCCACTATGGCTGGAAGCTGCAAAAAAATCTGAAGAAAACGGAAAATTAATTTCGCGGGCAAGTATTTATTTTCTCAAGGCGACAGATTTTACACCTAAAATTAAACCCTCAAAGGGTTCAGCAATGCGCACATTTGAAATGCGTATCTATACTGCAATGCCTGAAAAGCTTCAGAATCTGGAAAACCGATTCAGAAATCATACCATGAAGATTTTCAAAAACAATGGTATGCAGAATGTGGCTTATTTTACAACCATAGAAAAGGATCCGGCTGAACAGGGTAAATTGCTGTATTTCCTGGCTTATCAGGATGAAGAAGCGGGCAGATTGGCATGGCAAAATTTCCGTAAAGATCCTGAATGGATAAAAGCAAGTACGGCATCAGAGGTAAACGGTAAACTGGTAGAAAAGGTTGAATCTGTTTATATGAAACCTATGGACTTTTCGAAGTTAAAGTAATCTGATTTGAATTTTAAATTCATATAAATATATTAGGGCCCTGTATCTGCAGAGCCCTAATTTTTTTCAATATTAATTTGCTTTCATTGTAATACTGCTATTGGGTTCGAATTCAATCTGAACAAAACCTGGTTCAGATTTCATGATTTTCACTTTCCCACTGATCTTCGGTTCGAATTTTCCAAAAGGTGATTTTACTTTAAGGCTTCCACCTTTTTCTGATTGGATACTGAGTTTCTCAATATTTCCATTTTTCTTTTCAGCACTAACCAGGAAGGCGCCTTCTGCCCTCAGAGTATTAAATGATACTTCGTTCCAGTCTGCTGGAATAGCCGGAAATATTTCAATAAAGCCTGCATGAGATTGGATCAGCATTTCCTGTAAGCCAGCAGCGAAAGCAAAGTTTCCTTCAAGAGTGAATGGACGGTATACAAAATCGGAATAACCGGATTTAGTCTGATCTCCATTCAAGTGGAAGCTATTGGTAGAACAAAATGCAGTGGAGAATATTCTTAATGCTTTTGCGGCACCTTCTCCGTCCTTCGCTCTCGCTTTTAAGTTGCCCAGCCAGGCATAGGAATAACCGCACCATAATTTAGGACCAACATCGTCTAACAATTTAATACTCGAGCGGATTATATTTTTTGCCTGATCAGAATCCTCCCATTTGATTAGTCCAAGCGGATGAATGGCCATAGTATTTGAAAAGTGCCGGTGGGATTCACTATACGGAAAATCAGGAGATATCATCAACTCATTATTTTTTGAAATGGCAAGATCAGGTAATTGCTGATATATTTTATCCCAATGCCCGGCTTCTTCCATTAGGTTTAGCTCTCTTGCCAGCTCTGCTGCTGTTTTGAAATTAAACTTCATAAGTGACAGGTCGTAATTGGTTGTTTTAGTAAACCAGGCGGTACTTCTGTTATCATTTATCTCCGGACTTGAACTGATTACCAATTTACGCTTGCCGGTTTCGGCATCGAGTATAGATATCTGTTCCAGAAAGGTAGCGGTTGATTTTATCCATGGATAGGCTTTATTTTTCAGGAAATCCCTATCCATACTGTAACGCCATTGCAGATAATAGTGTTGAGATATCCATGCAGAAACAGTTGGAGAAAGTGAATACTGAATCCATCCGCCCATTTCAGTTCCATCTAAAGTAGTAACTCCGGGGACTGCTATCCCTTCTTTACCAAAGAATAGTTTGGTATAGCGTTTATAATTTTCCTTATTGAGTTCAAAGTGATCAAGGTAGCCCATCGCTTGTTCGAGATGATTTCCACTATATGAAGGCCAATAGCTCAGCTGGGTATTCAGGTCGTGATGAAAATCTCCTTTCCAGGGGGGTATCCGTCCATTATCAGCTGACCAGATTGCCTGTAAAGATATAGGTGGGGCATTTTGGCGCGCAGTGGATCCAAACTTATACTGTTCCATTTCCCATTGGTGCTGTAGCGTTTGATCAGGAACCTGAAGATCAGATTTAGCCCAAAAATTGGACCACCAGGCAAGATGACTCTTTCTATTCTGATCATAACCTGAATTCAGTTTTTGCTGTAAATTCATTAGATCCAGATTGCTTTTAAAAACATCGGGATTACTTTTGATAGTCCAGACACCCTCCACAGTTTTAGCATCAAGCCTTTTCCAGCTTACAATTACATCGTATGAGAAATCGCCCCATCCTTTCTGATGAAAGATGATGTTATTTGTTTTTCTCTCGATACTTCCCTGTTCATATCCCAACCGCCCGAGATCGTCCCCGCCCACAGGGTCTCCGCTTACTTTTACTTTAGCCTGATAAGCCGGTGGAATCAATTCAATATCAAAATCTCCGGATAGGTTTTCAAATCTGAACCAGCCAGCAGGATCTACAGCATGTACATAAGAAGTCAGGCGAGTGCCATTCTTCCAGGTGATTTCAGATGTAGCCTCATCGAGGTTTAAATTAGCATCCAAAAGACTAAGTCCTTTTGTGAAATTAAACTCAATTGCTGCTCCTGGAATTTTTGTTGGGGCCGGCTCTCTGTCGTATGGATGATCAAAATATTCCTGAACCGGTTTGTAATCATCATTCAATCGTTGTTCTACGATCCATTGGTAACTAAATTCTTTTCTATGCAGGCCTTTCATTGGCCGGCTATCCCACAAGTCGGCTCGGTCCAATGCTAATCGTATGGTTTTATTTTTCTCCCAGATTAGTGAACCAATCATACCATTTCCCAGCGGAATTGCTTCATCCCAATTTTGAGGTAAGGGATTGAAAGCATGGAGCCTAGGCTGAGCTATTGTGGTAAATGGCAGATAAAGGAATATTATCAGCATTAGGAGCTGAATTCCTCCTTGTTTGTTTGAGTTATCCATAGGACTATCTGATTTTGTTTGTCAATTATTTGTAATTTGAGCCCGGTACAATAATTGCAACAATATAAACGTTATTTGGACATACATTAATCACTCAGAGTGAAAAAGTTTCTTTTCATAACGCTCTTTTCTGTATATCTGCTGGGAAACACGGATCTCATCCAACTGTTTCGCCTGCCCATGTTATTGGTTCATTATAAAAACCACCTCAAAGAAAATAATCGTCTTGATCTAACCTATTTTCTGAGTTCGCACTATAGTTTAGAGGGTGATGGCATAAGTTCTGATAATAAAGAGGAAAAAGAAATGCCTTTTATGCAGAACAATCAAAGGAGCATAAATATCAGCCTTGTTAATTTATCTGATTTATCTATCATGCCGCCTGTGGTAAATTACATAGACACTCAACACACCATTTTTCAAAAATTCTATATTTCTGATATTCATACTTTGTCTTTGTTAAGACCTCCGATTTACCTGAGCTAAGATTTACTCCTTAGCTTAACCCATCTTCTTTATTAACTCATCTTTTTTTAATTAAGCAGCTATTTTATTCGCTGTTTTTGATCTTTTGTATGAAAAAATACATCGTTTTTTCTGTGCTATTTGCATGGATAATTATCTCGTATACTTCTTGTAAACATGAAGTTCCGGTACTTTCCGAGCTTGAATCCCGATTGCCGGCTATTTCAGTATCATGTAGCACCGACACCGTTTATTTTACCAACACTATTCAACCTTTGCTGATTTCAAATTGTGCAATGAGTGGTTGCCACGATGCGATAAGTCATAAGGAGGGGATAAACCTTACTACATATAGTGGGGTAATGCGGGAGGTAAATTCTGGAAATGCTGCTAAGAGCAGTTTATATAAATCCATGATTGAAACAGGCAAGGATCGTATGCCTCCGCTACCTGCTGCTGCCTTCACTTCGACCCAATTAGCTCAGGTTAGAACCTGGATTAATCAGGGTGCAAGAAACAATGGATGCAGCAGTTGTGACTCAAGCAGCTTTAAATTTGCTGCTAACATTAAACCAATAATCGCCGATAAATGTCAGGGTTGCCATAATCCAAATTCACTCGGCGGTGGTATTGACCTTTCTACCTACAATGCAATTAAAGCTTCAGCAGCCAGCGGTAAATTGTACGGTTCAATTTCCTGGACAAGCGGATTTTCAAAAATGCCACAGGCCGCAAAACTTCCAAGCTGCGAGATCAGCCAGATTAAGAAATGGATCGATGCCGGATCGTTAAACAATTAAAATGATATCATGAAAAATACATTCAAACTCTCAGGAATTCTACTCATTCTTATTTTGCTAAATTCCTGTTATTACGATAAGGAAGACCAGCTATATCCTTCATCAGGTATTTGCGATACCAGTTCTCCCGCAACCTACACTGCAATTATTCTACCTATGCTTCAGCAATATTGCTACAGTTGTCATGGAGGTACTGCCACATTGGGTGGAGGTATACGGATGGGTACCTATGCCACAGATAGGACAATGGCTTTAAATGGATCTCTTTACGGTTCAATTGCACACTCATCTGGCTACTCTGCTATGCCAAAAGGTGGCAATAAATTAACCGCCTGCCAGTTGGCTAAGGTTAAACAATGGGTTGATGGTGGTAGTTTAAACAATTAACAATAAAGTCATGAAATATAAACTATTACTAATTGCAATGGCACTCATTATTTTTGCCACTGGAGCATATTTTTATGTTAATCGTAAAACTCAATCACTGTCTGACAGCAAGGCAGATTATAAGATAACCGCAATTAATTTCCTCCGAGAATACAGCTCCGATCAGGTTCTGTCTGATAAGAAGTATCTCGGTAAAATTATTCAGGTTGACGGAAACCTGAAAGACATTGAGACAGATGGTAAGGGTTCTTTAACTTTTGTGTTAGGCGACCTCACATCTATGTCATCGGTAAGGTGCAGTCTTGACACATTGCTGGTCATTGATCAATCTGCCTATCCTGTTGGAACAGCAGTAGCCCTAAAGGGAGAGTGTACCGGTTTTAATGCCGATGACCTTGGATTGGGTGCTGATATAGTACTTAATCGTTCAATAATTATTCAAAATAAAAATTAAGATTATGAAAAAGATTCTTTTAGTTTCCATAGCACTATTCTTTGGAGCTTGGGTAAATGCTCAGGATAAATATTTTACAAAAAATGGAACCATAACTTTTGATGCTACAACCTCAACTTCACCCGAGAAGGTTACAGCAATTAACAAATCTGTAACCTGTGTATTAGACAGTAAAACAGGTAATGCTCAGTTCTCTGTTTTAATGAAGGGCTTTGAATTTGAGCAGGCATTGATGCGGGAACATTTTCATGAAAACTATCTTGAAAGTGAGAAATTTCCAAGGACCCTGTTTAAAGGCCAGATAATAAATCCTTCTCAGATTAATTATTCCAAAAATGGGAATTATGATGTGACCGTAAAAGGCCAGCTTACTATGCATGGTCTAACAAAGGATGTTGAAACCAATGGGAAAGTTACTGTAAACGATGGTAAGGTTTCCATTGCTGCAAAGTTTTCAGTTCTTCTGAACGACTATGGAATTGAGGTTCCTCGTTTGGTATCAGATAAGGTTGCAAAATCAGCCAGTATAAAAGTGGATTGCAGCCTGCAAGTACTTGGTAATTAATCAATCCTGCATAAGCGCGAATAAATAAACAATTATTTATATGAAAAAAATTGGAAATACACTAATAGCACTGACGCTACTTATACTTGTATGGAGTAAAGTGAGTGCTCAGGAAGAAGATCTGTTGAAACTTATTGCTGAGGATAAACCCGAGAAAGAGCTTGTAAAAAATGCATTCAAAGCTACCCGGGTTATTAATTCCCAGTCGATGGAATTCCTGTCTCCCGGTACGATGGACTTTATAATTTTACACCGCTTTGGACAGATCAGCGAAGGCATGAGTAATTTTTTTGGCTTGGATCAGGCAAGCATGAGAATGGCTCTTGATTTTGGCTTGAGGGATAATCTGATGGTAGGAATCGGGAGAAGCACTTATAAAAAGGAGTTGGATGGTTTTATCAAGTATGCACCGATCAGACAATCGACCGGGACGAACAGTTTCCCCGTAACCATTGCAATTTCCGGAGGTACCACTTTGAATACTTTGCCTTGGTCTGATCCAGCAAGGCAGAATTATTTTACCTCCAGAATGGCTTATTATACTCAGGTAATCATTGGAAGAAAGTTCAGTGATAAATTTAGCCTGCAATTTAGTCCTACGATGGTTCATCAGAATTTGGTGGCTACCTCAAGTATGCCTAATGATGTTTTTGCTGCCGGGATAGGTGGCCGTTATAAGGTTTCAAAAAGGATGGCATTGACCTGGGATTATTCGTATTTATTATATGGAGTAGATATGAATCTCTATAATAACCCACTATCAGTTGGTGTAGATATAGAGACGGGTGGTCATGTTTTTCAACTGCATTTTTCAAACTCAACAGGGATGAATGAAAGAGCCTTCCTTACAGAAACTACCGGAAGCTGGGATAAAACCGAAATCAGATTTGGATTTAATTTATCCAGAATGTTCCAAATCAAGAAAACGAAAGAAACTGTGAAAGAATAAGTGCAATCGTTTAATTCTTTTTGAAAATTGCCTAAATAAATAACTTTTGATTAAATATTTTAATCAAAGGTTATTTATTTGTTGAAAATATTAATTATTTAAAATACAGTATTAAGCTCTCAATATTTTAATAATACTCAAATTGGATTAGAAAGTAAATTTGCAGGATTCAATCGGTTCAAGACCTTACAGATGTTTTAATTTTTCTTAAAATGTCAATATTCCACTTTCTTTCCCTTTAATCAGAATGAGGCTCTTCGGGCTTTTATCCAGATAAAAATTAACAATATTTTGCTGACTGTTAAAATGTTTGTGCAGTGTGCTATTTCTGACTTCAACTTTTTGAGGTCTGGAAATGTCTTTCGCCTCAAGATATATCCAGGCGGCATCTTCTTCGATTTCATAACCCAAATAGCTTAGTTCAGCTTTTTTTCCATTCACTAAAATTTCGTTGTTCTGCAGGATGTATTGCTTAAGTTTTCTGTTAAGATCGGTTTTGTCTTTTGGTTTTAAAAAATCAATTTTGCCTTGATACAGGTCTGTTAATTCTACTTCAAGATCATCCCAGAAAATTTTTTGTGAAATCTCCAGACTACTTTCCTTTGAATTATATTTTATTTCAGTCAGACTAATATAGAAGGGATGGAATAAGCTTTGAATGAGCAGAAAGACTGAAAATATATAATTGTAAAACATAATATCTGATATTTGCTGCAAATTATGGATATTATTATGAAGCTCAGGTATTATTTAACAATCTGGTTCTATGGGACAATTTGAACTTTATTTCCAGCTGGGAACAAATCATATTCTTGATCTTGCCGGATTTGATCATATATTATTTGTGGTAGTTCTATGCAGTTTATATTCTATTTCAGAGTGGAAGCGGATAATCATTTTAGTTACAGCTTTTACCATCGGACATTCGATTACTCTGGCGCTTGCAACCTTTCAATTACTGAATATCAATTCAGATCTGGTTGAATTTTTAATACCTGTAACTATAGGCATAACAGCAGCCGGAAACATTCTCAACCCATCAGCCTCTAAAGGAATTCAACTCAATTATTTTTTTGCAATTTTTTTTGGACTGATACATGGCCTGGGTTTTTCCAATTACCTTGAGGCACTGCTTGGCAAGGAGGTGTCTTTATTGAACCCTCTTTTGGCCTTTAATATCGGGCTTGAGGCCGGTCAGATATTGATTGTCTTGTTTTTTCTTTTTTTTTCGCTGATCCCATTGAAGTTTTTCAAAGTGAATCAAAAGCAATGGACAATGGTTGTTTCTGCGATTATTCTTGGAATGGCAGTTATGATGATGATTGATTCAAAGTTTTGGTGAGTATTTTCTTTAAATATTAAGTGACTGTTTATCTTAGCGTGGATTTTATCCCGGGATTCCCTGAATTTAAGACCAATTGTATTAAGCCATTATATAGATTATGAAAAGAATATCAATTGCATTAGCAGTTTTATTGCTTTGCGGACTTAAAGGCATTGCTCAGCAGACAGAGCAAAACCATGCTGAAAGATTTGAACAATTAGGTAGCAGTCTTCGATCTCCTAATGTTTACAGAACGGCATCAGGTGCACCGGGTCATATGTACTGGCAGCAAAAGGCAGATCACGAAATCGAAGTTGAGCTGAATGATGAGAATCAATCTATTAAAGGTTGGCAGAAAGTCACTTATCATAACTATTCTCCGGATCCGCTTTCTTACTTATGGATCCAGCTTGATCAGAATGAAAGAGCGAAAGATTCTAATACACCCAAAGTTGCAGAAAGCAAGCTCTCTGAAAATATGTCTATGACAGAGCTTCAGGGAATTTTATGGCATGATCAGGATCTTGGTTACAAGATAATCTCAGTTAAAGATATGGCAGGCCGGGATATTCCTGTAACGATTAATAAAACAATGATGAGGGTTAATCTGTCCGAGCCTCTTAAACCGGGAGCGAAAATGGAATTCACAATAGACTGGAGCTTCAATATTCATGACAGGATTAGTTTTATAGGTGGTCGGCCAGGTTACGAATATTTTGAGAAAGATGGTAATTACCTCTATACTATGGCCGAGTGGTTCCCGAGAATGGCTGTTTATTCTGATTTTCAGGGATGGCAAAATAAGCAGTTTATGGGTAAAGGAGAGTTTGCACTAACTTTTGGTGATTATAAAGTTAAAATTACTGTTCCTTCCGATCACATGGTTGGTGCAACCGGAGTGTTGCAGAATCCCAAGTCGGTTTTGAGTCCGAATGAATTGCAACGATGGGAAGAAGCAAAGAAAAGTTATGATAAACCCGTAATCATACGTACCCAGGCTGAAGCTGAAAAACTTGAAAAGGGCAGATCAAAAGATAAAAAGAGCTGGATTTATCATGCAGAAAATGTCCGGGATTTTGCCTGGACCTCTTCACGAAAATTGATTTGGGATGCGATGGCTGTAAAACAGCAGAATAGGGATGTGATGGCGATGTCATATTATGGCAAGGAAGGAAATCCGCTTTGGGAGCAGTACTCAACTAAAGTTGTTGCACATACGATTAAATCTTATGGTGCAAAAACTTTTGATTATCCATATCCGGTCGCCATTTCTGTGGAAGCATCAAATGGTATGGAGTACCCTATGATTTGTTTCAATCATGGTCGCCCTGATGCTGATGGAACCTATTCTGATGCTATTAAGTACGGAATGATTTCTGTGATCATACATGAAGTCGGGCATAATTTCTTTCCGATGATTGTCAATTCTGATGAACGTCAGTGGACCTGGATGGATGAAGGTTTAAATACCTTTATGCAATTTATGGCTGAACAGGAATGGGATAGAAACTATCCATCGAGAAGGGGGCCAGCCCATAAAATAGTTCCTTACATGAGAAGTGAAAAGCACTTGCTTGAACCGATTATGACAAATTCTGAGAATATTATTCAATTTGGCCCGAATGCCTACGCAAAGCCGGCAACAGCACTAAATATTTTAAGGGAAACGGTAATGGGAAGGGATTTGTTCGATTATGCCTTTAAACAATATGCTAAGCGTTGGATGTTCAAGCATCCTACTCCTGACGACTTTTTTAGAACTATGGAAGATGCATCAGCTGTTGATCTTGATTGGTATTGGAGGGGCTGGTTCTTTAAAACAGAACCGGTAGATATTTCACTTGAATCAGCAAGCTGGTTTAAACTTGATAACCGAAGTCCTGCAGAAAGAAAATCTGATGCAAAGAAGGTGTTTGACAGAGAAGAGAGCTACGTAAGTAAAAACAATAACATTAAAGATAATCCAAAGACAGTGGTAGAGTCAGATGCGGCTACCCGCGATTTTTATAACTCTTATAATCCATTCAGCGTTACTCCCGAGGATGAAAAGTCTTATTCGGCGTTTATTGCGAGATTAAGTGAAAAGGAAAAGGAATTGCTGAACAGTAATTTAAACTTTTACGAGCTCAGATTTAAAAATATAGGAGGGCAGGTAATGCCACTGATTATTCAGTTCAATTTTATGGATGGAACTTCGGAAATTGAAAGAATACCTGCCGAAATATGGAGGTTAAATGAATCTGAGGTGTCTAAAGTATTTGCTAAAAAGAAAGAAGTTAAAAGCATTGAACTCGATCCTTTGCGGGAGACTGCCGATATTGATGAAGATAATAATTATTGGCCGCGGCAATTCATGCCAAGCAGATTTGAGCTATTTAAAGGTAACTCAAGTGTAAGGGGTGTATCAACAGGGGATAATCCAATGAGGAAAACTAAAAAGAATTAAATAAACTGGGTTCGGTATAAGGAAGGGTAAAAAGTACCATTATAATTGATCTGATAAGGCTCTTGAGCCGTAATATTTGATTTATGAAAGCGATACCTGTGTATTATAGGATAGTTCAGCCCTTTCCTCCGGGGGTAGTTCCGGCATGAAATTGCGTTCTATTTCAAATTACGAATAGCCGGAAGCTACCTCCTCCGGCAAGGTTTATTTTACCCGGTGCTGTTTTTCATTGGGACGGACAGCCCGGCAATAGGATCATCTGCTGGTGCCCGCGCAATGTCATTATTTAAGGTTAAGTTCAACCCTACCGATTGCTCTTTCGATTCGAAATTTTCTCTGTCGACCCCGAAGAAGGCCGCATATTTATAGATGACCCAGAATGGGTCACATGTTTATAGAACAATTTTCAATGAAAAAATCCCGACCCCGATTTGGTGTACGGCTTGTATGGTCTTTCTATAAACATGCGACCACCGGGGTCGGCTAAACTATTATGAAATGTGGCCTCTACAGGGCAAATGGGCAAAACGGTACCAAACAGAAATTTTGAATGCTTAAATAATGACATTGCGCGTGCGCTAGCTAGTACAGAAGACAGTACTTTCCCGACTGAAGAATCTCAGACTTTGCTTTCTAAAACAATAGATAATCTTCAATATAATTTTACCCCAGAATGTTTTTATATCCAACTCACGTTAAATATTAAAAAAAAAGCCCTGATGATTAAATCTATCAGGGCTTTTCAATTTTAGCAATTTGATTACTTAGGAACCGCATTTTTCTCGATATAATCAGGTAATACTGAAACCGGATTACCAATATAATGGTAGGCTTCAGCCCATTCCAATCCGTACTTCTTACCAACTTCACGGTCTGATGGTGTACCTCTTTGAGTTAAAGAGTCTTTATCGAGCACAAAATGCTTCACATAGTTAAAGTCTGCAGATTCATCCGTATCGCCAAGTATTGGCAATTTTTTACCCTGTTCAGCAAGTCTCTTTCTGATTATTGAGCCATTATTGCCTCCGGGGCCCTGAGTAGTGATGACCACGTTGCTTTCAACCTTTTTATCAATATGTTTCGATATGTCAACAATTCGGTTTACTAATTGCGGACCTCTGGCGAAATAATAGCGTTCTTTTACACCATAAGGTTTAACCGCATCCAGTTGCTCGGGATAATCGACACTGCCCGACATCCATCGTGCTGCTTCAACCGCCTGAGCAGTTACATAATGATCCGGGTTTTCTTCGTAATGTCCCCATGGGTCATAACTGAAAATGGTATCTACTTTCAAAAGTCTGAACAGGAATATTAGTCTTCCCTTTATTTCCTGGGTATTGTATTCATCCATACGATGGTTACGGTATCCAAGATTATATACTTTTTTCAAACCCAGAACTTTGGCTACTTTATCATTGTCTCTTTCATTATTCAGAACCCTGTCACCATCGGTTCCACTGCCTGCAGCGTCATCATTTGTGGTTCTGATCAGATAACCGGTATAACCTTCACTGATCAGTTTTGCGATAGTGCCGCCTGCAAATAGGGTTGAATCATCAACATGTGGTTGGATTACTGCCAGAACCTTTCCTGCATGGGGCCTACCGGATACACTTCTCTCGATAATAATCCCATCCTCTTCTGCCATTTTATTGGCTTCGACTTCAGTTTTAGGCGTATTTTCAGCTGCCGTTGCTTCTGAGCCCAGCAGAGTAGTATAAGTTGCCGGTATTATTACACCTGCAGCCAATCCACTGCTTATAAATTTTCTTCTTTCCATATAAGAATGTTTTCTATTTCTAATATAGATATTCCTGAGTTTATAAAATGATTATAATCCTGAGTTCGACATAAAATATTGCCGAAGTACAATTTGAATTGACTGATTTTATTTTAGAAAGCAGGGTCTGTGGCTCTTCGGTCCTGCCAATCCCGTGTTCTGCCCTGGTTTTTTGCAGCAGATTTAATAGCTATCATGAAATTCAACAAGCAAAAAAGCCAGAGCTGCCACCCGGGTTTATTAATAATGGCAAATGGTCCTTTTGCCGGGCTGCCGTCCCAATGAAAAACAGCTCGGGGTAAAATAAACCTTGCCGGAGGAGGTAGCTTCCGGCTATGCGTAATTTGAAATATAACGCGATTTCTTGCCGGAACTACTCCAGAGGAAAGGGCTGAAATAGCCTATAACACACAGGCATTGTTTTTCAAAATGAGCCTCCCTTAGCTCCAGAGAATATCTGAAAAACTATACGCCTATCTGTCAACCTTCCTTAAATCGAACTTAGGTTATTAATAAAAAAGCTGCCTTGTAAGGAGCAGCTTTTTTAAATTTATCAAAAGGAATTATCAGAAGTTTCCCGGACCGTTTCCTTGTCTCATACCGGGGCCCATTCCCGGACCGCCCATACCCGGTCTCATTCCCGGGCTCATTTGTTGTTGCTCAGGTTGTTTTCCACTGAATTTTTGCAATCTCATCGTAAAGCTTAGCATAAAATATCTGGAAAGTCGATTGCTCTGGCTATCAGTAATAACATTTCCGGTTACAGCACGGGATACACTGGTATTTTCATTCAAAAGGTCATATCCCTGAAATCTTAAGGAAGCACGCCTGTCTTTAAAGAATTGCTTTTCAAGATAAGTGTTAATAATAAATGGATTAACTGCTAATGAACTGCTGTATCCATTATTAAATGATTTGCTGAGATCGGAACCTATCAACCAGGTTTTCAAAAAGTAAACTTTATTGCTGAAATTCAATGAATAAGTTGAAACCTTCGTATTGTTATTGGTTATCGCATCATTCGTATTGGTATTTAAGCTGTATCTCAATCCGGGATTGAATTCAAGATTTTTATTCGGGTTGATCTGCATGTTCAGACCCTGCGAAAAAATCCAGTTTTTACCTATATTCTTTAGGTTATCAGTGTATGAAATGTTATTGATATAATTGGCTGATCCATTGAATGAAAACACATATTTCTTCTCCTGGAAAGGCTTGGAGAAATTATAAAAGGCATTGGCAGTATAATAACCATCCGTATTAAGGTAACGGGTTTCCTGTACCAAACCAACTGCCGGATCCATAGATCGAATGATGTTCGAAACGATCTTATTTTCCGTAAAATTTCCGGACACATTAAAAAATAACACATCTCCGGAATTGAAATTGAAATTATTATACCTAAAAGTAAGGAAATGTGAGAATTCAGCTCCAAGATTTGGATTTCCATAAACAGGATACTGCGGGTTTGAAATATCCGGGGTTGGTTGTAATTGAATATAGGTTGGTTCATTTGCCCGGCCAAAGTAAAATGCATTTACTGCTCTGGTCCTTGAGAAATTATAGGAATAACGTGCAGAAGGAATAATGTTAAAGCCAGTGTTCCTGTTTGGAGTTGTAACACCATTAACCACCGATCTGCCCTCCAGAACACTTGGCTGAGCACTTAGTCCGAAGGAATAATTGTATTTTTTCTCATTAAATCTGTAATTCAAACCAAACCTGTTGGTACTGAATGAATAATTGAAATCATTGCTCAGACTTACATTGTAGCTTGATGAACCACTCGGGGTAATATCGTAAGTTTCCCTTTCATTTTTATAGGTTGTTGTGCTATGATTATAATTAAACTCAAGATTTGACCTTAAGCTAAGTGGCTCATTATAAGAAAGATTCGCATTTATATTGGAGTTTCTGTTATTATCATACAATTCCTGATTTCTATAAACATTGGTACTTCCACCCCCAACCAGATAGTTGATATATTGAGTCAGCTGATCATCTTCCTGTTTGGTCTTGGCATTATTAGCTGAAGTGAATAAGGAAAGATTTCTCCCTCTTTTTTTAAGGCGATGGTTCAATAATAGGGTTGCTCCGAAATTTGGGTTTTTGGAATCTGTGTTATTGAGTGTTATTCCATCGGAACTAAGTCGTCCACCATCGTATTGTAAATAACTTGTATTTCCGTTATCCAGTGATGATCCATAGCTGAAGGTAGGATTAAATTTAATGTAGTTTACACTATCTGGACGATATTCCAGATTCCAACCAAATCTGTGATTATTATTAATCAAATTCTTTAATGAATTCTGGTTTGTTGATATAAGTGAATTCTGAAAATTGTTTTGTTGCAACTGATCACTAATCACATCGTTATCACGATTCGAAAAACTGTAATTCCCGTATGAACTCACTTTCTTGCCATAATCTTTACGATAATTTAATCCAATAGATCCTACTGAAGTGAGCCCATCACTGTTGTTTCCGCCCTGGGAACCGCCGCTACCCTGAAATCGTGTACCGCCGCCGCCACCACCACCGACGCCTTGTACTCGGGCACCACCGCCACCGCCACCAAATCCACCACCACCGCCGAAGTTGAACACAGAACTGTTTGTGTTGTTCAGATTGCCTATGAAAGAAAACTGCTCAGAATTATTATAGGTATTGGCTGTAAGTGAAGCCTGATAACGTTCTTTATCACCACCACCAACTGTGCCTCTGGCGAAATAGCCTTTGTTTTTATCGGCTCTGATTGTAAAGTTCAAAATCTTTTCAGGGTCACCATTTCTGATCCCGGTAAGGTTGGCCTGATCACCATAGTCGTCGATAATCTGAGCAGACTCAAGGATATCTGCAGGAAGTTGCTGGGTCGCGGTTTTAACATCGCCCCCAAAAAAATCTTTTCCATTGACCCTTACCCTTGTAATTGCCTTGCCCTGAGCAGTAACATTACCATCTTTATCCACCTCAACCCCGGGTAATCTCTTAAGAAGATCCTCAGCCAGAGCATTTTCCCGGAGAGGGTAATCAGATGCCCTGTAAATGATTGTATCCTCCTTTATGGTCACTGATGGGGTACCCGAAATAACAACTTCAGAAAGCATTCTGCTCTCTGCCTTCAGACTGATTGGGTCTAATTTTATTGCTGTATCACCATCTTTGTATAAAAATCGCTTATTTAATGGCCGGTAGCCTAAACTCGATACAGTTAAAAGGAAAGTTGAGGATTTAACGCCTTTAAAAATAAAATTTCCATCAACATCAGTTCTGGTAAATAAAGTGTCTTTTCCGGCAATGTATTTCACTGTAGCAGCGATGATACTGGTACCCGTGGAATCCTGTACCACTCCACTTATATCGCGGCTTGTTTGTGCAGTAGCACCGTAGCTAATAAATAAGCCGATGACTAAGGGTATCAGTTTTTTCATGTTTGTTATTATTTGGTTCATAATTGGTTTAAATTGTCCGTAACTCATAATCATGAGTTTTGTTTATTGTTTTACTGCCAGAGTGCTTTTTATAAAAAACTCTGTCGATGTTGATATTCTGGCTGAAGGGTAATTTCTGGAAGGCATCCCACCATACATTCCATCATAATTTCTGCCATACCTGCCATTATTCCTGCCACCGTATCTGCCTCCATACATATCATCAAATGCATTCATATCCCTTTGCTGAACTGCCGCAGGACCCTGAAATCCATTTATCCTTATGCCGTAGGTTATTGGTTCAGTTCTGCCGGGTTCAATGCCAAGTAAGCGGATTGGTATTACGATCTCCTGAATCAGATTATTTTTTGAATCAAAAGCCGCTGCAGCTTTTATCCCATAGGTATTGTAAAGTGAGATACCCCCATCAATGATTTCTTTGAATCCATCTACTCTGATCTCCTTGATTCTTTCAAGAATTCTTCTTTGTATCTCTTCAGGCTCAGGCGGTTCTGTTTCATTTAACTTTTTTCCAGGAGTCCGGTCGAGAAGAGGAAAGGTTACCATCGTTGGAATTTTCTTGTTTTCAATATTAGCTGAGAAACTTATTCCTCTTGCCAGAATTCGCGTTAAACTTTCTGGTGCCCCATTTTTTATTGCGAGATAGATGTTCTCATCATCATTGGCGATGTTATAGTGTAGTTTTGCTGCATCGTTATAGAGACTAAGACTATCATTCCAGTCATTTAGCTTACCGTCAATTAGTATTGGTTTATCGATCCATAGTGATGTTATCTGCTCTGCTTTTTTTTGAGAATACCCAGGCAGGTAACTGAAAAGAAATATGGATAATGATAGTGCGAAAAAATAGTTGATTTTTGTCTGCATACTGTTTTTAGACTAAGTGTGTGATAAAGGTTTAATAGACTTCGTAATGATTTCATTACAATGGTTATTATATACGAAGCCCACAATATTTTGTATCAGTCCGGCAATCTCTTATATTAAATTGTTTTGAGTTCTTATTGGTTAAGGAGGGACTTTTTTAACTCTTCTCCCCCAAAATCAATGCCAGATTAATAATGGTTTGAACAGCCTTTTGCATATCCTGAACAGATACCCATTCCTGCTTTCCGTGAAAGGCATGCTCTCCGGCAAATAAATTCGGGCAGGGTAATCCCATGAATGAGAGCCTCGAGCCGTCTGTTCCTCCCCTGATACTCTGTAATCTGGCTGTTAAACCGCTTCGTTCAATTGCTTCAATTCCTGCCTGAACAATTTCCGGATATTGATCAAGGACCGATTTCATATTCCGGTATTGCTCTTCCACGATAAATTCATATGCTGAACTGGGATAAACCTTCAAAACTTTCTGTACAATTTGTTCCAGAATCAGCTCATGACTTTTTAAAAATTCCGTGTTAAAATCACGGATGATGAATTCAATGCTTGCCTGTTCTACCGTACCGTTTATAGAAACAGGGTGTATGAAACCCTCTGTACCTGAGCTGCTTTCGGGCGAAAGATTATCCCCTGGTAATGCCGAAACAATTTCTGAAGCTATCTTTATAGCACTTTCCATTTTGTTTTTTGCAAATCCGGGATGAACACTTACTCCCTGAATAATTATCCTTACTCCATCGGCCGAGAAGGTTTCATTCTCAATAGAACCAAGGGTTTCACCATCGATTGTATAAGCGAAATCGGCACCAAGTTTTTTAAGATTCACTTTGTCAACCCCTCTTCCAATTTCCTCGTCAGGCGTGAAGAGGATCTTGATTTCTCCGTGTTTATATTCAGGATGGCAGATCAGGAAATTTGCTGCATCCATAATTTCGGCTATTCCCGCTTTATTGTCGGCACCCAATAAGGTAGTTCCGCTGGCAGTGATGATATCATTTCCAATCTGATCTTTCAGGTCAGGATGATCTTTCATTCGAATAATTTGATTCTGGTCGTCAGGAAGGATAATATCCTGACCCTGATAATTTTCATGAATAACCGCTTTAACATTCTCTCCGCTACAATCCGGAGAAGTATCCATATGTGAGCAGAAACAAATCACAGGCACTTTTTTATCAGTATTTCCCGGAATGCTGGCATAAACATAGCCATACTGATCTAAATGAGCGTCTTTTAAGCCCATTTCGAGTAATTCGCAGACTAATAGAGCACCAAGATTTTTTTGTTTTTCGGTAGAAGGAAAGCTTGAAGAATTCGGGTCAGATTGTGTATCAATTGCGGTATATCTTAAAAATCGTTCTGTAACAGTATAGCTTATATTTTCGCTTAAGGTCATTATTGCTTATTTTTATAATTGGCTTGCGAAATTAAACATTAGATATCGTAATGTTGAAATGATAAGTCCTGACAGCTCTCATTACCTTTTAATAACTGGAGTACCCTGAAATGAATATCGAAAGCTTAAGAGATTATTGCCTTTTAAAAACCGGAGTTACTGAAACTTTTCCTTTCGGTGAAGATACGCTGGTGTTCAAATTAGCGGATAAGATTTTTTTGCTTTGCGGACTTGATCAGCCTGACCGTTTCAATGTAAAGTGTGAACCTGAGAGAGCAATATCCCTTCGGGAAGAATATGAGGAAGTACAGCCGGGTTTCCATATGAATAAAACCCACTGGAATACTGTATTTATGAATGGCCGATTAAGCGACATCCAGTTAAAGGAAATGATCGATCATTCTTACGATCTGATATTAAATAGCCTGCCTAAGAATAAACGATTTTAAAATTACAGAAAAGGATAGGAATCTTGCAGATCTTATCGATAAGCTTGGGCATTGATCTTATATTTGTCACACAGTTATGATGAAGAGATTTTGTCTTTTATTGATCTTAATTAATGGTTTCCTTATGGCAAATGCACAGATAAGTCCTTTTGAAAAAAATAAGGAATTAACCGCGACTTATCAGCAACTGATTGATTATTATCAGATTCTCGATAAAAAGTATGAGAAGATGCGGATTTTCGATTGCGGGCAAAGCGATATCGGAAAACCGGTAAATCTGATAGTTCTTTCAGGGGATAAAATTTTTGATCCTATCGAAATCAGGAAGCAAAACAAAAGAATTCTACTGATCAATAATGGGATTCATCCGGGTGAACCGGAAGGTATTGATGCCAGCATGATGCTTGTGCGTAATCTGCTGGAAAAGAATTCGATACCAAAAAATGTAGTGATCTGTATCATTCCTGTTTACAATATTGATGGAATGTTAAACAGAGGTCTTTCCAGAGTTAATCAAAATGGCCCTGAGTCATATGGTTTTCGTGGAAATTATCAGAATCTGGATCTAAACCGGGATTTTATTAAAGGTGATTCCAGAAACTCAAGGGCCTTTCAAACGATCCTCAACACCTGGAAGCCGGAAGTTTTTATTGATAACCATACCAGTAATGGATCTGATTATCAATACATTATGACACTCATAGCTACTCAGAAGGATAAGCTTCATCCTATACTTTCAGAATATTTAAGCAGTCGTATGCTGCCTGATCTATATAGTAAGATGGAGGCTTCTAACTTCAAAATGACCCCTTATGTCAACAGCATTGAGGAGAGTCCGGATTCCGGAATTACTGGTTTTTTAGAGACTGCGCGCTATTCAACCGGATATGCTGCCTTACATAATACCATTGGTTTTATGCCCGAATCGCATATGCTTAAGCCATATCACCAGCGTGTTGATGGTACTTATAAGTTTATGGAGCACGTGATTGAAATTGTAGAACGGGATGGGGATTTGATTTCCAAAAATAAGCAGAAGGCTGATGCAGAGGTGAGGGTACAGACTTTATTTCCCCTTCAATGGACATTGGATGATAAAAGCTTTTCCCTTCTCAGATTCAAAGGCTATGAAGCTAAATATAAAACCAGTGAGTTAAGCAGTTTGCCAAGGCTATATTATGATCAGAACGAGCCTTACGAAAAAGATATCCGGGTTTTTGATCGTTATTTACCCTCCCTGACAGTAAAAAAACCATTAGCTTATATTATTCCGCAATCCTGGAAAAAGGTAATTGATTTGATGCTACTTAATGGTGTTCAGATGAAACGCCTTGCTGCAGATTACGAGATCGAATCAGAAATGTATTATATTGAAGATTATAAAACGGTTAATAAACCCTATGAAGGTCATTATCTTCATTCTCAGGTCAAAGTCCGCACTGAAAATCAAAGAGTGAAGTATTATGAAGGTGATTATATCATTTATACCAATCAGGTGCAGAATAGATACATTGTCGAAACCCTCGAACCTCAGGGTGTAGATTCATTCTTTGCCTGGAATTTCTTTGACTCAGTACTTGGCCAGAAAGAACATTTCTCTGATTATGTTTTTGAGGATGAAGCGGCGCGACTAATAAAGCAGGATCCTGTATTATTAGCCAGACTTGAAGAGGAAAAGAAAAAAAATCCCGCTTTGCTGCAAAGCCCATCTGCACAACTTGATTGGGTGTACAGGAATTCGAAATATTACGAAAAAACACATTTAAGATATCCGGTAGGCCGTTTAATTAGTCCTGCTAAAATTGAATTATATTAATGGAGACTTATATTAACGATACCCCTGTTGCAACGATTATTTTTATTTTCACGATTGTCACCAGTATCTATGCCTTTTCGAATGCGGAGGTTTACGGAAAATTTATGCTTCACCCTTACAGTGTAAGCCGTGGTCGCCGATTGTACAGTATGATCACCAGCGGACTCATTCATAAAGACTGGCCTCACCTGCTGGTGAATATGTTGTCCTATTATTTTTTCGCCTTCACCCTTGAAAAAACTTTTGTTTCACTGAGCAGCTGGGGTCATTTTCAGTTTGGATTATTATACATTGTAAGCATAATTCTGAGTGATATCACTTCTATTTTTAAGCATAAGGAGCATTTCTGGTTTAACAGTCTGGGTGCCTCCGGGGCCGTTTGTGCGGTCGTATTCAGCTATATTTTATTCTATCCGATGAATAAAATGATAATCTTCCCTATACCAATTCCTATTCCGGCAGTTTTATACGGATTCCTGTTTCTTGGATATTGTGTTTATGCCTCCCGTAATTCAAGAGATGCAATTAATCATGATGCTCACTTCTATGGGGCACTAACCGGAATACTTTTGACGATTATTTACTACCCTGATATTGCAGGCTATTTTGTTAATCAGTTAACAGGATGATGAGTTCTTGGTTTAAAACAAACCTGAAAATCAGTTATCAACCGGATATATAAAATTTTTATGATGGCAAATCAACAGATTCGACTGAAATAAACTCCATATTTTTATTCAGCAAATAACTTAAAGGATGTTCAGGGTCTTTCAGGATCTCAAACAATAAAATACCCCATGGTTTCCAGAAATTTTCCAAAACCTGAGCATAGGTTTTGTTTTGCCAGAAATCAAAAAGTGGTTTATTGCTCATCCCGCGTAATGGCATTGCCTCAATATAAATTGCCTCCTCTGTCGGCATGATTGTATATTCAGGTAAACGGTTAAACAGGTAATTTGAATAAAAAAATCGCGCGAACACTTCCTCCAATTGTGCAGGATGTACTGATTTTCCGGATAGTTTTGAAAGAATTTCCTTGTGATAAATCGCATTGGTGCCATTATCCTGCAGGCATGCTATGATTCCAAAATCCTTCATTCCCAGAGAGAATGTAAGTGTGTTGATCTCATCACGGTAGTTGAATAAATCCTTACTGCTCTCAAGTTTGAAAACTCGTAAGCTCCATGGATTATTTCCCTCAAAAATCACAGGCTTATTTATTGATTGAAGCATAAGGTGGAGATTGCTGAACTTATGAATCAGAGATTGTGAGAGAATAAACTCTTCATTCTTAGCTTTCTGCTGCATCATCCCCATGCGGATTTCATTGAAAAGGATGCCATAAACCATTTTGGCTATCCATTGAAATAATCTTAATTCAGGAATTTGTTGAACTGAGTCATATCCAGCTAAAAAGGCAGCTCCTATTTCTTCTTCGAGCGGCACTAAAGCCTGCTCATAAATTTCCCCTGAGCAGGGTAGTTTCATGTCGCCATACGTTGACATGCTTTCATCAAGAAGCTTAAATGGTTTATCCTGTAGATCGTATTCCTGCATCAGCCAGAGTGGAAATACAGTAATTTCTTCATCAGCCGACTTAAGTTTATTGCCACTAAGGAAACAAATTTGTTTGCTGAAATTTAAATGTTCGAAAGGTTTATACAATTCAACTACCATGCCTGACAAAGGTAGTAAACCCACTTATTTTATTTTAGGACTTTAGTTTTCGAATCGTAAAATTTTCGGACTTCATCGGCCAGACGGCGAGTCATTTCCTGTTTTGATAAAATTAAAATATAATCATCCTCATTCAATTCATTTTCCATCCCTCTTGACATGCTGATCGAAGGATCCAGTGCCCTCATATCACCTTGAATATTATCAACATAGGTATTCACATAGTTATAGTTGGAAACAAATGTTTTTTGAAATTTTACCGGTGGTTCTGCCTTAATCGATAATGATGTTTTAAATCGTGCATTCGTTCTTTGCTGGATCTGAATAATGTCTACAATTGCTGTAACTGTCTGGTAAACAGGTTTTCCGTTTGAATCTGTTCCTGCTACAATGTTACGGCTTAGCCTTCTTCTGGAAACCCGCTCATCTTTTGGCCAAAGCATAAAATTTTCAATATCAATATTGAGAACAACCTCCGGATTTTCGTCGGCTTCAACCAGAACAAAATTTACACTTTGAAATTGTTGTATTGTATTGAGCAATTGAAAGCGGTAATAACCTAGGTTGATAAAATTTGTATTTGCGCTGCTTTCAGCCTGAATATTTATTGCAATTGGAACATCAATTTTTGCTGCTCTGGGTTTTTTTTGGGTGTTGCAGGCGATACCAGAAAAGATTAGAACCCAAACAATTAATTTGATCTTTTTCATATTATGCCGAATAATAAACCCATCAAGAACTAATTAGCCGTTGCTAACTATTACATAACGAGAATAATGCGGCATTATTGGATTAACCTCTTAAATTAGTGGTTCAGATTTTACAGAGTGGACAAAGATTAATTTTCAATAAAGGATGAGTTAAAAATTCAGAATTGTACTCAAAAGAACTCCTTTATTATCCTGAAATACATTCCTGCCGTTAACTTCTCTGGATAATTGTACAATTTGGTTCAGATAGCCTCCCTCAAGCCGTACTTTTGGAGAGAATCGATATCCAAGTAGTATTGCAAGCCTGTTTTGGTCAAATACATTTTCGTTTACATTTTTTCCGAATCCGATAAGAATTTCATCATAAACAGATAGATAAGGCGTTTTATCAGCAATGCTTCTTCCATTTAGCGGAATATTGGTTCTGAACATATACCTAAACCGGTTCCAGTATACAAAATTGTCCTCTTTTGTTAAAGAAGCGTTTGTGTATCTGCCAATCCACCTTTGTTCGAGCATGAAACGATGGCTGAACTCAAATAATCCGGCTTTATCGTTCAATGTAGCCATCTGATAAATCCGGTGTTCTGTAAACTGTTTTCCGAGGTTATTGATCGGTATATCACCGTAATTATAAGTTTCTGCAAGGGCGTAACCGGCTCTTAAACTAAGCTTGTTGCTAATAATATAGTTGATCCCTGTCCTGTAAAGATCCTGCTGAGGTTCTGTAATCAGACGATCCCTTCTTAATTGTAGCTCGGTGTGAATACTCCAATTCTTGTTTAATTTGATAGTTCCATTATATCCAAGCCAACCAATGGTGTTGGGGTCGGTTATTCTTGTATTCTGGGCAAATGAAACGATTGTAAAAAGACTCGTAATGGCGGCTAAAACTAATTTTTTCATTCTGTCACTTTCAGGAAAAGTTTGAAAGGTAAATTTGAGGTAAATGCAATTTTTTCTTAAATAAATTCGGGGTACTTCCAGTAAAACTTTCTGAAATACCCCGAATTTTAACAGGAGCGATGATTAATTAATGACCTGTGTGTCCTCGTAAAATTCAACTACACCTGTATTTATGTCGTGAGTTCCACCAATAATTCCAATTTGTCCGGCTTCAATCATTTCTTTAAGAATCGGACTTCTTTCCATTATTGCTTTTACTGTACGTTTCACATTAATTGTGGATACCTTCTCAACAAATTCGGCATTGGATGAGTTTCTCTCTGAGGTTACAGTCGTTTCATCATCTACGGCTGGTCTGATTTTAGTTAACAGAGCAGTTAGATTACCCATTTCAACATGATCACAGGCACCTTTTACTGCACCACACTTGGTGTGCCCCAATACAACTATGATCTTCGAACCGGCTACCTTGCATCCAAATTCCATACTTCCTAAAATATCCTCATTCAGGATATTTCCTGCAATCCGAACACTGAATACATCTCCCAATCCCTGATCAAAAATCAGTTCTGCAGATGTCCGTGAATCGATGCAACTCAAAATAACTGCAAATGGGTGTTGTCCATCTGAGGTTTCATTGGCTTGCTGAAGTAAATTCCGGTTTATTTTGAGGTTGCTTACAAAGCGTTTATTACCTTCTGTTAAAAGCTCCAGTGCCTGAGCCGGAGAAATGGCTTCCTGTAATTGTTTAGTTAATGTTTTCATATTGTTTAGCTTGTTACTTGTGGTTCTATAAAATTGACTGTCTCTACCTGTATGTTTTTTGTTTTTGCATTGGTCCGAAAGTTAACGATCAGCTCAATCACATCATGCGCTATGGATTTAGACCTTGTGCAATCCAGGATCACTTTTGAGTTTTCAGGAATTTCATCCAGGGCTTTCAAAACACTCGCTTTGTTAAAGAAGGAAACTTCTTCTGCCAGTTCCATATGATAAATCTGTGTTCCTTCAGCTTTATTTAAGCTGGTTTTTAAGTGATGTGAATTCCGGTAACTGTGCCTTAAGGTATAAAATATACCAAAGAGCATTCCTATGGTAATTCCCATCAACAAATCAGTTAATAGAATTGCAATTATAGTTGCCATGAATGGCACAAATTGCTCCCAGCCCAACTTGTACATTTGTTTGAAAAGTTCTGGCTTAGCAAGCTTATATCCTACCATGATTAAGATAGCTGCCAGACTTGCCAGAGGAATCATATTCAATAAACCAGCGATGGTCAAGGCACTAATCAGAAGAAATACCCCATGGAGAATTGCCGACATTTTTGTTTTTCCTCCAAAGGAGATGTTAGCAGAACTGCGGACTATTACCTGAGTGATAGGTAAACCACCAATCATTCCGGATATGATGTTCCCTAATCCCTGAGCTTTTAACTCCCTGTTTGTAGGTGTTACCCGTTTATCAGGATCCAGTTTATCGGTAGCTTCAACACAAAGCAAGGTTTCAAGGCTCGCTACAATTGCTAATACCACTGCAATTTTGTAAACCTCCGGATTGCTGAGCTGTGTGAAATCGGGTAAAGTAAACTGTGTGAAGAATTCCGCAAGGTTTTGAGCTACAGGAAGTTGTACTACCTGATCACTTGCCAGGGTAAAGTTCAACATTCCATTTTGGAACATGTAATTCATCACAATACCCAGAAATACTACAACAATTGGCCCCTGAATTAATTGGAAGATCTTATGTTTTTTGGTTAGAACTGTATCCCATAAGATCAGAATAGCAATCGAAATGGCTGCTATTAAAACCGCTCCGGGTGTCACCAGGTCAAAAGCTTTGCTGATAGCAGAGAAAGTGTTCTCCCCATCTGCCTGCAAAAAAGCATCATCGCCTTCGGCATCTTTGTCGTACCCCAAAGCATGCGGTATCTGTTTAAGAATGATCAGCAAACCAATACCGGTAAGCATTCCCTTGATAACTGAAGTCGGAAAGAAGTATGCTATAAAACCCGCTTTTGCAAATCCCATGGCCAGCTGAATTATCCCCGCAATCACTACCGAAAGGAGAAAAGCAGGCCATGACCCAAGGGTAGCTATCGAGGTAAGTACAATAACAGCCAATCCTGCTGCTGGTCCACTTACACCCAGAGGCGATCCACTTACAATTCCAACAATAATTCCACCAACTATACCGGCAATTATCCCAGAAAATAGTGGTGCCCCTGATGCCAGAGCAATTCCAAGACAAAGCGGCACCGCAACAAAAAATACAACAATGCTGGCAGGCAAGTCGCTTTTGAGTTCTTTGAACATATTTTTTGATTCCATTTTTTTATTTTTTGTTTTGTTTGACGATGCGAAGATAGCATCAATATTTTAAATGATAGTTTTACTATCTCATCTAATTGTAAAACTTTTACCTATTTTTGCAAAGCACAAATAAATGAAGGCAATTTGTGTTTAAGATTTAAAGATAGCGATGGAACTACAGGTTCAAATAAAGATGAATGAAAAATTGTTTGTTCGTAATCCGGAACAGACAGAACTTGGAAGAAAAATAATTCAGTTCAGTATTCTGCTGATACAGGAAAATGGTTTTGAATCATTTACTTTCAAGAAACTTGCTGAAGAGATTGGTTCTACGGAAGCAGGTATTTACAGGTATTTTGAAAATAAACATCGTTTATTGATTTATCTTACGGCATGGTACTGGAGCTGGCTTGAATTCAGAGTTACATTCCATCTAAATAATATTTCCGACCCAACTGTTAAACTGAAGAAATTAATTCAGCTTCTTGCATCTAATGTTATTGATGATGACAGTACAATTTATGTAAATGAGAGTCTTTTGCATCATATAATTATTGCCGAAGGCTCAAAGGCATACCTGACCAAACATGTATCGGATGATAACAAAGACAGATTATTCAAGCCTTATAAAGACCTCTGTTCTTTAATAGCCGGAATTATACTTGAATATAATTCTGATTATACCCATCCGCGTTCACTTGCAAGTACAATTATTGAAATGTCACATATACAGGTATTTTTTATGTACAATCTCCCTTCACTGACAGATTTTGGGGAGAGTAAGAACGAGCAACTGGTGGTTGAATATATTGAGGACCTTGTATTCAGCAGTATCCGCAGTCAGCAGTAAAGAATTTGTTTTTACCTCTATTTAACTTCTTCAGAATTAAGCCAAACCACATTTAGCTCGGGTTGATGTTCCTGTCCAATTATGTTGCGATATAGGTCTGGTCTTCTCGCCATTTTGTATCGGTAACCTCCCGCCTGTTTAAGTTTTTCAGGAATGAGTATTGTACTAACCAAGGAGTCATCGAAGGTTCTGCATTCCGCCAAAATGTCCCCAAATGGATCGATAATCATTGAACATCCATTTTTTAGCTGATCGTCATCCATGCCAATTGGATTAGAGAAAACCGTATAGATCCCATTATCATAGGCTCTGGATGGGAGCCATTTCATTAGCCATTCCCTTCCTTTCATTCCATCAAATTCAAGGCGAAGGGACGTTGGATCATTTTCACGATTGAGCCATAATTGAGGATCCACAAAACCTGCACCTGGCCGCGTAGAAGGTGTGCACATAGTTACATGCGGCATAAAGATGATATTGGCACCGAGCAATACTGTTGCCCTCACATTCTCAATTACATTATTATCATAACAGATCAAAATTCCACATTTCCATCCATGCAGGTCAAATATGGTATAGCTGTTGCCGGGACTAAGATGCGGATTGATAAAGGGATGTAATTTTCTGTGCTTTGCCAGCAGCCCGGTTTTATCTACACAGACATAAGCCTTGAATAAATTTCCTGTGATATCTTTCTCAAAAAGTCCTGCCAGAATCGTAATATCATATTTTTCTGCAATATCTCTAAGGCGCAAGATGCTCGAACCATCAGGTATGAGCTCAGCCAGATCAAGCATTTGTTCTCTTGAAAGATTTCTGGCAAAAGTATAACCTGTGATTGAACATTCGTGAAAGGCAATTACTTTTGAACCCTCTGATGCGGCCTCTTTCGCCAGCTTTTCAATCACGGATAAATTGTAGACTTTATCAGTGCTCTTATGCTCAAACTGAGCACTTGATATTTTTATCTTTTCCATATGTCCTGACTATATTTGTTTAAATTCTTTGGCTCTTTAAATTTAACATTCTGTCATTTAATCAATCTGCTTATTGAGAATTAATTCTGTAAAAGTTTATTACAGAAATACCTCATCCAAACTTAAATTTTTGTTATTTCGTTTTTTTAATCTATCACCATGAAAATCAGCTATAAACCTTTTGAACTCAATCTTAGGCACCCTTTCACAATCGCTAAATTTTCTCGTACCTCAACTCCTATTATGCTGATGGAGATAAGTTATGAAGGTTTTACAGGTTATGGTGAAGCCTCCATGGTGCCTTACATGGGCGAAAATATTGAAACTGCAAATGCCTTTATGTCAAAGGTCGATCTTTCATGGCATAAAGCTCCATTCAATTTTGATGAACTGATTGCTTATCTCGATAGTATTGCTCCGGGAAATCCCAATATTAAAGCTGCAATTGATATTGCTTTGCAGGATCTGAGGGGTAAGATTGAACAAAAACCCTGTTATACATACTTTAATACTGATCCGGCTAAAATGCCTCCAACCTCCTATACTCTCGGAATTGACACCCCTGAAGTTTTGCTTCGCAAGATTAAAGAGGGAGAAAACTGCCATATTATTAAAGTAAAATTGGGAAGGGATAATGATAAGGAACTGATTAATACCATTCGTTCTGCAACTGATAAACCATTATATGTAGATGCCAATCAGGGTTGGACAGACAGGCAGCAGGGTCTGGATATGGTCTTATGGCTTCATGAACAGGGTGTGGTATTGATTGAACAGCCAATGGCAAAAGATGACCCGGATTCAAATGCATGGATCACCGAAAGAAGTCCGGTGGCAATTGTAGGTGATGAATCTGTTCAGCGCTTTGCCGATGTTGAAAAGGCCAAAGGTGTTTACCATGGCATCAATATGAAGCTGATGAAAAGTGCAGGTATGCACGAAGGTTACCGCATGATCATGAAAGCAAAAGAACTGGGATTGAAAACAATGATCGGTTGCATGAGCGAAACAAGTTGTGGTACACTTGCTGCTGCTGCCCTGGCACCTTTGTGCGATTGGGCCGATCTCGACGGGCCATTCTTAACCACCAACAATCCGTATAAAGATCCTGAATTTAAAGATGGGAAATGGGTTTTATCAGATGCACCTGGATTGGGCCTGATCAAGTTTTGAGTTAATTCCGGTTTATTTCTGATTCTTTCTGGTCAAACTTCTGACGCTCTTAACCAGCCGGAATTTTAAATAAATCAGCATGCCAAGCGGTGGTAATCCAGCAAAAACGTACAGATAGAATGAGTTTTTTACAGCCCATCCAATACACATTACCAGAACTATGATAGCCACATTCAGAAAAATGTTTAATAAGACCTTTTTAAGCATATTGAATTAATATACCTGCATATCTGGCTCAAATTCTGTTTTCCAGGCCAGAATGCCACCTTTTAGGTTATAAAGGTTAGTATATCCCAATTGCTGTTCAAGCTGATTCAAAGCTGCAGCGCTTCTAGCACCACTACGGCAATTTATGATTACAGGTTTATCCTTACTGATCTTTGAAGCCTCCAGAATAACACCCGCTAGTGGTATATTCAGGCCATTCAGATTTGACATCTCATATTCAAAAGTCTCGCGAACATCGATTAATTGAAAATCTTCTTTCTTGTCGATTTTTTCCTTTAGCTCCTGTACTGTGATTTCTTTCATATCGCATAATGTTTAGTGTAAAGGTACGATTTTCTTAAATATTAATGAGAATGCAATCTTGACCCTTAGGACCTTTAATTGCTGGATTTTGTAACAAATTAGCATTCCGGGCGTCTTAATATACAATGAAAAAGCTAACTGATTTTTTTTGGTTCTGTTCCGGAACACATAGAGACACCCTTCTCAAATATCCCACCGAACATAATAAATACGTTGGCATAGGTGCTACCATATTTTTTACGGCTCTGTTCGCTTCACTTTCAGGTGGATATGCCATGTACTTCGTTTTTGCAGGAACTGAAACTGCAATTCCTTTCGCTTTCCTTTTTGGAATAATTTGGGGACTGGCCATTTTCAATATGGACCGGTATATAGTTTCCAGTATCAGTAAAAGCGGGACTACCTGGCATCAGATATTACAGGCTACTCCAAGAATACTTCTGGCAATCATGATTGGAATTGTGATTTCCAGACCTTTGGAGCTCAAAATCTTTGATAAGGAGATCCGTCAGCAGTTAAAAACAAGCTATCTGAACCTGCAACGTGCCAGAATTGATACCCTGAACCGGACTTTCGACCTGAAGTATGCACAGGAATTGCAGAAAACCTCAAATTTTAAAACCGAGAAGGATTCTTTGGAAAAGGACATTAACCGTTCCAGGTACATTCTTAATCAGGAAGTTTTTGGGGATAAAACGAATCAGACCTCCGGAATAACTGGTTACGGTACCTATGCCAAGCAAAAGGAATCGATTGTGGTGCAAAAGGAGCTAAGGCTGGAACTTCTGCGCAAAGAACTTACAGCAATGGATACCTTCTTCAGCAAGCGAAAGGAGCTTGATGGATTGGCGCAATTAAGAATGTTTAGCAGCAAACAGCTCGACAGTTTGGCTAATCTTGCCGGTTTTGCAGACAGGAACCGGGCTTTGGGTCAGCTTAGTTATAAAGAAGATGGCAGCCGCGATATGGATAATTATCTTGCAATATCCTTCATTGCGTTCCTGTTCATTCTCTTTGAATGTTTACCTGTCTTTGTAAAACTCATGAGTAATAAAGGACCTTATGATGTGGCTTTACAGAATATCGATGATACAGCCATCCATCATTCAGATAAAACCAAAGATCTGGATATATCCCTGATTGATGGGGTACATGAAACCAGAGTTAGTACCAGGATAAGCAGAGAGATAAAGGCCATAGAAAGTGGAGATGAAAACGGTTCTGGAGTATAGTGCCCTAGTGTTATGTCACTCATTAAATGAGGGATATAGTCTCAATAATTTTACCCTGATATCAGCACAAGTAAACTGCCATTTTATTTTAGCCGCTGATTATTCCTATGTGATCGTCAAAGTATAGATGACATAGCACTAGTACGGTCGCTCAATAGGCTCCAGCTTTAGCTGGAGTTAATGTGTTTGTTAGTTTT